>NZ_JBHVPG010000003.1:232316-425791 GCF_042887545.1 Streptomyces sp. NPDC057939
CGGCCTCGCCAACAGTGCCGGTCTGATCCAGCCCTTCACCAGCAGCTACTCGACCCCGGCCAACGCGAACTGGGACTGGAACGCCATCCAGCTCCATTGACCCTCTCGCCGGACGCGGAGCAACCACCCCCGTCCCCCTCACCCACCGTCTCCCGCCCCGGCGCCCCTCGGCAGCCGGGGCGGGACGGGTCGTGCTCACGATGAGGGGCGTGCCGGCAGTTCCCTGCCGGGCGACTGACGGAGCATCCGCTCCACCACGAATTTCTGAGCGTGTACGAATCGATCAGGAATCGAGAAGCGCGGTGCGCGGCGCCACCTCTAGCCTGCTCATCATGGACATCACCATTCACACGACCTCCCTTCCGCACGACGACCCGGACGCGTCGCTCGCCTTCTACCGCGACGTCCTCGGCTTCGAGGTCCGCAGCGATGTCGGACAGGGCAGGATGCGCTGGATCACGGTCGGCCCGGCCGGTCAGCCGGGCACGTCGATCCTTCTGACGCCGCCCGCCGCCGATCCCGGCATCACCGAGGACGAGCGCCGGACGATCACCGAGATGATGGCCAAGGGCACCTACGGCTGGATCCTGCTGGCCACCCCGGACCTCAACGCCACGTTCGAGAAGGTGCAGGCCGGGGACACTGAGGTCGTCCAGGAGCCGACCGAGCAGCCGTACGGCGTCCGCGACTGCGCGTTCCGCGACCCCGCGGGAAACCTGATCCGCATCCAGGAATTGCGCTGAGCACAACCGCTGAGCACAACCGCTGAGCACTACGGGTATCGATGCGGCCGTGCGGGTCGGCATCGCGACCACACACGATCACCCACCACCGAGCGTCCAGGGCACCCGCCAAGTCGGGTACCCCGGAAGCTCGAAGGCGTTGGTGGGGTCGACGGAAGTGACGGACGAGCGACGAAGGGGAGGGTTCTCATGTGCAAGCCCGAATTGCGGCGTGCCCGCGTCCAGGCGCAGCGCCTGGCCGATCTCGCGCGGCTGCGCCGTGTCCGCGACCGGATCGACAGGGAATACGCGCAGCCGCTGAACGTGGAGGCGCTCGCCCGTGATGCGAACATGTCCGCCGGGCACCTGAGTCGACAGTTCCGGGCCGCCTACGGCGAGTCCCCGTACTCGTACCTGATGACGCGCCGCATCGAGCGGGCGACGGCGTTGCTGCGGCGGGGCGACCTCAGCGTCACCGAGATCTGCTTCGCGGTCGGCTGCGCGTCACTGGGAACGTTCACCACCCGCTTCACGGAGCTGGTCGGCATGCCGCCCGGGGCGTTCCGACGTCAGGCGGCGGACATGGCGGACGCGGCGGATTCAGCGGTTGGGGCGGCCGCCACGGCGGCTACGTCGGCCACTGCGGACGAGCATGCCGATGCCGCGGCGATCGCCGGCGGGGCGGGGCCGGCGATCAGGGTGCAGGGGATGCCGGCGTGCGTGGCGAAGCAGGTCTCAAGACCGGTCAGGAATCGAGAAGCCCCGGCCGCCACCGAGCCCCTAGCGTGATGGTCATGGCAACCACCGCTTCCACCGCAGCCCACACGTCCCTCGCGTCCATCACCCTTGAGGTGGCCGACCCCGAGGCCGCCCTGCGCTTCTACACCGCCTTCGGCGTGGACACGCACATCCGCCTGCGGGCCTCCGAGGCGCACTCCACGGGATTCCGCGGCTTCACCCTGGGCCTCACGGTGTCCGGGCCGGCCACCGTCGACGGCTTCTTCGGCGCCGCCGTGGACGCCGGCGCCACGGTCCTGAAGCCCGCGACGAAGTCGCTGTGGGGTTACGGCGGCGTCGTCCGGGCCCCGGACGGGACCATCTGGAAGATCGCGACCTCGGCGAAGAAGGACACCGGCCCCGACACCCGCGAGGTCGACGAGATCGTCCTGCTGCTCGGCGTCGAGTCCGTGAAGGCCACCAAGCAGTTCTACGTCGAGCGGGGTCTGACCGTGGCCAAGAGCTTCGGCGGCAAGTACGTGGAGTTCGCCGCCGGTGAGTCCGGCCCCGTCAAGCTGGCGCTGTACAAGCGCCGCGCTCTCGCCAAGGACCTCGGCGTCCCCACCGACGGCACCGGATCGCACCGCATCGTCCTCGGGAGCACCGCCGGCGTCTTCACCGACCCGGACGGGTTCGCCTGGGAGGCCGCCGCGTCGCACGCCCCCACCCCGTCCTGACCACCGGCCCCATCCATCGGTCCACCCCTCCCGCTCTCCATCCGTTCGTCGCATCCACAGTGCAAGGAGTACGACATGAAGGCGCACGTCAGTTCCATCCTCCTCGGTGTCCGGGACATGGACCGGGCCAAGCGGTTCTACACAGAGGGACTCGGCTGGAAGATCCGGAACGACTACGGCATCTCGGTGTTCTTCGACTCGGACGGCGCCTCGCCGGTCGGCTTCTACGGTCGCGAGGGCCTGGCCGACCTGGTGGGCACGGACCCGGAGGGCAGCGGCTTCAGCGGGCTGGTTCTGACGTACGTCGTCCGCAGTGAGGCACGGGTCGACGAGGTCATGGCGGAGGCCCGCGAGGCCGGTGCGACGATCCTCAAGCCCGCCGGCGCTCTGCCGTGGGGCGGCTACGGCGGCACCTTCGCCGACCCGGACGGCTACGTCTGGAGCCTCGGCCACAGCGCCCAGGGAACCGACCAGCCCTACGCCGAGTAGCCACGGACTCCAGTACTCCAGTACTCCAGTACTTCAGTACTTCAGTACTCCAGCACTCCAGGGCGACAGGAGAAAGATCATGAAGTTTCGGTCCCACGTCGAGCCACCCGAGCCCATGCGGGGCCTGGACGTTCCGCCCGAGGTGGTGGAAGCGCTCGGCGGGGGCGCGCGGCCGCCCGTGACCATCACGGTCAACGGGCATTCCTGGAGGAGCCGCGTCGCCATCCTGCGGGGCCGCCACCTGCTCGGCCTCAGCAACGCCAACCGGCAGGCCGCGGGTGTCGCGATCGGCGAGGAGGTCGAGGTCGAGCTGGAACTCGACACCGAGCCGCGCGTAGTCGTCGAACCCCCTGACCTCGCCCGCGCCCTGGACGAAGACCCGGTCGCCCGCGCCGCGTACGACAACCTTGCCCCCGGCCGCAAACACGAGCACGTGCGCGCCATCGAAAGCGCGAAGAAGCCCGAAACGCGCCGGCGGCGAATCGAGAAGGCCATCGCCACCCTTCGGGACTGAAACCCGAGAAACGAAACTCCCCGACTCCGGCGGCTGGGTCAGGGGAAGTTTCCTTCGATCAATAACCCCTTGCCATAGGCGGTTGAATCCGATCCTGAACGTCGGTAAAACATTCCATCGGCCGTCATCCAATTCGATCGGAGTGACGCCGGCTACCGGTCCAAGAGAGGCCCAGGTTCGTGCAAGGACCGGCCTGCCGACGGGCGGGCGTCGGGGCGCCGCCGGGGCGGTATCCGCATTCGGAACGACGGTTCAACCTTTATGCATTCAGTCACAGGGCCATGACTGGCCAAGTAAGTCAAGACTTACCTTCAGGGAACTCCGGCCGTATGGTGTGGCTCGAATCGAAGGAGCCCCCTGTTGCCCAAAAAGAATGAAGTGGTTGTGCGTGCGGTTGCATCCGAGCGGGATTATGTGTCCTCCCTGTACGAGTTGCTCGACGAGCGGATTTCCGAGGCGCGAGCAAACCGGGCGACCGTGCTGAAGGCCCTGCCGGAAAGCGCCGGTGAGGCGTACGAGAGAGGGGCCGCCGCCGAGCGTCTGGCCAAGGAGATCGACCGGCTGGAGGGCGCCGAAAGGGGGCTGGTCTTCGGGCGCATCGACCGGACCGATGGCACGGCCCTGCGAATCGGACGGATCGGACTGCACACGGACGACGATGACCTGCCCCTGCTCGTGGACTGGCGCGCGAACGCGGCGCGTCCGTTCTACGAGGCGACCCCCGTCCACCCGATGGAATTGCGGCGGCGCCGGCACCTGCGGCTCCAGGAGCGCACGGTCGTCTCGCTGAGCGACGAACTCCTGGACGGCACCGCCCCGACCGACGAGGACGTCGTGGGGGACGGCCCGCTGACCGAAGCCCTCTCGGCACGGCGTACGGGCAGGATGCACGCGGCCGTCGCGACGCTACAGGCCGAGCAGGACGAGATCGTCCGCTCCGCCCACCGAGGAGTGACCGTGGTGCAGGGCGGACCCGGCACCGGCAAGACGGTGGTCGCCCTGCACCGGGCGGCCTACGTCCTGTACGCGTTCCCGCGCGCCGCGGAGGAGGGTGTCCTGGTGGTGGGCCCGAACGCCCGGTTCCTCGACTACATCTCCCAGGTCCTTCCCTCTCTCGGCGAGAACGACGTCGATCTGACGACCTGCCGGGAACTGGCCGGCGTGTCCACGGAGACTGCGGACCCGTTCGAAACGGCGCGTCTCAAGGGCGGTGCCGAACTCGCCGACGCCTTGGCCGGCCTGCTGCGCGTCCACCAGGCCCCGACCGGTGACTTCACCGTGCGGGTCGGACGGGAACCGGTTCACCTGTCCGGCGAGCAGGTCGCCGCGGCACGCGACGCCGCCGTGGCAGCCGTACCCGGGCACAACCCCGCCCGCCGGGTGTTCAAAGAGCTCCTGGTCGACGCCGTAACCGACGCGATGCAACGGGACATGGGCGACCTCCTGGAGCAGATCGACGCCGATACCGAAAGGGCGACGGGCATCAACCTCGACCGGTTCACGGGCGCCGCCCAGCGCCGCATCGAAGGTGCGGCCGACTCGGGTCCGGCACACGAACTGGACGTGGACGCCATCCGAGCCGACCTCCTCGACGACCACGACCACGACCACGACGACAGCGACGACCACGACGATGGCGACGACAGCAACGACCACACCGACGGCAACCACTCCTCCTCCGCCGCCGCCGGCGTCGACCGGGCCGTCGAGGCGTTGTGGCCGCGGCTGGTACCCGGTGACCTCGTGAAGGCGCTCCTGACGAACGCCGACGCGCTCGCCGAGCACCTGCCCCGCCTGACCGCAGAAGAGCGGTCCCTCCTGCTGCGCGGTTCGGACGCCCCGTGGACGGATGCCGACGTGCCGTTGCTGGACGAGGCTGCGAGCCTGGTCGACGGCCCTCCCGAGCGGACGTACGGGCACGTCGTCGTCGACGAGGCGCAGGAACTGACCGCCATGCAGTGGCGGATGATCGTCCGCCGCTGCCCGGCACGGGCGATGACGCTGGTGGGTGACTTCGCCCAGGCGGGCCCGGTCACGACGGCACGCGACTGGAAGGAGGCCCTGAGCCCCCACGTCGGGCCGCGGTTCAACCTGCACGACCTGACCGTGAGTTACCGCACCACGCAGGAGATCCTGGAGAGCGCACGGGACCTGCTCACGCGGATCGCCCCGGACCAGCAGCCCACCCGTTCACTGCGCCACGGTGAGAGCCCCCGCAGCGTGACCACCTCTCCGGACGGGTTGGTCACCGCCGTCGTTCAGGAACTCCGCGCCCAGCGCGCCGCGCACCCGGGCGAGCTTCTGGGGGTGCTCTGCGCGGACACCAGGGTGAGCGAGCTGACGGCCCGGGGCATCTCCGACCACGCACGCATCGTGCCGGCGTCCGAAGCGCGCGGCCTGGAATTCGACGGGGTGGTCGTCCTGAACCCCGAGGAGATCGTCGCGGCCCGTCCGGGCGGGGAAAGGGACTTGTACGTGGCCCTGACCCGGGCCACCAAGCGCCTGTGCACGATCACCGTCCGGCCCACCTGACGCCCCGGCGTCACGAGCGTCCGGCGCGAGGTCCGCGTCCCACGGGCCGGCGGCGGACCACCGTGCTCCCGGACGGTCAGTCGGCTCGTGGCGTCCAGGACGAGGCGTGGGCGGAGGCGGTGCGTCCGCACGACCAGGCCACGACCACACCGCACACGGCGACCACCGCCACCCCCGAACCGAGCAGGGCGGCGGACATCCAACCCCCCTTGCCCAGGTTGATCATCAGGGATCCCAGCAGGGCTGCCACACCCGACCCGACCACCCCGACGGCTCCCAGGGGCAGGGCGAGGTTGAACAGGGCGATCCGCCGGTAGAAGCCCTGTCCCGTCTGATGGACGGCCAGCGGGCCGAGGGCCTGGGACTGTTCGATGAACACCCCCGCGGCGCCGAGGGCGCCCGCGGCGGCCAGCGCGGCGATGCCGAGGAGCGCGAAGTCCAGCAGCCACCGGATCTGGGCCGCCTGGGCTGCCGATCCCAGATACCAGTCCTGCCCCGGCTGCGCCGTCATCGGCCCGATCAGATGCCGGTGGCCGGCCTGCTCGATCGCCTCCGTACCGGACGCTCCGTCACGGTTGACCACCAGGAACCCGAAAAGCGTCGCCTCCCCTTCGACGGGGGCGGCACACGCGCACACCGTGACCGGCGGCCCGGGCAGCATCTCCCTCGTGGCGAACACCTCCCGTCCCAGCGCGGACAGTCCGGCGAACACACTCTCCGGGCTCACGGGCTCGACGGGACACCGCGTGACGGTTCCGAACGCGGCCAGGGCTTCGCAGGTACCGGTGACCCGCAGTCCCTCCCCACCGGGCTCGGGGGAGTAGCGCAGTACCCGCTCGGCGCCGACGGCCGCGACGAACCCTTCGGCGGTGGCGGGGACGTTGCGGGACCTGACCTGAATCAGCGTGTCGTCCCCGGCCTGGTAGCGGGACCGGGCCGCCTCGGCGGGAACGGTGAACTGAGTGGTGATCACCTGCCCGATGACCACGATCCCGAGGCCGACGACGAGAGCGGCACTGAGCCGGGCCAAGGCCTGCGGCCGGGCCGCGAGCCATCGGCCGGCGACGATCATGGCCGCGTCCCCGCGTCGGCCACCGCCACGGGCCAGCCGGGCACCGATGACGCGGGCCACGCGAGCGGTCGCGTACGGAAGCACGCTCAGGGCGGCCATCGCCCCGACCACGAAGCCGATCTTCCCCACCGTCCCCCGGTACTCCGACCCCCAGGCGGCCACGACGACGGCGCCGACGAAGACCACGCCCGGCCACCGGCCCCCGGTGGCCGGGCCCGAGAGGGCGGGCGCCGACCCGGCACGCCGACGGCGGACGAGGCAGCCGGCCACACTCAGCGCGAGCAGGACCAGGAACGTGCCCAGCGCGCACACGGGAAGCCACCGGAGCGCCGCCCGAAGGTCGTCGGCCCACACGCGGTAGCCGGTGAACGGCAGCGTCAGGGAGGTCACCGAAACGGTCGCCGCCACGGCGCACGCGGCCAGGATCCCGTAGCCGAGCGGCCGGGCCGCTTCCGCCGCCACCACCACGGCCCTGCCCCGGACCGGGACGCCGAGCGCATCGAGGAGGAGCAGCCGCCGCTCACGTACCTCCGAGCGGCTGCGGGCCGCCACGAGCACGAGTGCCATCACGGGCAGGCCCGCGACCAGTGCCACGATCAGGTCGAGCTCGGCGATCCCCCGGTCGAACTGGTGGGAGGCGACGAAGAACGAGTCGTGTTGGCGGGCGCCGAACGCGCCGATGAAGGAGGTGGGTTCGTCGACCTCGTCGAAGAAGCCGCCCAGCGCCGGGTTGACGTACGCCACCAGCTCGACGGCGTCCGCGAGACCCGCGGGCGAGATCCTGCCCGCTAGCTGCCCGTACCGGTCGGGGGCCGCCTCGGCGAGGGCGGGGGAGAGGTACGCCTCCCCGGGGCGCGGCCAACGCGGGAGCCCGGGCGGAGGCGCGATGCCGGCGGCCAGGGGCCTGACGTGGACCACGGACACGGCACGCTCACCCACCTCGTCGGGCCGCTCCCACCAGCGGGCCTGGGCCGCGGCGGATGCCACCGGGACCGGGTTGCGCGCGGTCATGCGCGCATCGCGCCGCTCGTGGACGGTATGGGCGGCCACCACGGCCCACACCGTCGTCAGCGCGAGCAGAGCCGCCATGGTGAGCGCCGCCCGATGCGTCGATCCGCCGCGGGTACGGGCCATGCGGAACCCCAGGGCCCACAGCAGACGCGTACCGGAACCGGTCCTCGACCTCACCGAACACCTTCCAACTTCCCGCCGACCAAGGTCAGCACCACGTCCGCGCGCTCGGCCACCGACGGGGCGTGGGTGACCACCACCAGCGCGCACGGCCGCTCCGCCGGCAGGGCGAAGAGGAGCTCGGCCACCGCATCAGCGGCCTTGCCGTCCAAGGATCCGGTCGGTTCGTCGGCCAGGACGAGGGTCGGAGAGCCGATGAGCGCTCTGGCCACGGCCACCCGCTGCCGCTCACCTCCGGACAGGGTGCCGGTGGGCGAACCATGAAGACCGGCGAGGCCCAGCTCGCCGAACAGCGACTCGGCACGCGCGTACACCTCCCCGGGCGGGGTGGAGGACATGAGAGCGGGGAGGGCCACGTTCTCCAACGCGGTGAGTTCGGGCAGCAGCTCACCGAACTGGTAGACCATCCCGACATGGGCCAGCCGCAGGGCGGCCCGCCCGGAGGCCGAGGCCGCGGTGACGTCGTGACCCGCTATGACGACCTTCCCGTCGGTGGGCAGGGTGATACCCGCGAGGCAGTTCAACAGGGTGGACTTGCCGCACCCGCTGGGCCCGGTGACGGCCACGCTCGTACCGGGAGCAACGTCGAGGGAGAGCCCGTCGAGCAGCGTCCGACCCGCTACCCGGTAGCGCAGTCCCCGGGCGGACAGGGCCGGGGTGGTGGAGGTGTCGGAAGTGGATGAGGGCACAACTACTCCTTGCACGCACGTACTGCCTGCACACAGGGACGTGACCCCGTGATGGCGGCCCTGTAGAGCCGTTCGGACGGCAAGCCGCCGCCACCGCCGCCACCGCCACCGCCAACGGTTCACGGATCTTCTGAGCCCGGTGGCGGCGGATGAGTGGTCACGGTGAAAGGAACCCGTGCCCTGGTACTTGGCGGGTACGTGGCGGGCGTGCGGGCGTGCAGCTACGACTGCGACGAACCTCGCATGACAGTTCGACCCGCACAAGCGAAGATCCGATATCCGCCATGGGCCGGCCTTCGGAGGGACTCTTTGGCCGGATGTGCGTGCGTCCATGCCGGCAGTACGGGCGCGGGCCTTGTCCTCGCGGGCGAGGGTGAGCACGGCCCCGAACGTTGCTCCCGGAAGGGCCGCTCGTGAGAACGGATTCGACCTTGGCGGATGGGGTCGATCGTGTTCGTATGGGGCACTGACGCCCTGGTTCTGGGCACCGAGGAGCTGTTGATGCGCCACCCCGACCCCGCGTACGCCGCGCGGCTTGCCGCCTACGGGAGCATGGCCACCCGCCTGTCCCTGCTGAGCGACAGGCGGCTCGGCGAGGTCGTGTCGTCCGCCTCGGCGGGCGGGGACGGCATCGGCGGCAGGTCCGCGGAGTTGGACATCGACGGGACGCGGGTCTTCGTCAAGAGGGTTCCGCTGACGGACGTCGAGACCCGGCCGGAGAACATGCGGTCAACGGCGAACCTCTTCGGTCTGCCGATGTTCTACCAGTACGGAGTGGGCTCGGCCGGCTTCGGTGCCTGGCGGGAGCTGGCCGTACACACCATGACAACCAACTGGGTCCTGGGCGAGGAGTACGCGGGCTTTCCGCTGATGTACCACTGGCGTGTCCTGCCCGACTCCCCTCCCGAGAACTTCATGAATGAGTTCGGGGGCATCGACGGAGCGGTCGCGCACTGGGACGGCTCACCGGCCGTACGCGAGCGACTGGAGGCCATCGGCCGGTCCTCCCACAGCCTGGTGCTCTTCCTGGAGCACGTGCCGCAGACGCTCGGCGTGTGGCTGCACGAGCGTCGGGAGACCGCGGTGACCGGCAGCGGCTCCCCGTACTCGTGGGTGGAAGACGGCTTGGCGCAGGGCACGGCGTTCATGAGCTCTCGCGGCCTCGTGCACTTCGATGCCCACTTCCGCAACCTCCTGACCGATGGCCGACTGATCTACTTCGCGGACTTCGGGCTGGCCCTGAGCGCTGGTTTCGAGCTCTCGACGGCCGAGAGGCAGTTCCTCTCGGACCATCTCGCCTACGACCGTCACTACACCGCGAGCCATCTGATCCACCACCACCTCGTCGACCGCCTCCGGGGTGGAACGGATACGGACGCCTTCCTGCGGGAGTGGATCGACGGGCGAAGGCCCGATGGCGTTGCGCCCGAGATCGCGGCAGTCATCGAACGTCATGCCCGGGGCGCCGTTGTCCTGCAAGGGTTCCACCACCGGCTGCTGTCGGGGAGCAAGCGGACACCGTTTCCGGTCGCCGAACTCAACCGTGCCGCTGGAGCATGAGGGAATGCCCGGGCACGCTCCTTCTTGAGGTGCCCATTCTTCGGTGCGAGGCGGGGCGAGGAGAGGCAGGGCGCGCCGCGCCGCGTCCGGACGAACGAAGCCCGGTGCCTATTCCGTAAGCCTGGAGCAGACATATCCGTTCGACACCCTGAACCCGATGGCGTTGGCCGGTCGGCATGCCGGCACTGCGTACCGACCGCCTCCTGCTCCGACCGTGGCGGGAGGCCGACCTCGAACCATGGGCCGCGATGAACGCCGATCCCGAAGTCCGGGAACACCTGGGCGTATGGCGGTTGGCGCGTTCGGCGTGGGGCCGTGGTTACGCCACCGAGGCTGCTCTGGCCTGCCTGACCTTCGGTTTCGAGGAGCTCGGGCTGACGGAGATCGTTACGTCCACGACGGTCAACAACCTCCGGTCCCAGGCAGTGATGCGCCGGATCGGCATGACCCGGAACCCGGCGGACGACTTCGCGGATCCGAGCGTGCCCGAGGGGCCGCTCCGCCCGTGCGTGCTGTACCGGATGCTCCGCAAGGACGCTCACGCGCAACGCCACGCAGCAGGACCCGTACCGAGGACGGCGCGGCGAGGTCCTCGATGCTGCTCGGGAAGTTGTTGAAGATCCTCACGGACTCGCAGTTGGTAAATTGGGGGACCGGCTCGGCTACTGGCCGGGCGGGGCGGGGGATTGGAACGGAATGACGTTCTCTGGGCGGCACGTGACAGCTCGCGCGCGAAGCGTCGGAATGCCGACGTGAGCGAGATCGACGATCTGACGTCGGCAGAAGCACGAATATGGCGGGCCTACCCGCGAGGCGGGCCCGTGGACTTTCGCGCCGCCGAGGACGAGGATCCGGCGCTCGGCAACGACTGGGGCGCCGAGCGGACCGTACGGGCGAAAGTGCTGCGGGCACTGCTCGTCAAGGCCCCGCAGGAGGAGGGAGAGATCGCCGCGCTCAGGATCACGGGGGCGCGGATCACCGGCGTACTGGACCTGAAGCACGCCACGATCGATGCCGCCATCCGGCTGAGCCACTGCCGATTCGATGGCGCTCCCGACCTGTACGGCGCCCAACTGCGCGAGCTCGACCTGGGCGAGTCGGTTCTGCCGGGGCTGGCCGCGGAGACCTTGCGGGTCGACGGGGTGCTGCGGATGACAGGTTGCCGTATGCGGGGGCCGGTGCGGCTCGGCGGGGCGCAGATCTCCGGGGCGTTGTTCATGGAGACGGCGGAGTTCACGGCGCCGGACGACTCCGAGCCGGTGCTGCAGCTCAACCAGGCCGTGATCGGTGCCGACCTGTGGGCACCGGAGATGCGTGCGCACGGGCAGGTACGACTCACGGGCGCTTCCATCGCCGGGCGGATCAACGTTCAGGACGCAGAATTCCATCGGCCCGACGGCACCGCCCTGGACGCACAGAACCTCACCGTGGGAGCCCATGTCCGTGCACGGCGCGTACGCACGCAGGGCGGGATCGAGCTCCGGGGCTCGCGCATATCGGGCCGTCTCGACCTGCTCGACGCCCAGCTGTCGCATCCGGGCGACACGGCGCTACGGGCCAGCAGTTGTGTCATCGGCGAACTCTGGCTGGGTGGCGATCGGATCGAGGGTGCCCTGAACCTGCGGCGTTCCCGGATGGAGATCATGAACGTCGAACCGAAGGTGCTGCCGGAGCGGGTGCAGATCAGCAACCTCACCTACACCGTACTCACCCCGCACGAGCCCGCGGCGAAGCGGCTTCCGATGCTGGAGAAGGACGGCGACCGCTACGAGCCCTACAGCTACGAGCAACTGACGGCCGCCTACCGTCACGTCGGTGACGACGACGCGGCCCGACTCGTCCAACTTGCCAAGCAGCGACGCCGGCGCACCACGCTGACCTGGTACGGACGGCTGTGGGGCCACGTCCAGGACGGCATCGTCGGCTACGGCTTCCGCCCGTCGAGAGCGGCCGTCTGGTTGCTGTCGCTCATGGCCATCGGATCGATCGCGTACGGCCTGGATCACCCCAGGCCCGCCAAGGCGGGCGAGGGACCCGCCTTCAACGCGGTCTTCTACACCCTCGATCTGCTCCTGCCCATCATCAGCTTCGGCCAGGAGTCGGCTTTCGCGCCTGTCGGCTGGCACCAATGGTTGTCGTACGTCCTGATCATCACCGGCTGGATCCTGGCGACGACGATCGTCGCGGGCGTGACCCGTACGGTGAGCCGCCAATGATCCGTTCCCTCGTCGAGCAGGCGAGGAGTCGGTCAGGGGGCCGCGGGCCGCGGCAACTTGCCCGTGGCGCGGCGAGTACCGGCCGTGCCGGAGCGGACGGTGGTATCGCGCTTCGCGGCCTCCGCGCATCGCCCGGAGCCTCCTGCGCGGTCGTCAGTCCAGGCGTCCCTCGTGGAAGCCGGGCCAGGGTTTGACCGCCAGGAGGCGCCCGCCGAGGGGGACCGCGCTGTCGGCTTGCCACAGGGTGCCGTGGACCCGACCCGGTCCGGACACCGGTTCTCGGGCGAAGGCCCGCCCGTACCGCGGACGCGGTAGGTGGGGCAGGTGGGCGGCGGCGCCCCGGTTCGGGAGCCGCCACGCGGTGCCGGCTCG
Source organism: Streptomyces sp. NPDC057939 (assembly GCF_042887545.1). Lineage (NCBI taxonomy): Bacteria > Bacillati > Actinomycetota > Actinomycetes > Kitasatosporales > Streptomycetaceae > Streptomyces > Streptomyces sp. NPDC057939. The sequence goes on from NZ_JBHVPG010000003.1 coordinate 245,128, forward strand.
TTCCATCATGCTGCTGCCGACCGGATCCTCCGGCCCCGGCGCAGGAGTCCGGGGCGCGGCACAGCCGGGTGCCACCTCGAACGCCGGGGGGACGTCCGTCCGCGGTCGGCAGGGTGGTGTTCACTCCTTCAGCGGGACTGGATCCGTGACCGTGTCGGAATGACCGTGGCATGAGTCTTCGCCTGCTGGTTCCCACCGTGTGCGCCGTGCTCCTGGGAGCGGCCACGACCACGCCGGCCGACGCGGTGTCCGCGACCCCGCCGACCGTGCTGAAACCGCCGGCCCGGCTCACCGATCCGGATCCGGCGGAGGCCTGCGCCCGCTACGGGGAGCGCGAGCATCCGGAACGGGACTGGACCTGCGTGGGCGGGACGTTCACCCTCCTCACCGCGCGCTCCGACGGATCTCTGGGGCCCGCGGAGGTCCGTACGGTCGCGGACCCGCGCGCGGTGTCGACCGGTGGGGACGGCGCCCCGGTCGGCTGCCACCCGACCCTCGGAACGACCCGTGGATCGACCTGTGGATGGACCTTCGGAACGACCCGCGGAAAGGGCGGAAAGGGTCGACGACCACCACGCGAACAGCACCGAGACGGTGGTCGCCCTCCTGGACCGGAGGAAGTACACGATCTCCTTCAACTTCAAGATCGGCCTGCACCACCACTCGGGCAGGGTGGACATGCGGTGGTCGTCGGCGTACCCGGTCTCCCTCACCTACAACCTGCGGATCCGCCGCGACGTCGCGCAGTGGCCGGACGACACCGTGTACGGATACGAGGACCAGCTCTACGGAAGCTCCACCCCGGCGAAGTCGTACACCCGCACCGAGGGGCAGAACGGCAACGGACACAACCGCCTGCCCTACGACGGCAAGCGGTACTTCTGGGACGCCTGGAACCTCCACCTGAGGATCGACGGCACCGCCGTGTCCACGGCGGGATCGGTCCAGAGCGACCGGGCCACCTGCTACAAAACAACGACGTGCAAGTTCAAGAAGGGCGACACCTGAGCCCGGGACGGACGAGGCGGAACCATGGACCACGACACGCTGCTCCGGTTGATGCTCGCGGCCGATCCACCGCAGGCGGCCTGCGGGTTCCGCACGGTCTTCGCGGACGGGGAGATCGGCGAGACGGGAACCCTGCGGTACCTGGCGACCGACCGGTGGATCCTGGACGTCGACCACGGCGGGCGGACCGTCAGCACCCCGCGCGGCTCCCGTCACGTCGCACCCGACGGTACGGTGCGCTCCGGCCTCCCCTCCACGCCCTCGTTCACCTCTCCCGTGGCTCTGCTGCTGCCCCGCCATCGGGGCATCGACGGCGGCCACGGCCACGACTGGGCCCCGGATCCGACCGTGCCGGTCACCGAGGCGGCCGAGGGCACGCTGCACATGACGTTCCGGCACACCGAGAACGCCGCATACCGGGCCGAGGCGACCGTCCACCCCACCCTCCACTGCATCCTCGCCCTGCGGAGCCCCGCATGGACCGCGGAACTCCTCGACCTCCGCACCGCCTTGAACCAGCGCGAACTCGACGAGATGGACCAGGCCTTCGACGAGGTCTGAGCGGCTGCGCGCGCCGTGCGGACGGTCAGCGGGCCGGGCCCGCAGCTCGGCGGGTACGTCACGGCCCGTCTCCAGCAACCGGGCCGGCTTCTCGGTCCGGGAGAGCCGTTCCACCTCGCCGGGTGCGGGATCGAGCAGGTCGGACAGGGCCCGGGACAGCACCGCGGCGGCCCGTACGCCCGGTACCGCGCGCAATTCGGAGACGTCCATCCCCGCACCCCGCACCCCGCGCCTTCGGCAGCACCCCGGCCCTGACCAGCGAGGACGTACCGCACCCCGAAGACGGCGGAGAACGTGCCCCACTTTCCGAAACGATCGGGCGGTCAGCGCGCTTGCCCGCCAGGCCGCCAGGCCGCCAGGCCGCCAGGCCGTCAGCCCGTCAGCCCGGCAGCCCGATCCGGCGGTGCAGGCGGCGCAGTGGCATCGGGGCCCACCAGTTGGCCGGTCCGGCCAGCCGCATCAGTACCGGCAGCAGTACGCCCCTGATCAGCGTCGCGTCCACCAGGATCGCCAGGGCCATCCCGACGCCGAGTTGCTTGAGGAAGACCACCTGGCCGGTCGCATAGGTGGCGAAGGAAACGGCCAGGATCGCGGCGGCCGCCGTCACCAAAGGTGCGCTCCGGGCGATGCCCAGAGGGACGGAGGCCAGGGCGTCGCCGGTGCGGTCGTACTCCTCCTTGATCCGGGCGAGCAGGAAGACCTCGTAGTCCATGGACAGGCCGTAGGCGATGCAGAACATGAGGATCGGAACGCTCGGTTCGATCGTGCCGGTCGGGGTGAAGCCGAGCAGGTCGGAGAAGTGGCCCTGCTGGAACACCAGTACCAGGACCCCGAACATCACCGACAGGCTCAGCACGTTGAGCACGGTCGCCTTCAGCGGGGCGATCAGGCTGCCGGTCATCAGGAAGAGCAGTACGAAGGTCACCGACACGATCAGCCCGCCCACCAGCGGGAGCTTGGAGGTCACGCCGTCGCGGTAGTCGGTGAGTTCGGCCGGATATCCTCCCGCCTCGACGGGGAACGGCGCGGGTACCGCGCGCACGTCCCGGACCAGGCCGGTGGCGTCCTCGGCCAGCCGGGCCGAGGTGGGCAGGACGACCAGCCGTTGGCCCAGGTGGTCGGGACCGCCCGGGTGATCGGTGCTCCGGGAGCCGCCCCGGTAGGAACCCGCCGAGGAGTCCACCCGGGCCACCCCGGGGAGCCGGGAGAGCGCGGCGGCGTAGGGGGCGACCGTCTCGGGCGATGCCCCGGAGGCAACCAGTTGGATGGCGTCGGCCTCCTCCACGGGGAAGCCGGCGCGGACCTGGTCGTAGAGCTGGCGGGCCGGTGCGGAGGTGGGCAGTACCCGGTCGTCCGGCAGTCCGAACCGCACGCCCAGGAACGGCGCGCCGAGCAGCAGCAGGACGGCCAACGCGGCTCCGCCGAAGACGAACGGCCGGCGCATCACCCGCCGCGCGACGCGGTACCAGGGACCCTCGGTGACGTCGGGCACCGGCCCGCGCCGCTCCACTCGGCGTCCGAGCAGGCTCAGCGCGGCGGGAAGCAGCACGGTGGCTCCCGTCACGGCGGCCAGCACCACCGCGACCCCCGCGTAGGCGAAGGACCTCAGGAACGGGAACGGGAAGACGAGGAGCACCGACAGCGAGGCAGCCACCGTTCCGCCGCTGAACAGCACCGTCCGGCCCGCACCGCGCACGGTCCGGGCGACCGCATCCGGTACGGCATGGCCGCCGCGCAGCTCCTCGCGGAAGCGGAAGACCACGAACAGGCCGTAGTCGACGCCGAGTCCGATTCCCATCACCAGTGCGATGTTGGCGGCGAAGGTCGACACGTCGGTGAACGCCACCACGCCCCGGAGCATCGCCAGCGAGCCGAATACCGCGAAGAGCCCGATCCCGACCGTCAACAGCGCGGGGGAGATCCGTCGGTACACCCACCAGAGCAGCAGCAGGACCAACGGGAGGACCAGCAGCTCGGCCCGCAGGAAGTCCTGCCTGGCCTGCGTCATGGTCTGCCGGAACACCTCGTCGCTGCCGCCGACCCGCACCGTCAAGGCGTCGGAGGTGCGGGTGAAGGCCGGTGTCAGGACGGGCAGGAGGTCACGTCTGACCTGGTTGGCGTCCCCCGGGGCCCAGGCCAGGATCAGGGCCTGCCGGCCGTCCCGGCTGCGCAGGGTCTCCCGTTCGCCCTCGCTCCAGTACGACCAGGCCGCGCCCACCCCGGGGTGGGCGGCGAGTTCCCGGGTGAGTGCCTCGCCCGCCCCGGTCAGGGCCGGATCGTCGACGCGGCCCTGACGGGCGGTCACCAGCAGTGCCAGGTTGGGGCTGCCGGTCCGGTGGTCCCGGGCCAGCGCTTCGCGTACGCGCATCGACTCGGAGCCCGGTGCCTCGAAGCGGTTGAGCGAGAGCGCGTTGATGGTGCCGGCGCCGATGGCGCCCGCGAGAAGCGCGACGGCGATGCCGAGGGCCACGATCAACCGTGCCCGCTCCGCGATGAACCTGCCGAGCATGGTTCCCCTGTCGGTAGAATTTGCGAATAGTCATTCGTGTTTGACCGCCGTGGCAGATTACGAATGTTCATTCGTGTTTTCAAGGGGCGCCCACAGGGCGAGATGTGAGGGGTGTTCAGTCGATGGTTCACGCTGATGGGACGGCGTCCGTGCCGAAGAGGCGCCAGGCGCGCGGCGAACGGCGGATGGTCGAAATCCTCGACGCCTCGGCGGTCGTCTTCGCCAGGTCCGGCTACGAGAAGGCCACCACGATCGCCATCGCCGCCGAGGCCGGGATCTCGCCGGGTTCGCTCTACCAGTTCTTCGCGAACAAGGCCGCGATCGCCCAGGCCCTCGCCGATCGGTTCGTCACCCAGCTCCGCGCGGCCCACCAGGAGGCGTTCGACACGACTCACCACACCGACACCGCCCTCGACACGGTGGTCGATCGGATGGTCGACCCGATCATCGCGTTCAACGTGGCCAACCCGGGCTTCAAGGCACTGTTCGCCCGCCCCGACATGCCCGCCGGGCTGACGGATGCCGCCCGCCCGATCCAGTCCGCCCTACTGGCCCGGGTGGAAGCGCTGATCGCCGCACGTGCACCCGAACTCCCGCTTCCGGAGCGGGCCTTGACGGCAAGGGTGGCCATCCAGATCTTCCAGTCGATGATCCCGCTCGTGGTCGCGGCGGAAGACGGCCCGGAGCGCGAAGCCGTCGTCCGCGAGCTGAAGCGAGCCCTGCGCCGCTACCTCGCCCCGACGATCGGCTGACCGGTCCCCGCAGCCGAGTGGACGGCGCTGTTACGACAGCCCACGCGACGAGGGCGCCGCCGCCCGGCCGCTGCCCGGCCGCCGCCCCGCCCCGACCTCCGCCCGATCGGACTCCGCCGGGGTGCCGGCGGTCCGCCGGTCCACCCGTCCACCCGTCCGCCGGTCCACCCGTCCACCCGTCCGCCGTTCCGGCCCGGGTGAAGGGATCCGTATCGTGGGCGTGAAGGTTGCTCGTATGTTCGGGGGTTGGGTGCGTATCGCGGATCACGTCAGCTGGGACCGGGCATTCCCGGTGAAGTACCTCGTGGTGCAGGAGGACGAGGACGGCGTGGAGCAGCTCTGGGGGAGGTGCGCGGGAGTCGAGGGCCTGTTCGTCGACCCGGCGCCGTTGCCCCGGGAGGTGCTGACCCTTCGGGGATGCCTCCCCGAAGGCGTCCTGATCGACATCCTGGGCGAGTCCGACGTCTCGTTGCGCGGTCTGGGCGACGTGTGCGTCGAGGTCTGGGACGACGAGCAACCCGTGCAGTGGTGGACCCTCGTCGACGCGGTCGTGGTGGCCCATCAGCCCCACGCCGCCGACCCGGCCCTGTACGACATCGTGCTCGGAGCCGGCGTCAAGGAGGACGAGAACCTCGTCGAACTGCCCGCGGCCTCGCGGATCGAGCTCTTCGCGGGAACGACGGTGTCCGCTGCACGCATGGGGCGGTGCTCCGCCGTCGACGAATTGTTCGAGCCGAGGGACGACCCGGCCCCCGTCCCGATGGAGCTGATCGGCTGCGAGGCGACGGAGCCACTGCTCGTGGGGACGCAGGAACCGCGCCGGTGGCCACAGGAGAGGTTCGAACTCCTGATGCTGGACCGGCACGGTGCCGTGATGGCCTCCCGCGTCGTGCGCCTGGCGATCGACGGCGTACGACCGTCCGTGCTCGGCGACGGGCTGGAGGACATCATCCTCAGGGACGGTGGCGACGACCGGCCGTTGCCGGCGGTTCGCCCGGTCTGGGAGAAGTGGTGTCAGGGCCCACCGGCCGAACCGAACGCGTGGGCTCCGTACGACTCGCGGGGCAGGGCCGAATGGTTGGAACTCACCACGCGCGCCTGGCGGGTGCCCGTGCCCCGACCGGACCGATCCGGGGGTGAGCACCACCTGGACGGTCGGTTCGTCACCGATGTGCCGGGGTTGCACTGTGCGATCGCCGAGGCCCTGCTCGGGCCCGGCCGCTACTTCGGCCGGGAGTGGCACGCCTTCAAGGACTGCCTGGCCGGTGGATTCGGGGTGGTGCCGCCCTTCACCTTGATCTGGCACGACTCCGAGGTGGCGCGCCACGCGCTGGCGGACGTCGTGGAGGACCTGAAGGACGGGCTCCCCTACTTCGAGGAGGTCGTGGAACTCCTCGAAGGGTGCGGTGTCACGGTCGTGCTCCGGTGAAGCAACGGACGCGGCGTCCCCGGTTCGGATCACCCTGAGGGGGGCGCCCGATCCGCGACGGCGAAGGTCGGGCGGGCCCTCCGGCGACTTCGGCGACTCCGGCGGGGCGAGAACCCGGGCCGGGTGCTCAGCCCTTCAGGGGCAGGACCTGGCCGGCGACCACGAGGAGCACCTCCTCGCAGGTACCGGCCACCGCCGCGTTGAGCCAGCCAAGCTCGTCGCGGTAGCGACGCTGCCGGACGGTGCCGGGTTCGACCCCGGAACCCACCTCGCTGCTGACCAGCACGACCCGTCGGCGGGCAGCCCGTACCGCGGCCGCCAACTCGACGGATTGGGCACGCAGCTTCTGCTGCCCGCCGCCCAGCCAGGCCGTGTCGTCCCCGGCGTCGATCCGTTCCATCGCGTCGGCCAGCCACGACGCCAGGCAGTCGACCAGCAGCGGCGGACCGTCCTCGGTGAGCAGCGGGATCAGGTCGCGGGTCTCCACCGTCCGCCAGTGCGCGGGGCGCCGCTCCCGGTGCAGGTGCACCCGGTGCACCCAGTCCGGGTTCCCGTCGCGGCCGCCTCCGGTGGCGGCGTACACCACGTCCGGGTGGGCCTCCAGGCGGCGCTCCGCCTGGAGGGACTTGCCCGAGCGGGTCCCGCCCACCACCAGGGTCCGGCGCGGCACGGTCGGGGCCGGTACCGGCCGGCCGGTGAGCACGGCGGTCCCGTCCGGCACGGCCCGGGCGCCGGCCGCCACGCAGCGGCGGGCCAGTTCGGCGCCGAGCGGGTCGTCGTGGTCCAGGTGCACCGCGATCACGTCGGTACCGGGGCCCACCGCGCCGGAGGCCCGCAGCCGCGCCAGCGCCTCCGGGCGGCCCAGCACGTCGGCGAGGACCACGTCGTACGGGCGGTCCACGTCCTCCCCGTCGCTGTCGCCGTCGCCGTCGCCGTTGCGGTTGCCAGGGAGCGGGGCAGCGGGTCCGGAGGGTCCGGCAGCTTCCGTGGGTTCGGTGGGTTCGGCGGGGGCCGCGCCGGGCGGCAGGTACAGGGCGCGGGTGCCGTCGGGGCCGGTCACCGCGTAGCCGGTACCGGGCACGTCGACGGCGACCGCCCGGACCCGGTGCCCGGAAGCCGCCACCAGCTGCTGCCCGGCGGGCACCCGGCCGGCCTGGGGCAGGCCGGGCAGCTGCGCTCCGGCCGGGCTGTCCTCCGCGGGGCGGGCCGGCAGTACGTGCCGGATCCCGGACGGTGCGTGCCCGGCCCGGGCGGCACCCGCGCCGGCGTCCGGCGTCGCGTCGAGGAGCAGGACCCCGTCCACCAGGACCGCCGTCGCGGCGCGGGCGTGCGCGCCGACGGAGGTGGCGCAGCCCGCGCAGGGGCAGCCGGGCCGGGGCAGACCCTCGGGGGCGGCGGTGCCGAGCAGGGTGAGTTCCACGGGTGGTCCTTCCGGAAGGGGTGGGCCGGGAAGCGGGGAGGTACTCGATCCCGCCGCTGAGTGACCGGCCCTTCCAGGGAACGCGCCCCGCCCCGCTGCCCGCGTCCTCCGAACGGACCGGGGGCGGGGCGAACAGCCCGGGCGCGCGACACGACGGCGTACCGGGCGAGCGGGAACAGCCCGCGATGAGGCGTTGTCGTTCGCGGGGACGCCGGGACGCCGGGACGCCGGGACGCCGGGAGGGCCGGACGCCGGGACGCCCGGAAGCGGGGAGGCCGGGGCACCTGTAGGCCTGTCCGCCTTCGCCGGCACCGCACCGGCGACAGCGGACGGAAACGCGACCTCGCTGACCTGCGCCAACCTCGGCGCTCGCATGAGCAGTATGGCCCGAAGATCACCCGCTCCGCCCCGCCCCGCCCGGCTCCGGAGGCAGGTCACAGCCCCCACCGCCACCCGCCGATACGGTGGACGGTCCCGCGGCCACCATCAGGGCGAAACGGGTCGCTCCTGGGCGACGGTCAGCACGATCTTGCCCTGGATGTGCCCTTGAGACGCGCGTTCGTGCGCCGCTCGGGCATCGGCGAGGGCGAACGTGCTGTCGATCGCCACGCGGACCGTGCCCGCGTCGAGCAGGCGTCCCAGTTGGGCGAGCTGCTCGCCGTTCGAGCGGACCTGGGTGCCCGTGACCGTGACACCGAGCTTCGCGTTCTCCTCCTCGTCGAAGGCGCCGAAGAAGACGGGGAACTGCGAGCCTCCGCGCTTGAGGGTGCGCAGGAAGCGCTTGCTGTGGGGGCCGCCGACGGCGTCGAGCACGAGGTCCACGTCGTGCACGAGCTCCTCGGGGCGGCTCCTGGTGTAGTCGATGAACTCGTCGGCGCCGAGCTCCCGCAGGAACGCCTCGTGCTTGCCCGACGCCACGACGATGACGCGTGCGCCCTTCCACTTCGCCAGCTGTAGCGCGAAGTGCCCCACGCCGCCGGCGGCTCCGTTGATGAGCACCGTCTTGTCGGTGTCGAGCGGTACGGGACGGTGCTGCGCCGCTTGGAAGGGGGAGGGGTGGTCGTGTCCGAGCTCGATCAGGAACTGCCAGGCGGTGAGGCCGGCCATGGGCGCCCCGGCGGCGTGTACGTGATCGATGTTGGCCGGCTTGAGTGCGAGGTCCGCAGCGGGTGCGGCCACGTACTCGGCATAGGTGCTGCCTTCGAAGCCGGGGAAGCGGAGGAGGCCGAAGACCTCATCGCCGACGGCGAAGGCGTCCACGTCCGGAGCGACGGCCTCGACGACTCCAGACAAGTCCGTCCCCGGGATCACGGGCAGGCTGAACTTCGGTCTCAACTCGGGAGGCAGATTGGTCATCCCGTCCCGCAGGTACCAGTCCGGGGGGTTGACGCCGACCGCGTGCACGCGGACGAGCACCTCACCCGGTCCGATCGTGGGGATGGGCACTTCCTCGTGGTGCAGAACCTCAGGGCCGCCGTGCTCGTGGAGCCGGATCGCCCGCATCGTTGTTCGTGCTGCCGTGGGTCCTGTCGTTCGTGCCGCCGCTCGTTCCATCGTTTCATCCTGCTCGTACTGGGCGATAGGGTTAACGGATCAGCGATCCACATAAGTGGACCACTGATCCGAATATATGGACCACTGAACCACTTAGTCAAGAGGGCCGATGCGCGCCGACGCCAGGAAGAACCGCGATCACCTGCTCGCAGTAGCGGGCGCCGCCATCACCGAGCAGGGCGTCGACGTCTCCATGCGCGACATCGCGCGCAGGGCGGACGTCGGACTCGCCACGCTGCTGCGGCACTTCCCGACGCGCGAGGCACTGCTCGACGCCCTGCTCCGCACGAGCTTCGACGAGCTGACCGCCAAGGCGGGCGCCCTGGCGGCCTCCGGCTCGCCCGAGGCCGCTCTCGTCTCATGGGTACGCGACTGCGTTGCGTGGACCACGGAATTCCGGGGCGCGGTCGCGCTCATGGCAGCAGCCATCGAGGACACCGAGTCCGCGCTCCACGCCTCGTGCGTCACGCTGCGCGCCGCCGGCGCGCGGCTCCTCACCCGCGCCCAGGAGGCGGGCGCGGCGCGGACCGACATCGACGGCGCCGACTTGTTCGCGCTGGTGGCGGCGCTCGCCTGGCTGGGCGATCAACCCTCGCTCGCGCCCCGCGCCGATCACCTCTTCGACGTCGTCGCGAGCGCGATCCTGGTCGGAGGGGCGGCACCGAACGGTGGACGGTGAGGGGGCGAGGCGCTGAGGGAGCGAGGCGCTGAGCGGGTGACGGGGTCAGCGGCGGGTGACATCGGGGCCGGCCATCAAGGTCGTGGGCCCTGACGACGACCCGGCCACTCTCGTCGATCAGCGCCGACACGTCCGTGCCGGGGCTGACGTCACCCGGTCCGGAGCTCCGCCTGGTGGATGGCCCAGGCGGCGTTGATGAGACCGATGTGGCTGAAGGCTTGAGGGAAGTTGCCGAGGAGTTCGCCGGAAACCGGATCGACCTCTTCGGCGAGGAGCCCCACGTCGTTCATGCAGCCTGCCACGCGTTCGAATACGGTGCGGGCTCCCTCGACGTCACCTGCCAGAGCGAGCGCCTGGGCCAGCCAACATGTGCACAGCAGGAAGTTTCCCTCGCCGCCGGGCAGACCGTCGTCGGCTGTGAGGTAGCGGTAGACCATCCCGTCCGGCCCGGTCAGGCGGGCTTCGACCGCCTCGATGGTGGCCCGCATCCGGGGTGTGTCGGCAGCCTCGAACCCCACGATCGCGATCATGAGGGCCGACGCGTCGAGGATGTCGGAGCCGAACGCCTGCGTGTACGCGCCCGCCGACGGGCTCCACCCGTCCTGTTCGATGGCCGCGCGTATCTCGTCCCTGGCCCGGCGCCAGACGGGGACCCGTTCCTGTGCGCCCAACTCGTCGACGAGGTCCAAGGCCCGGTCGACGGCCACCCAGCACATGAGCTTGGAGTACAGGAAGTGCTGCGGTTCGCTGCGCACCTCCCAAATGCCCTGGTCCTTCTCGCGCCAGCGGACCGCGGCCGTGTCGGCCAGCCCGGCGAGGAAGGCCCTGGTGCTGTCGTCGGCGTCGTGCAGGTGGTGGCGCAACTTGTGGAAGGCGGCGAGCAGTTCGCCGTAGACGTCGAGTTGGCGCTGGGCCCAGGCGCCGTTGCCGATCCGGACGGGACGGCTGTCCCGCCAGCCGGGCAGGTGGGGCAGTTCTCGTTCGCTCAGGTCACGTTCGCCGCGGATGCCGAACATGATCTGGAGATCGGGGCGGTGCTCCGGGTCCCCGGCCGCAGCCCGTGCCAGCCAACGGAAGAACTCCTCCGCCTCGTAGGGGCACGCCGCGACCCACAGGGCGTCCAGGGTGAACGAGGCGTCGCGGACCCAGGCGTACCGGTAGTCCCAGTTGCGGACGCCACCTGTCTCCTCGGGCAGGGAGGTGGTCGGAGCGGCCACGATGGCACCGGTCGGCTGGAAGCTGAGGGATTGCAGGACGCGGCCGCTGTGGTGGACCAGTTCCGCCCACGGTCCCTCGTACGTCTGGTGCTGCCCCGACCAGGCGCGCCACGCGTCGACGGTGTCCTGCAAGTGGGTGAGGATCTCGTCCTGGGACCACATGGTGGGTTGGCCGTCGGCAGGTACGTGCTGGAAGGCGAAGCCCGCGTACTGGCCTTCGCGCAGTTCCGAGGAGCACCGGGCCGCGTCCGTCGTCTCAAGGGGGTACGGCGAGCACAGGGTGAGGGTGTCGGGCCCGCCGAGGCAGTGCAGCCCCCCTTCGACCGGCACCAATCGGGGGCTGTTCAGACCGTACTCGGGTCGCGGGGCGAATTCCGTCTCGAAGGCGACGCGGCCTTCGGTGCAACGCACGACCCTGACGAGGAGATGGGGCGCGTGCAGGCCGAGGTCGTGTCCCGATTCGCTGCGCCCGGTGGCAAGGGCGTCCGTGACGGTGAGCGTGCCCGTGGGAGTGCTGAACGTCGTCTCAAGAACCATCGTCCGTTCCAGGTAGCGCCGGCTCTGGTGCGAGGGGCCGGTCGCCCGGATCAGCCAATGGCCGGCCCGGGGGCCGAGGATCCGGCCCAGGACGGACGGGGAGTCGAAGTCCGGCATGCACAGCCAGTCGACCGACCCGTGACGGCTGACGAGTGCCCCGGTGTGACAGTCGGAGAGCAGGGCGTAGTCCGCGATGGGCCGGTCGTTCATCTCGGGCACCTCCGCAGTCGCGGGAGTCGCAGCGCCTCGGGACGGGGACCGGCCCTTGCGGCGGTGCGGCAGTACGCCTGCGTCGAATTTTCCTACCGCCGGAGGACGGGCGCACGTCCTGAGACTCAAACCAAACAGTTCGGTTTGACTGCGGGAATGCTCCCGCGTACGGTCAACACCGAACGGTTTGGTTTGGTGCCGACCGGACCGGACCGGACCGGACCGGACCGAACCGGATCGGAGCGCGAACGCGGCAAGCGCGAACACAGCAAGGAGAAGTCGATGAGCGACACCGTCGTGTACGCCCTGTTCCACTACCGGGTGAAGCCGGGCATGGAGGGCCGCTTCCAGGACTACCTGGCCAAGGTCCTCCCGGTCACCGAGGCCCAGGAGCCGTACGTCCTCGGCTACGAGATCTTCCGGGCACCCGACGGCTCGTACTTCCAGCACGAGCACTACGAGAACGAGGAAGCCGTCCGGAAGCACATGGAACTCACCGCCGACGGCCAGAAGGACTGGGCCGAGGCCACCGAGATGATCCAGCTGACGATGGTCGGCAACCTCACCCAGAGGTTCCGCGACACGTTCCTCGGCGGTGGGGGCACCGATTTCAAGGCCTTCCGCCGGGTCGGCCGCTGATGTTGCCGGCGCTGACATCGCTGCCCGCCGATCGTTGGCTGCTGATACCCGGGCTGCCGCCCGGCGCCACGAACCCGTCGCGGATCCGGCCCGGCCCGCCGTGGATCCGAACCGCCACGGATCCGAACCGAACAGGGTGTACTCGTCGGGTTCGTGGTGGACCCGCTCTCCGCATCGCCCGGCCCTCGGGGAGAAGACCTGACCACACGCATGGCAAACCGAACGGTTCGGTCGCCTATCGTGTCCCCATGCCTCGCTCCGCCGCTTCCCGTAAGACCTCGAACACGGCCACCGCCACCGTCACCGGCACCGCCGACACCCGACAGCGGATCCTCGCCGCGGCGAAGGACGAGTTCGCCCGTTACGGCATCGCCGGCGCCCGAGTGGACCGCCTCGCCAAGCAGGCACGGACCAGCAAGGAACGGGTCTACGCCTACTTCAGCAGCAAAGAGGCCCTCTACCGCCACATCGCCGAGCACGAAACGGCCGTGCTCGTCGAGGCCACCCGCATGGACCCGGCGGACCTGCCCGGCTACGCCGGCATCCTCTTCGACCACTTCACGGCCCACCCGGACCACTACCGACTCATCACCTGGGGCCGCCTCGAACTCGCCGCCGACGACGCAGCCGAGAGCGAGACGGTCTCCCCCCTGCCGGCCACCATCACCGGCAAGGTCGAACAGCTCCGCGACGCCCAGCGGGCCGGCCTGATCGATCCCGTCTGGGATCCGGTCGACGTGCTCGGCCTGATCAACCAGATGGCCACCACCTGGGCCGGCCAGCCGGAGATCGGCGCCGCCGCGGCCGAGTTGGCCGCGGACACCTCCGTCGAGGCCCGCCGCGCGGCCCTGGTCACCGCCGTCGAGCGCCTGTTCCCCCGCCCACGCTGAAGCCGACGGCGGCCGGCGACCGCTGAAACCGACCGCGGCCGGCGACGACGGGTGGCGACCGCGGCGCGACGGACCGGGCCCCGCGCCCGCCGCGCCGCACCGGCGAGCACCGGCGGCCACCGGCGGAGCCCGTCAGGGACGGTGGGCCTGTCATCCCAATGGGGCGATGTGCGGCACGGTGGATCAGGCAAGACTCTTGCCAAGCCCCACTTCGCCCCGGAGGTTCCATGCCGAAAAGCGGCGCGCCTGACACCGACGTTCCGTCCGAGGCCCCGGCGCGGGCGACGCTCGTTCTGGCGTCACTGATCACCGTTGCCGCTGTGGCCAACCTGAACCTGTCGGTGGCCAACGTCGCGCTGCCCGCGATCGGGAAGGCCTTCGACTCCTCCCAGACCTCGCTGAACCTCATCGCCGTGGGCTACTCCCTCGGCCTCGCCGCGTCGGTGCTCTATCTGGGTGCCGTCGGTGACCGCCACGGGCGCAAACTGCTCCTGCTCCTCGGCACCGCCATGTCCGTCCCCGCCTGCCTGCTCGCCGCGTTCGCGTCGAACGACGGCGTCCTCGTCGCGGCCCGGATCCTCGGCGGGCTCTCGGCGGGCATGGCCTACCCGACCACCCTGGCGTTGATCACCGCCCTGTGGGCGGGGCCGGGGCGGACGAAGGCGATCGCGCTGTGGTCGGCCCTGGGCGGCGGCATCTCCATGCTCGGTCCGGTGATCGCGGGCGCGCTGCTCGAACGCTTCTACTGGGGCTCGGTGTTCCTGGTCACCCTGCCCCTGGCCGTGGTGGCGCTGGTCATGGCCCTGCTGTTCGTTCCCGCGCACGCCAACGAGTCCACCGAACCGGTGGACAACCTCGGTGGCATCCTGTCCGTCCTCCTGATCGCGGGACTGGTACTGGCGATCAACTTCGCCGCCGTCCCGCACCAGGGGCCACTGGTCGTCGGCCTGGTCGTGATCGCCCTGGCCGCCGGAGCGGCGTTCTTCCTGCGCCAGCGCCGGGCCCCCAACCCGCTGTACGACCTCCGCATCGCCGGCCGGCGCACGTTCTGGGTCGCAGCCTGCGCGGGAATCATCGTGTACGGCTCGATGATGGGCTCGGCGTTCATCAGCCAGCAGTACTTGCAGAACGTGCTCGAATACAACCCCGTCGAGGCCGGCGCGGCCATCCTCCCCCTCGTCGTGATGATCGTCCTCGTGGCACCGCAGTCCGCGAAGCTCGTCGAGACGCGCGGCGCCCGCACGACCCTGCTGATCGGCTACACGTTCCTCTTCCTCGCCTTCGGCTGGATGCTGCTGTTCTGGGACGAGCACAGCAGCTACTGGCAGATCGGCTTCTCCTACGTGCTCCTCGGCATCGGCGCCGGTCTCGCCGGAACGCCCGCATCCCACTCGCTGACGGGATCGGTGCCCGTGCTCCGGGCCGGCATGGCCTCGGGTACCGCCGACCTGCAACGGGACCTCGGCGGGGCCATCATGCAGTCGATCATGGGCGTGCTCCTCACCGCGGGCTACGCCTCTGCCTTCAGGTCGGCGATCGCCGCTTCCTCCGAGAGCAAGGACGTGTCGGACCAGGTCCAGAGCGAGCTGACGAAGTCGTTCTCCTCCGCCGCTCAGGTCGCCCAGCAGCACCCCCAATACGCCGACCAGATCGTCGCGGCAGCACGCCAGTCGTTCCTCCACGGCGACGACTGGGCGTACGCCATCGGCCTGGCCGCGATCGCCCTGGGCGCGTTGCTGATCTTCTTCATGTTCCCGCACCGGGACGCCGAGCAGGAGCTGCTACGGCGCTACTACGCCGAGGACTCCGCCTCCGCCCCGAAGGCGGAGCCGAGCGGACCGGGGTCGCGCAGCTGACCGTGCACCCGCCGGACGAGCGTGGCCGGCGCCGGATGCGCCACGAGGAGGTCTCCATCGGGGTAGCGCGACGCCCCTCGGACGCCGGAGGAACCACCGTGCCCTGGAACGGTTCTACGCGCCGAGGACGCTGTCGGCCGCGGAGACCCGGGCACCGCGCAACCGGCTGCGCTTGACGAGGAGGACGGCGGTGCGCGTGAGGACCATGGCCAGGGCCATGAACACGAAGGCGTTCGAGTAGACGTCCTGTCCGCTCAACTTGTTCTCGATGCTGAACACGATGACGTCCTGTGCGAACCAGTGCTCGGAACCGTAGGCGAACAGCACGCGGGAGGCGGACATCAGGGTCCACACGATCGCATAGGCGATGCCGCCCCTGGTGTAGACGTGACCGTCGGAGCTCCTGTGCGCGGGCAGGAGGGTCGCGGCGATCAGGCCGCAGAGGACTCCCGCACCGATACCGGCCAGTTGGAGCCAGGGATCGTTTCCGCCCAGGGGCAGCGTACGGACGAAGAGCGCGATCACGACCGCGATGGCGATGATCGAGCGCAGCAGCCGCATGTTGGTGATCTGACGGGTGCCCAGGTCGGTGGACAGGATGATGATCAGAATCACCCCGCTGGCTGTCAGGGCGGTGAGGAACGGGCTCATGGGACCCCTCGTTTCGATGAGATACGGGGGCGCTCCGCGGTTCGTCGGCCCCTCCCGATCCCACGCTAGGCAGCGGGAGGGGCGGACCTGGACAACCGACCGACGGACCGGCTGTCCACCGACAGGTGGACACGCGCGATCGGCGGAAGCCGGGCGTGACGCCCCGACGCCGAGATCGGCCAGGTCCCCGCGATCGTCGGGACGGCCCTCCGAGCGCCGGAACGAGGCGGGCGGGTCGCGCGTGGTCCTCCGCGTCATCCGGTCGCATGACGTCGGCCGGTCGCGGACGTGCAGATGATGGTCGTATTTTCCACTCGTCCCCGTTGGGAGGACATCTCATGGACAACGACCTTCCCGTCACCGGTGCCCCGTCGCCCGGGCGGCCCCTCACCCTCGAACGGTTGGATGTACAGGCGTCCGAACAGGACGCCTGGGCGAAGACCTTCTGCGTCTTCTGCATGGGAACCTGCATGCAGGTGAAGACGGACGTCCCGCCGCGCCGCAAGAGCCGCCCCTAGGGTGTCGCCGAAGCCTCGCCCGGCCCGCCCGGGCCTGCCCCGGCCCGCCTCGACGACAGCCTCGGCCGCCCCGGCGACGACACCCCCACGGCCCGTCCCGTCGCCGGGGCGGCGGACCGGCCACGGCCTCGGCCACCGCCCCGCACGTCATCCGCCGAACCGTCCGAAGGCACGACACCGGGTGGGGAGGCCGGGTGGTGTTCTTGAGGGTGTGCGACCCGCACCCTCATAGGAGGAATCATGAGCACCGTCATCAGCGGAACGTCCACCCGCCCCGGAACGGGCGCCGAAGAGCTCACCCTGACCCAACTCCCCGAGTGGCAGATGATGGCCGAGGCCGTCCTGCGCAAGGACGCCTGCGGCTCCCTGTGCATCCACGCCTGCTTCACGAGCGCCCGGTCCGTACCGCCTCGGCACCACCGGGCATAGCCGTCGACATCCATGCCCGGGCCGTCAAGGCCCGGGCGCTGTCGCGCTGTCGCGCGGACGGGAAGGAGCGGTCCGGAAGGGACAGGAGGGGGCTGGTCGGGCGAACTCCTCGTGGTCACGCACCCGTGTTCCACGCCTCGCCGTCACGAGGTGATATCCGAAGCTGGAACACAGGACAAGTCCACAAGGAGAAACCGTAAATGCGGCCCCGACCAAAGGCGCTTTGGGCGACCCTATTTCTGCTCGCTGTCTTCTTCACCACCGCTCAAGCACCCCTTGCCGACGCGGCACTTGTCGCCGCCGCCACGCCGGCGGATCCGAAGCCTCCCTCCGCATCGGGACCCCGTCTGCAGGATCCCCCCGAGTTCGTCAGCCACAACGGACGCCTCCGGGTGTCCATCACGGTGGAGCGCAAGCGCGTGCAGGTCGGCAATCAGATGTTGTACGCGTTCACGTACAACGGCCGCTACATGCCTCCCACGCTCCGGGCCCGGCCCGGTGACGTCATCGAACTGCGGATGACGAACCGCGTGGACCAGGACACCAACATCCACCTGCACGGACTTCACGTGTCGCCCCGTCCCCCGGCCGATGACATCTTCATCGCCATCGGGTACGGACAGACGCGCGACTACAGGTACGAGCTGCCGAAGAGCATCCTGCCGGGTACGTACTGGTACCACTCGCACGCCCACTTCTACTCGGCCGCTCAAGTGGCGGGTGGGGAATCCGGTGTGCTCATCATCGACGACCTCCGGCAGTACCTGCCGCGCGACCTGAAGGACATCACCGAGCACACCATCGGACTGAAGGACGATCAGGTCGACGGAGACTCGATCAAGACCTCGCCGCTCAGCATCGGTGCTGCCACCAACCGCACGGTCAACGGCCAGCAGAACCCGGTCATCCACATGCGTCCGGGGGAGACTCAGCTGTGGCGCCTGGCCAACATCGGCGCCAACATCTACTACAAGCTCCACCTCCCCGGCTCCAGGTTCCACGTGATCGGCCAGGACGGGCACCCGGTGCACCGGGTGTACTCCGCGGACAGTCTGGTCATCGCCGCCGGTGCCCGCTTCGACGTCCTGGTTCAGGCCGGACAGGAGCCGGGTGTCGCCCAGCTGGAGACGCTGCCGTACAACACCGGTTCGGCCGGCAACCAGTTCCCGCAGGCCGACCTCGCCACGGTGGTCACCGATGGAAAGCCGATGAGGCCGGCGTCCATCCCCACCAAGTTCGGTCCGGTGAAGGACCTGACCCACGCCGAGATCGCCGCCCGTAAGACCGTCGTCTACACGGAGAACTCGGCAGGGACCGAGTTCTACATCAACGGCAAGACGTACGATCCCGACCGGATCGACTTCACGTCGGTGCTGAACACGGTCGAGGAGTGGACCGTCGTGAACGCCAGCGACGAGCAGCACTCCTTCCACGTCCACACGAACCAGTTCCAGCTCATGAGCGTCAACGGGACGCCCGTCAGCCCGTCGCGCGGCTGGTACGACACGGTCACGGTGCCCGCGCGGGGATCGGTCATCGTCCGCACCCAGTTCCTCGACTTCACCGGGAAGACGGTCCTGCACTGCCACATCCTGAACCACGAAAACATGGGCATGATGGCCGTGCTGGACATCGTCCGCAAGGGCGTGCCGAGTCAGGACTCGTCGGGCCCCGTCCCCGCGGGCAAGCCGTCCTCGGGTCACCAGCCTTCGGGCCACCAGCCCTCGGGTCACCAGCCCTCGGGCCACAGCCCATCCGGGCACGGCAAGGGCCACAACGGATGAGCGGGGATGAGGAGAAGTAGAACCCGGCTGTGAGGAAGCCCCCTGCCGCGGGTGTCGCGGCGGGGGGCTTCCCCGCGCTCAGGGCGAGCGGCGGACGGCGGGCGGGCTCATCCGCCGCACTGACAGGGGGCGCCGGACTGGCACCCGCAGCCGCAGCCGGATCCGCACCCACAGGCAGCGAGGAGAGGCAGCCTCAGGTGCTCCCGCTTCGTGGGCTCCTCCTGCTCCGGTGTGATGGGCACGGGGGAATCGGACATGGATACCTCCTCGGTGGGCGGCGTACGGATCCCGTACGACGGACCGCCCTCGCCCCGTACATTCCCCGTGAGGCAGATCCTTCAACTCCGCCCGCGCACAACCGACTTCGCCCGTGAACCGCTGAGCACGGCGGATCCGGCCGAAGTGACCGGCCCGAGTCGGCCCGAGTCGGGCCGGCTCCGGTGCGGCACCCTCAGCCGCGAGGCCCCAGACGCTCGCTCTGCCGGGCTGCCTTGGCCAGGTCGGTGGTGCAGTGCAGGGTGACCGTCACCTCGTGCGCGGCGGTCGGGTCCCAGTTGGTGGCGCTTCCGGGACGGGTCCCCTTCGCGTAGCTCCCGGTCGGCAGGCGCTCCCAGTCCGCCTCCCCGATCGTGACTCCCACGCCGCCCGGCTCACTGACCTGCACACCCCTGGGAACGAGTCGCCCGGGTGAGTGGTCGCCGCTCTCCAGGTACGCGCCCTGGGGGCAGGTCAGTGCCGGGATGGTGATGGAGTCCGACGGCTTCACCACCTCACTGAAGGTCGACTGCTGGGTGGGCGCCGCCGAGACGGCGGCAACGGCGAAAAGTGGACTGACAGCGGAGCACCCGAGAGCACACCAGAGCCACTTCCTGTGCAGTGCACACATGGCTTCTCCTCCTGGCCGGCAGCGGGACGGGGCCTCTCCTCTCCCGCACCCCACCTGCCAGTCTGGTCCGTGACACGACCGAGCGCCTGCCGGACGGCATCGACCTGCGTCGACCTGCGTCGGCTGCGTCGGTTGCATCGACCTGCGAAATCACCACTGGGCGGCTGCCCGGGGCGGAGCGGTGCCGGTGTCGACGCGAGGTGCCCTGCCCGCCCGCCTCCCTCGCTCGCTCGCTCGCTCCCTCTCGCTTCCAACAGACCATCTGGACTGTTGGAAGACCGCACGGTCTGTTCGGTTCACACCGCCTCCCGAGGGCGAGGGCATTCTGCCCAGAGGCTCCGGAGCAAGCCATATCTCTGCTTGCGCCTGTCCTGAACTGCTCCATGCGCGGTCCCGGGGAGTCCGGGGTGCATAGAATCCTCCCCACCGCTTACGGGATCGGTGTCCTGTCCGCGTAGTCATTCTGCAGGTTTGCAGGCGACCGATCGGTCTGCTCCGACGGCCCTCCGGTCCGGAATGCCCGCGTCTCAGGCGGCAACCGGAACCGACTCCGGAAGCAGGCAGGAGGTGCCCGTCGCCACTCACGCGACGGGAAGGGCGGGTTACGGGAGCGCACGGCGCGGCTCGGCCCCGACCCGACCCGGCGCGGCCGCCCGTCGTCGCGGGGGAGTGTGCGGGAGAGCGCCATGGACCGGCGTCCCTTCGCAGTCCGCGGGGAGCTCAGGGTTTGTGACAGGGCGGCCCCGGCCGCCGTGCGTTCGTGAATGCGAGGGCGGGATCTCGTGGCTGGGAATTCACCGGAGGCTGATTCGAGCCCCCAGGAGGGCGACGAAAGGGTGCATGAGGTGTCCGAAGTGCCTCGGCGGTCCAGGCCGAAATCGGACCGCGCCAAATGGACGTACGGGAAGATCCTTGACGCGGCCGGCCGACAATTCGTGCAGAAAGGATTCGGCGGAGCGACGATCAACGGGATCATCGAAGATGCGAAGGTTACCAAGGGGGCCTTCTACTTCCATTTCCCCTCCAAGGAGACCCTCGCGGCGGCGATCCTCGAATCCGCCTTCGAAGTCGACGGCCTCGTCCCTCGGGACATGAAGCTCCAAGAGTTGGTTGACACCGGAATGATTCTTGGGCACAGGATCTCTCGCGACACGAAAACCATGGCCGCATTGCGCCTGTCCCTGACCCATGAAGCGCGGGACGCATACGGAACGCCCTGGCCCGAATGGATCAGGCTCACCACCGACCAGCTGAACCAAGCCCGCCGTCATGGCGAGATCGGCTCCGATGTGAACGCGGTGGAGCAGGCCCACCAGATTTCCGGCGCCTGGGCAGGCCTCGTTCTGACGGGCCACTCGATTCACGGGAACCTGGAAGGCCTTGAGGGGCGAATCGCAACGATGTACGAGAATCTCATGACCGTCATCGCGCATCCGCGCATTCTCCTGAAGATCGATTTTTCACCCACGAGAGGCCGGGATCTCCATCAGGAATTGCTCGGTCGACAGTGCTGAGGGTCGATTGAAGTATATTCAAGAACCTTGGTGTTTTGTACCATCTGTTCACATAAGCGGCAATCCTTCGACTCCGCG
This sequence comes from Streptomyces sp. NPDC057939, assembly GCF_042887545.1. Lineage (NCBI taxonomy): Bacteria > Bacillati > Actinomycetota > Actinomycetes > Kitasatosporales > Streptomycetaceae > Streptomyces > Streptomyces sp. NPDC057939. Next base: position 266,249 of record NZ_JBHVPG010000003.1, read on the forward strand.
CGTCTCACGGTGGCGCATGTTGGTGTGGGGAAACTCTCCTCTTGCGTAGACGTTCAATGGTGAGGGTATGCAGCGCTGGCCATCGCTGTTTTGATCTTGCGAGAAAGAGATACCTTGAAGACTTTCATGGCCCCTGTCGGAGTCGACCGGCGGGCATTGGCGGCGGTATTTTCCAAGCTGCGAACCGAGGCAGGCCAATCGGATCCGTTGCCGGCCTATCGGCAGCTCGCCGAAATGGGTGAGGTCATCCCCGCACCGTGGGGTGGATACGTCGTCACGTCATACGCTCTCTGCGACCAGATTCTGCGGGACAAGGCCTGGCACGTTCCCGATGCGGATTGGCGGAGAAGGTATTCGAACCGATCGGATTCGCCTTCATCGCAACAGATGGCCGCGTCGCTGCCGATGCTCAACCAACCCCAACACACGAAGCAGCGCCGATCTCTCGGCAGCCTGTTCCCGCACAGCTCACTGACAGGTCTTCGTCCGTCCGCGGAGCGGGCCGTCGACCGGCTGCTCAACGACTTCACCGATCAACTCCGCCACGGGCCGGCGGACTTCCACACCCTCGTCAGCGAAGAACTGCCCATCATCACCATCGGCCAGTGGATGGGAATACCCGCCGCCGACTACGCACTCCTGCGCGACCTCACGCATGATCAAGTTTTCGCGCAGGAGCTCTTCCCCACGCCGAGCCAGTTGGCTCTCTCCGATGCGGCCACGGCACAACTGCGGACCTATTTCGACGAGTTGATACGTGAGCGCCGAATACGCCCGGGGGACGACCCGGTTTCGGCGTGGCTCCGGACCTGGGATGCGCTCGAACCCGACAGGCAGCGCGCAGACGAAGCCGTCCACGGCCTCGCGCTCTTCATGATCCTCGCGGCGCTGGAGACGACCTCGCACATCCTGTCCACCGCGGTGCGCCTCCTCCTCGAAAACCCCGCGCAACTGGAATCCCTGCGCCGCGACCCCGCGCTCATCCCGGACGCCGTCGACGAGGTGCTGCGCTACGACGCCCCCATCCACATGATCAGCCGTGTGGCCCCGACGGATATCCAGCTCGGGGAAACCCTCGTGCCGGCCGGCCAGATGGTGCAGCTCATGGTGGGAGCCGCCCACCACGACCCCGCTCGCTACCCCGAACCCCATCGCTTCGAGCTTCATCGTGGAGCGACCCACCTGGCCTTCGGAGCGGGGATCCACTACTGCGCGGGCAACGCCCTGGCCCGGCTGGAAGCGGTCACCCTGCTCACCTCGCTCCTCGGCCGCCCCGTACGGCCGCGCCTGAGCGGGCCCCCGCAGTGGGCTCCGCGGGTCGCCTTCCGACGGATCACGTCCCTTCACCTCACCCTCCCCTGACCATCAACCACCTGAGAAACGAGACGACGCCCGCATGCTCCATGACTTCAAGACCCTCCGGGTGACCGACACCAACAAGGGAGCCATCGTCGAGGTGCAGCTCGATCGACCGGAGACGGGCAACAGCGTCGACGGCCAGATGCTCACCGAACTGCTGGCACTCCTGCGCCACTTGGAGGACGACACCGACGTACGCGTGCTGGTGCTGTCCGGCGCGGGAGATCACTTCTGCCAGGGCGGCGACCGTTCGGAGTTCCCCGAACTGATGCAGAGGGACCCGTCGGGCTCCGAGCTGACGTCCCTCGGCTACAAGGCCCAGCGCGTCTGCTCGACACTCGCGCAAATGAAGCTGGTGACCATCGCCCGTCTGCACGGCGACGTCATAGGCGCCGGACTCGGACTCGCGATCTTCTGCGATCTGCGCATCGGAGCGGACACCGCCCGATTCCGGATGCCGGAGGTCGGCCTCGGAGTCCCGCCTGCATGGGGCGGCGTCCTGCCCCGGCTCCTGGAAGAGGGGGGACAGGGCCCGGTTCGCCGGTTCCTGCTCACCGCCGACGCGTTCGACGCCGACACGGCGGAGCGAATGTCCATCCTGGACAAGGTGGTGCCCGCAGACGAACTCGACGCGGCCGTCACCCACTGGGCAAAGAAGATCGCCCGTCGTGACCCCACGGCCATGCGGATCACCAAAACCATGTTGAACGCACGCGCAGGTGCCTCCCAGCTGGCCGTCGGTTCGTACTTCGACGAGGAACTGCTGACGGCTTCGATCGCCCGGCGGTCGCTGCCCAGGGCGTAATCGCCGGAAGGCGCAACGCCGGCCCACGACCGACTGATCCTCCGGCCCGGGGGTCAGTCCCGGCGAAGCGACCACGGCGGCTCTCCGCGCCTCCGAGCCGACCGCCCACACCATCGGTGCCGCGGCGCCCGTCGAGGGCGGCACCGATCCGGGCCACCGACCTACCTGACCGCCCGTCACCCTGGAGTCCGATGACTGCTTGACGTCCTCCCCGCCCCGGGCGGGGAGCCCCGCCCAGCCGTCGATGAGGACCGACTGGGGCTTCGGGCGGGTTCCCGTTTCATCGGGCCGTGCCTGGTGCGGGATTGCCGCACCAGGGATTGCCACGCCAGGGAATGCCGCACCAGGGCTCACCGGTCCGCCACGGGCGTTCAGCCTCTCCGCCCGTCCGGCGGCGGAGAGGTTCACACGAGCTGCGCCGAGGTCACGGTCACGCGTCATGCCGCACCCACCGCAGGTCCACGCGCGAACGTGCAGCGGCCGGCCGTCCCCGATCCAGCAGGCGTGGCAGGTCTGCGAGGACGGCGGCCGCCGCGGCACAGGAGCGACGCACCGACCGGCACGGACGGCCTTCTCCTCCGGCGCGCGGCGGACCATGCCCCACCCGGCGTCGTACACGGACTTCGCCCTGCGCGTGCGGGCGAGAGGCCCAGGCCGACACCCCGTCGCGATCCGTGACCCGGCCACCCCGTATGCCGCCTTCCGGGCGACGGGCGCATCGTCGTGGACCACCCGCGCACAACCGAACGTACGCGTCGGCGCGCTGCGCTGACCCACCGTCGGCTCGATGCGAGGGGAATTCCACAGATGCATGTCGTCAAGCTATCGGCCACCACTGACAACGCCGCCCCACCCCGGTGACGAACCGGCTCGCCCGGGCTGCCCCGGGGCAGCAGTGTTGCGGGCAGGACGCGCCGGCCGATACCGCGGGACCGGCTCCGCCGCGTCCACGGCGCCGCCTCTGGATCGACGCGCGGGGCGGGCAGGATGACGAAGGCGCCATGAGAACTGCCGAACCAGGACCACGGGATCACGGGATCGCGGGACCAGGGGACCGCGCCCGGTGGCAGCCGGGCTCTCTCCCCCGTCCGGGGGAGAAGGTCGGTACCAGCGGGGGAAGTGCCCCGGCCGCCGCTCATCGGAGGATGAGCCCATGCCCCGATCGGACAAGAAGCACCTGGCCGCAGCCCTCACCGCCTGCCTCGGCGCCCTCGCCTACACCGTCAGCAAGGTGGACCTGGCGAGGGAGGGCGAGCTCGGCATGCCGGGCTTCCCCGCGCCGCCCGAGGCCTACGCCGCCGTCGCCGACGTCGGGACCGCCCAACTGGCCAACGCGGCACTCGGTCTGCTGATGGCCGTCGTCGCACTGCTCCTCGTGCGCCCGCCGCGGACCCCGCTCGTCCGATGGCCGGCGCTCGTCGTCTCCTGGGCGGGCATCGCGATGGTGGGGGCGGGCGTCCTCGGCTTCGGCGCTCGTGCGGCGGGCCTGGCACCGAGCCTGGGCGCCGCCCCTCCCCGCATGCTCACCGCGCTCGCGGCACTGCTCGTGGGAGCGGTGTGGGTGACCGCCTGGACCATCGCCACGCTCTCAGCCACGCGCATCAACCGCGAACGGCGCGCCGCCGGCGCCAACCGGTGAAGTCCGGGGTCGCCGTACCGTCCGGGGGCCGCACGCCGTTCCGGAACGGGGCCACGCCGAGTCCGGACGGCGGGGCCGCCGTGGCGCGTGTCTCGAATGGGCTGGTCGCGACAGAACGGGGCCGGTCCGTCTCGGCGACCGTGACGGACTCTCGGGACGTGCCGGCCGCAGTTCCGGGACGAGGTTCAGCGGACGGTTCCCGTCAGGGTGTCCGCACCCCAAGCGGCCAGGCGGCTCGTGATCGGGCCGCTGCCATCGAGGACATGTCGTGAGAACGCGTCGCGCTCGTGGGCCAGGATGGCGGCCTCCCAAACACAGGGGGCGAGGCCGGTGCGGCCCGGGCGGAGCTGGTCGGGGCGCCCGGCCGGCCCGATGAAGACGGCCAGGTCGGACATGTGTCCCTCGATCCAACTGTGGACCAGGACGTAGTCACCGTCGGCGCCGGCGTGCACGATCAGGACGGAGAGCCCGAGCGACCCCCGAGTACGGCCCAGACCCAGGTGTGCGTCGGCGATCCGCAGAACGGCGGCGAGGTCCTCCTCCGTCACCGTGCGGCCCGGCGCGTGAAGGGAGTAGGTCTTCACCAGATGGCCGCCAACCTCGCGCGTGCCCGTACTCCGTGCGATGCGCTCGTGGTGCCCCTCGCTCAAGGCGAGCAGCGCTTTCGTGTCGACCGCCGCCGGCAGTTCCTCTCGATTGCTCATTCGCACATCATCCGGTGCGTACGTCCGGTACCCCGGGCTGATTCGGGAATTGCCGACGGAGGCTGCCCGGGGGCGCGGGACGGCGCCCCCCTTCCCACTTCCTCCTTCCTGGGCGGGGCCGGGGCCGGGGGCCGGGGCCGTGGTGGGGGCGGGCCGCGGCCTGGTCCGGAATTGGATGGCGTGCGCGGGAACAACAGTCGGTCGTTGACCGTTCAATCTGTGTGGGTGCGGGAAGGGACGATGTCCCCGGGCCCAACCAACAGCCTGCTGGGAAGATCGTTCGGCTGAAGCCCAGCAGCGCCCTCCGCCGTGAGGCGACCGCCCTTCCCGCATCCCGCCTTGATCGCCCAGGCCGGCCTCCCCCCGGCCCGTCTGGGCCGCCTCGGCCAGACCCCACCCCCCCGGGGTCTGGCCGGGGCCCTTTACGTGCGCGACCTCCGTCGGAGAGGCTGCCCGCGGGTTGCGACGGTCCGTCGGACCTTTGCGCGCCGCAGGCGCCCGTGGCGACAGCCGGACACGGAGGGAACCGCGGGCGGGATCCGTACCGAGGTCGAAGACGACGGACCGGGGCGGGAACGAGCGAGCACCAAGCCGGGACGCGGGGCGGCGTGATCGAGAGAATCAACGCGCCAGGGTCAGCTGCTGAGCAGTGAGGCGTGGATGCGGGCGATGGCCCGCAACACCTCGTCGCGGTTCTTCGCCTGTTGCATCCACGCGGGCAGGCGGGCCACCACGGTCATCTTCCGGCCGTGGTCGTGCCAGGGGATCCCTTCGCGCAGCGGCGCCCGCACGAATCGTCGGATCAGGTCCAGATGCTCCGGGTTGTATGCCCATACCCACCCGTGCCGGGTTTCGGCCTGTAGCCACAGACGGACGTTGAAGAACGGATCAGTGGCCGGCTCGCACCGGTCACGGTGCAGGGCGACAGGCCCGCGGTTCCATTCCTTCGCCGTTCCACAGCTCCGGCAGACGAGACGCCTGGGCGCGAAGAGATCCGGATCGTGCACTTCGCCCGCCTCCGGCCCCGTCGCAACGTGCGCGACCTGGTCACAGCCGGGGCAGCGCACGAGAACGGACGCGAGGAAGTCGTACCTCGTGCTGCGCGGGTCCCGGAACCGACGGTGTGCGGACAGCGAACTCATCGGACCAGTATGCGAGCCGACCTCGGAAGGCTTCGCCGGGGTGGAGGAACAACTCAGCATCCAGCGCGGTTCCGACGACGGCGCGGGCCGCGTCCACATCGCCCTCCCCGGCGAAGAACGGATCCGCGTCCATGTCGTGGGTCCGGACCGGGAAGCCCTGGGGCCAGGCGTCATCGAACGCCGATGCCGGAACGCATGCCTCGAACAACAGCGCGCTCGTTGCCCCGGGGCGGCACTGGGCCGGTTTCTGCGCCGGCAGGACGCCAGGCCGCCCCCCCCGCAACCTTCACGCGGAAGGGGAGCACTGTTCGCGCACCCAGTCGGGATCGGGGTTGGTGTGCGGCCGGCCCGCCACGACGACGGTCGGCACGGTCTCGTTGCCGTTGTTGGCCGCCCTCACCGCTGCCGCTGCTGCCGGGTCCCGCCAGATGTTGACCCAGTGCACCTGACGGGCGTGCCGGCCCAGCCGGATGCGCAGTCGTATGCAGAACGTGCAGCCCGGCCGCCAGAAGACGACCGGGCGGCCGTCGACCGCGCTGCGGCGCTGCGCCTCCAGCGCACCAATGGATCTCGGGAAGACAAGAGCCGAGTTCACGCCTGCGAGCAGCACGAACACCAGCAGGATCGATGCCGCTCCGCCGGGGCTACCGCTGACGAGCAGCCCGGCCGAAACGAGTGAGCCGCAGACCACGAGCAGCATCGGCAGGATCCAAGTGCGCGTCATGAGGACGCAGACTACCGAGGGGTCGAAAAGCTCCTCGAACCAGGCCGCCGCTCACCCGCGCGGTCGCAGGCCGCACGACCAGCCGTCGTCCGATCATGCGCTCCGATCAGGTGCCTCGATCATGCGCTCCGATCATGTGCTTCGATCAGGACTCGGGTGACCGCGGCGGGGGCCGGATACCTAACCGAGCCGGGCGCGTCGGCAGGTGCCGGTGAACACGCGGCGGATCCGCCCGTCCAGGGCGGTGAGGATCGCCGGTCCCGGTGTGCCGTCGGGGTCGATGTGTGAATGCAGGGCCAGACCGTCGGCGAACGCGACGATTTGCAGGGCCTGGTCGGCCGCGTCGATCCCCGGAGCGACCTCGCCGCACTCCGTCCCGTTCCTGATGGCCCGGGCGACGCGCGCGCGGATGCCCACGAGGGTCTCCCGTTGGACGGCGGCAAGAGCCGCGCTGTGCGCGGCTTGATCCGCGAAGGCGAGACGGACCAGGAACTCGGTGCGGCGGGCGTCGTCGAGCGGTAGGAGCTCGGCCAGCGCATGTCGCAGCATCTCGGCGACGGTCCGGCCCTCGGCCTCGCCCCGGTTCACCAGCTCGTCCACTCGCGCGGTGAACCGCCCGTTGACGCGGGTGAACGTGGCCAGCAGCATCTCGTCCTTCGCCGTGAAGTAGTGCTGCACCAGGCCGACGGACATGCCCGCTTCCGCGGCGGTCCGCGCGACGGTCACGGCGGTGAGGCCGTGCCGTGCGATCAGGCGTTGGACGGCGTCGGTGATCTGCCCGTGGCGGGCGTCATGGTCGGCAACTCTCGGCACGTGAGTACGGTATCGCGTGCTATAACCGTATGGCCATATTGCTACCGGAGGGGGTCCGTGCAGTGATCCGCATACGCTCAACCCGCCTGTTAGGGCTTGGACTTGCCCTTGCTCTCCTGCTACCACCCGGCATGGCGACCGCAGGTCAAACCGCTGGAGGACAGGCGGCCGGCAGTCGTCGTGACCCGGCCCTCCAGGCCCTCGTGGACCAGGTGGTCGCCGACCCGAACCCCAACCCCGGCGCCTTTCTGCTCTCGCGCCGCGGCTCGGACGACCGTTTCGGCGCGGCGGGAGTCGCCGACCGGCACGCCGGCACGCCGATGGCACCGAACCTGAAGTTCCGCACCGGAAGCGTCACCAAGACCTTCACCGCAACGGTCGTCCTGCAACTCGTCGCCGAACACCGGTTGCGCCTCGACGACACCGTGCAGAGCCTGCTCCCCGACCAGGTCCGCACCGACAACGCACTGTCCGGTACCCCCATCACCGTCCGTCAACTGCTCAACCACACGAGCGGGCTCCACGACTACATCGACGGGCTGCTTCCCCACTTCCGCCGGCTCGATCAGTACTGGCCCCGCGACCAGCTGATCGGCATCGGTCTGGCCGAACCCCGGTACTTCCCGACTCCCGGCACCCGATTCCGCTACTCCAACACCAACTACCTGCTGCTCGACCTGATCGTCGAACGGATCACCGACCGCGACCTGCGGACCAACCTCGAACGCCGCGTCCTCGCCCCCCTCGGGCTCCGCGACACTTCGTACCCGCTGGCGCGGAACGTCATCGACGGAGCCCACGTACGCGGCTACGCGGACGTTTCGTCGCTGCTGCCGAACGCGCCGGACGCGACCCGTTTCGACGTCACGGCGTTCAGCCCGTCCGAGGCGGGCGCGTCGGGCGCCCTGGTCACCACCGCCGCCGACATCTCACGCTTCTACCGGGCCCTGCTGCAAGGACGTCTCCTCCCCCCGGACCTGCTTCACGCGATGCTCACCGACACGGTCCCCACAACCGGCGCCGCCCCGCCAGCCGTCGCCTACGGCCTGGGCATCCACGTCTACGCCACCGCCTGCGGCCCGGCGTACGGTCACGGCGGCAGCGCACTCGGCTACCTCACCTTCGCCCTCAACAGCCGCGACGGACGCGACCAACTCGTCGCCCACACCAACTGGAACTCGTTCACCGACACCGGGATCGACACGGACTTCTGGACCGCCTTCCAGCGCGGATACTGCGGTGGGGCAGGGTAGGCCCGGGTGGACCGGGGTGGACCGGGGTGGACCGGGGTGGACCGGGCGGCCATCCGGCGCCGGGTAGCACGGGACCGGCAACCTTCAGGGCCGGCCCACCAGCCCCCAACCGTTTCGTACGGCCTCCGTGACTGTCCCGCCGGGCGTGGTGTGCCCCTGACTCCACGGTCAAGGGAAACGGGGGTGCGTTGAGTCGTCGTGCCGGGCAGCATGGCGGGGTGACAGACCTGCTGTGGGACGACGTGAGTCCTTTGTTCGACCCCGACTTGATGGGCTCGTTGCCGGACGTGCGTGTCCCGGATGCCTCGGTGGAGGACTGGCAGGCGGTCCTCGACCTTGTCGTGGAGAAGGGCTGGAGGTACCAGTACTCCGAAGGAGGAAGGGTACTTCCGGTGCCTCGGGCGGAGGCCGTGCTGTCCCGGTCGGAACATGCCGAGTGCCCGGACCTGCGGGTCTGGCCGACTGCCGATGTGTTGGCAATCTTCCGATTTCGTTCCGACGATGAAGTCGACTTCGATGTCGACCTGAGGGAGTTGCAGGGCCAGGATCGACTCGATGTGTTCTGCGGTTTCCTCCGGGAGATCGGGCGGCGGTTGGGCAAGCCGGTGCTGATGGACCCGGAAGGCGACTCCGGCCATCCGGTGCTCGGCTTCGATGTCCAGGCCGATGGAGTCGTTCTCCTCGCGGCCCCGTGGACCCGTGGACCCGCAGGCCCGTAGACCGGTCGGCCCATGGACCCGCAGACCCTTGGACCCGCAGTTCAGAAGGCTGGAGCAGGTCCAGGTCCAGGTCCGGTGTTGGTGGTCGGTGGTACGGGGATGCCGGCCTGAGTCGTGGGCGCGCTGCTACGGGAGGGACTCACCACGGTGGTCGTGTCACGTGGGTCGGCCGGTCCGCCGGCATTCGAGAGCCACGGCGCGGCCGGTGGAGTGCTGGTGCCGGTGAGCGCGGATTACACCGAGCCCGTCAGGTTCGCAGCGGCGTTGAGTGATGCCGCCGCACCCACGGCACCCGCACCCCGACCGCCCGAAGCCCTCAGCCGTGCGCGCACCGCGGCGTCGTCCTCGGGTTCACCGGGCGCGGGTCGAACACCCGATGGCTCGACCACGAGGAGATCAGCGAAGGCGTGCTGACCGTGCTCCGGGCACCTCGCGACGGCGGACTCCACCTGGTCGGCCGGGTCCGCCCCTGGGAGGACCGCCCCCGAGGTTGTCTTCCATCCGCCAAGATCTGCCGGGCTTGTCGATGGCCCCGGGGGTCTCGGGGCGTTTGACGTTCTTGCCGCCTTCGTAGCGTGGTGCCCGGTACTTGTTTCTCGGCGCCAGGTGGCCTTTCGGGGCCGCCGCCACGGGGTTTGGGGACGCCGGTGGGGCAGGCGAGGCGAGCACGGATGTTCCTGAACTCCCGGCAGTGCCGGCGAACGCCCGAGCGGACGCCCCATCTTGCTCACAACGCGCTCTCCTCGGCAGCCGGGGTCGGGAAGCGGGTCATGCGCATGCAGGCAGGGTCGGCCGTGAAGCCGAGCGTCTCGTACAGCGAGGCGGAGCCCTCGCTCGCGTACAGCTCGTACAGGGTGACTCCGTCCCTCTCCAGGTGGTCGAGGAGGGCGGCGAGCGCCGCCCTGGCGTGGCCGCGGCGGCGGTGGTCGGGATCGGTGGCCACGGCGTGGATGCGCACGGCCAGCCCCTGGGGGTACTTGGGGGCGGGCAGGACGGCGTGGATGAGGCCGAGGGCGCAGGTGGCCAGTCCGCCGGTGGGTGAGTCGATCACGTAGGCGCGGGCGTCACCACGGGGCCGGAGCCGCAGGGCGAGCTGGTCGGCGCACCGGGCGAGCCACCCGCTGTCGAGCGGTTCGGACAGGATGTTCTCCGAGCGCAGGCGGGAGATCTCCATCGCGTCGAATGGTGTGGCCAGTCGGGGCTGGTGCACGCTGTTGTCCTTCCGGAGAGTGGCCGGGGGTGACTGACGGCGGGAAGCGGTAGCCGGGTGCGTCGGCCGCGTTCGGTGAACTCGGGGTCGTTGTGGGTGGTGCCGGATACCGCATCGAGGGCCGACCTACCGTTCTGTGGCAGCTCCTCGGCGTGGTGTGAGTGGCTCCGCCGTATCCGTCGAGGTGGGTGCCGCGCGGATCGGATCGTCCGTTCCAGGTGTCGCTCGGGGGAACCATGTCCCGAACGGTGCCGGCGTACTCCGACAGCTCCAAGTCGAACGGCCCCGGCTCGCCATCCGGAACGAGGGGGTGCGGGCCGTCGTCGCGGATCGACGACCAGAATGCCCGGGCGGGGGAGCGTCCCGTGCCGTTCTCGTTGGACGCTGGTAGGAGGAGTGCCGTGTCCCAGTCCAAGGCGGAGGGGAAGGCCCTGACGCCGACCGGGACGCGAGGGTACGAAGGGGCCCGCGTCCCCGGCGGACTGAAGGACATCGACCACCGTTGTCGTATCAGGCGAAACTCCGTGTCGGTGGGCAGGTCTCGGACGACACCCACGGCGACGCCGCCCGGAATGAGCCGCGCAGGACCGTCAAGTGCGCTGAACCGGCCGCACCGCCGATGGCGCCCGGTTCGGCCGGCTCGGCGAGAAATTCGGGGGAGAGTTCGGACAGGGTGGGGCCGGCCCATGGTGATCGGCCCTTGCCCCCGGGGGCGGGTCGCGGGTCCTTCCCGCGGCACCGGCTCCTCGTACCTCACGGCCGGGCGGTTGCCCGGCCCGACCGATGGTGGCGGTGCCCCCCCCGCCGGCTGTCGACCCGTCAATTGCGGATCTGTCAGCTGTTGATCCGAAGGAAGCTGTTGATGGCCGTGACGGCGGCTCGTGGGTCGTCGGCGTGGCAGCGGACCGTGTGAACCTCCGTGCGTGTTCCCAGGAGACTCACCGCGATCACCGGTTGGAGCAGTTCGACGGTGATCGAGGTCTGCGAGGCGACGGCCAGCTCCAGCACGCCGTCCTGAGGCCTGTTCGCGTCCGGGAACCGGAGGTCGTGGCGAGCGGACGCCACCTTGTCCATGGGTATCCACAGGTCGAGGGCCGCACCGCGTCGCACCCGGAGCCCGTGCGGCCCCACGACGTGGGGGCGTGTGACGGCCGCGGCGTGCAGCCCCGTGACCAGGCACACCGTGTAGAGATCGAGGAGGAGCATGATCAGATGGGCGACCGGGTACGCGGCGAGCATGAACGACACGCCGACCGTCTCGACCACGAACACGAAGATCAGCCCGTACGCGGTCGGCGCCTGAGCACGTGCGTACCCGACAGGAACGTCGCCGGCCCCCACCCCGTCCGTGCGCCGTGCCACCCATAGCCCGAGGCTCGTCATCCACCGTCCCTCGTGGGCCATCAACCGGCGTGTCCTCGCGCCCAATTCGTGGATTCCCATGCGTCCCAGTGAATCAGAGGCCTTCGGACTCTTCCGGGGGTGAAAGGGGACTCCGGTTCCGGCCCCCCCCCCGGGCGCGCCCGCCGGGGAGGGTGGTCTGGCGGCCGTCCCACTTTCGAGGCGGGACGGGCACCCACGACAGCACTGTCATGCGGCTGCGGACGTGCGCCAGATCTGGACCAGGCAGTACTGGTCCAGATCCCCCAGCTTGTCCTCGAAGCCCGACGGCATTGGCAGCGTCTCTCGTACCCCCGCCAAGGGCGACGTGAACGGCCCGCGTTCCCGGTTGAAGATCCACTGCCAGCGCATCCGGTACACGCCGGCCGAGGGCAGGATGAGGGGGACGGGCCACTGCCCTTGATCGATGGTCTCCAGCGCGAGCTCGCCCTCAGGAAGCTCCACTTCCACATCCTCGGCCCCGGACCAGGAGGCATCGTTCGTCGGGGCGGGCGTCGTCCAGCTCTCCAGTCGTATCCGGGCCCGGCCCACCTGGGGCGGTACTTGCAGGTACACCATTCCCGGCGCGGAAAGCAGCCATCTCCCGCGATCCGCGTCCGGCGAATACGTGTCGACGCTCGTATCGACCAGACCGAATATTCGATAGCTCGGCGAAACCGTGGTCTCGAAAGCGTCCAGCATTCTTCCCAAGGGGTACCTCACAGGTCGTCAATCCGGTCGCTACCCGACCGGGTACCGATGATGTCCATGATCGGCGCGGCCGGGGATCGGCGACACCGCGTGCGTCAAGACCGTGGGCGGCCGGAGCCGATCCGCTGTGCCCCCCGGGACTCAGTTGGAGACCACGTCGTTGCACGCCGGCTCGACGTACTTCTTCGTCAGCTCGGCCTTCCAGTGCTCGGCCAGCGCGGCGGCGGCCTTGCCCCGTGCCGGCCGCGCGAACACGACCGCGCCCTCTCCGGCCTCGGGGAAGACGACACCCTCCGCGTACTGGCCCGGGGGTAGCTGCTGGACCGCCACCTCGAACTGGCTGCCCGGCTCCAAGGGCCGGTTGCCCTCCTCCGTCGGCGCGGTGCTCTGCGTGATCTGCGTCTGCCCGGGCAGCGTGCCCTTGAACACGTTGTCGGTGCGCACCGTGAACACCTGGACCCCGTCGGAGTCCTCCACCGTCTCGTTGTAGAGCCTGCCCTTCCCCAGCACGGTGACGAGGGCGACGACGTCGGAATTGCGCAGCACCGCGGCGTCCGAGGAGAGGTCCGTCGAGCACAGGCTCTCGGTGCTCGAAGCCGCGCGGTCGTAGTACAGGAACCCGCCGGTCGCGGTGAGGACCGCGACGGCGCCGCAGGCCCCGAACAGAAGTACCTTCTTCATCTCAGCCCCAGAGCTTCTTGTGGTTGGCCTTGTCCGCGTCCGTCGGCCGGTTCATCGAGATCCTGATCTCTTTCCACATCAGGGTGGCGACCTTGCCCTCCGGTTTGTGGCACAGGCCCAGGGCGTGGCCCAACTCGTGGAGTGCGACGTGACGCTGGTAATCGGCGTCCTTGCCCATCCGCTGCTTGTTGAACACGATGTAGTCGGTGAAGCCGGGCGCCGCGCGGTACCGGTACTCCCCGACCGGCGCGTCCCTGCCGCTGCCGAGGTTCTCGTCGCGGAACTCCAGGTCGTTGACGGTCGTGGCGCTGTCGCCGAGGATCTTGATCCTCGCGCCGCCGTACTGCCAGGCCGAGATCGCGAACCTGCGCGCGTCGTCGTAGGCGGTCTCGTCGGTGAAGCGGATCTCCCCGTCGTCGACGGCCGACCTGTCTCTCGACTCGGACTCGCCCTTCACACAGGGGAGGGGATCCGCCGCGTGGGCCGGCGACGGAGGAGCGGCGGCGAGCACTGCGCAGGCCGCTGCGACGGAGAGCAGTGGTAAGCGTCGACGTTTCACGCACCGCATCGTATTGGCTACACAGGGTGCGCGTTCGCGCGCTCCATGGTGGGAGGGTGCCGAGGAGGGTCGTCGTCAGTGGGCCCAAGGCAGGCGAACGGCCTCGACCTCGGAGTCGTTCAACAACGTTTCGATGAGGGCCGGAGAACCGGCGATCTTGGTGGCCCACAGGTCGTAGTCGGTGCACAGGACCCAGGAGCGGTCCTCGGACCAGAGGTTGGACGGGCTGAAGTCGGCTTCGGACCGGTCGTACAGGACCTCGGCATCGCCGAGCCGCCCCGCACGCACCTGAAGGTTGTCGTAGTCGTCCGCTCCGAGCACCAACGGGCTGTGGTAGGCCAGGCAGCGGGTGTCGGGGCCCGCCGGACCGTACTCGATGAGCAGGGTGATCAACCGGCTCCACGTCTCACGATCCAGGCTCCCCTCGGTGGGCGGGACGGTGCCCAGCGGCCAGCTTCCCTCCTTCTTGGCCGATGGGAAACAGCGATGGGAGGGCATCAGCCCGTCCGGCACGATAGGGTCACCGGTCCGCCGCGCGAGCTCGGTCCAGCGCAGCCGCCGCCAACCGGTTCCGGGGTGCCGGGCACGGCCCAGACCCCCACCCGTGGTGATGCTCACCTCGTCGAGATCGATGCCCCCGACGATGTGCGGCCGGGCGCTCCCGTCGGCAAGACCGGCCCGGTGGTACTCCTCGTACGACACGTCGACCGGCCCCCGCTCGTGCTCGTACATGGCGTTGAGCACCCACGCCGCGTCGGGCATCGCCGGAGGCATGAACCCGGTCAGGCCGTCGCCGCACAGCTCCAGCAGCCAATCGCTCGCCCCGGACGGCGCGAGCGGCCACAGGCTGGACATCGGGTTCGGTTCCTCGGACATCCGCTCATGGTCCCAGGTTCGGATCCGCCCTTCGGCGAGGGGCCGACATGACGCCGCCCCCTGTGGCACGAGCTCAGGACGGAGCCCGCTTCCGGCCGGCGGCGTTGTACGCACGTCGCCCTTGCCCGGGCCGACAGGGGCTCTCCGGTCGCGACCGTCAAGAGCGCCCGTACGCCACTGGGGTTACAGGAGATGCCGAGCTTGCCGACCGCGCCGGTCGAAGCCATGACGAACGGCCTCGACCAGCGCTTCCACAGCGGCCGCAGCGGGGCGGCGTCATGGAGATCAGGGCATCAACGGCCGGGGACGCTCTGCCACAGGATCTCGTTGCTGTCCTTCTTGTACAGGGTGAGGTTGCCGAAGCTCACGACCAGCCGGGCGCCGGGGTTGCCCCAGGTACCGGTGGACCACAGCGCGCCGCCCTTGCCCTCACCGCCGTCCTTCTTGTAGATGACGAAGTTCCCGTCGGCCTGCATGCGGGCGTACGCCCCGGGGTTCCAGCCGTTGGGGTAGGAAGCGATCACCGCATTGGTCTCGGAATTGCGGAGGGTGAGGTTGCCGCCGGATTCCATTGCGGCGCCCCCGAACGTCTGGCCGGAGCCCAGGTTCTGGCCGGCCGCCAGGGTGTCCGAACCGTGTGCCCACGTGTTGGAGGCCCAGGCGGCGGAGCCGTTCTGGCGGTAGAGCACCAGGTTGAGGTCCGCCTGGAGCTTGAGCGTCGCGCCGGGGTTGCCCCAGGTGCCGGTGGACCACAGTGCGCCGCCCTTGCCCTCACCGCCGTCCTTCTTGTAGACGACGAAGTTCCCGTCGCTCTGGAGGGAGGCGTAGGCGCCGGGATTCCCGTAGGTGTTGGACGACCACAAAGCCGCGCCGGATTCCGAGTAGAGGACGAGGTTCCCGTCGGCCTGCATGATCAGCGAGGCCTTGCCGTGGGCGTAGAACACGGCACCCGGGTTCAGACGCCCACCCGACGGAAGCGTCGGGTACGCCGGGTCGCCGTAGGACAGGCGGCTACGAAGCCAGGAAGCGGCGTTGTCGGTCCGCGTGACGGTGACGTTGGTGGCTCCGGTCGCCGGACCGCCCAGGCAACCCGCCTGCGCGAAGCCGCTGACGATGCCGGTCAGGTAGCGGTGGCCCGGCTCCGACTGGATCAACGGGGCACCGGTGTCGCCCGCGCAGAGCGAGTCGGCCGAGGAGTTGACGCGGGCGCTCATGTCGGCCGCACCGATCTGGCCGAGCATCAGGCCCGTGTAACGGGAGCGGCTCGGAGCGGCCTCCGTCGCCGTACGGCCCCAACCCACGACGGTGTGCACCTCTTCGAACACCGGGGTGTCCGACGCGGCCACGTGCAGCACGGGGGCCCCGAGGATCCTGGCTTCGAGTTGCGCCAGGACCAGATCCCGGCCGCCGGGGGCGGGATCCAGGCTGACGATCTTCCGGACCTGGGCCGTGGCCAGGTCGTCGGTACCGGCCCAGACCTTGGCCGCCATCGCCGGCTTGCCGCGCAGCAGGGCCGCACCGGGGCGTTCGGCGAAGCAACCGGCGGCGGTGACGACGAGATCGTCGCGGACGAGGGCACCGGTGCAGACGCGCTGCCCGTTGCCGATGTCGATCTTGACGGTCTCGGCCCAGCCACCGATGTTGGACGGGTTGGTGACGATGGCCTGCGCGGGTGACGCTGCCAACAACCCACAGACGCCGACAGATGCCGCTGCCGTCATGAGTGCAGCCGTGCGCGCGAAGGAAATTCTCACTGACCCCCCTGGTCATCAACGTGAAACGGCGCCCAGTCTGCACACCGGTGTCGCACGGTGCAAAGAGTTTGTTGGCACAGGGACACCGCGCACGCCGGACCCCCCGTCAAGGACCCCGGCCGCCTGCGGGCCCGGTCGGTCCGTGATGACCAAAACCGGGCCGTCCCCGAACTGTCGGCGTACCTCCCCTCCGAGGCACGGACGCACTGGATGCGGAACTGCACGAGTTCGGCGGCGGCCCACGGCGTCGCTTGCTGACGGTCGACGACGAGCCGGCCTTCGCGCTGAGATTCCCTTGCGGAACGTGCCCGCTCCTCTTCCGCCGACTGGAGACCACCCGGGACAAGCTGTCGCTGGAGCGCACGCCGGAACGGCTCACCGGAGCACCGGCCGAACCGACGACAGCGGCGTGATCGATGCGTTCGTGCGTTGTTGCCGTTGGGCGAGCCTCGCCGAAGTGGACCGCGCCCGGCTGCCTGCGCTGCGCGCCCAGTCCCGCTCCGCCCGAGCGACCGGCACCCCATGCTCCTGGCGCGCCTCACGCGCGACCTGGCTCGAATGTCGAGGCGGCCGACGAGGCCCGACAGGTCAAGGCCCCCGACTGATACGGAGGGACCGGCGTCCTACGAGCCGTCCGGGCTGTCCAGGTTCTGAACTGCGGTTGCTGTCCGTCGAGGTGCGACTGTGCAGAATGATTGACCGGGCCAAGGGGAGTGAAACTGTGTGGAGTGCTGGACCTGTCGACGAGGCTGAGGGGCGTGGAGCCCTCCTGCGACTGGTGAGGGGGTCGGCTCGAAGCGATCGGGCCGAGGCCATGCTGCTCGTGTGCACCACGTGCGGCTCGGAGGAGTTCGAGCTCAACGGCGAGTGCTGGTGCTTCGGCTGCTGCCTGCCACTGGGCCTACCGAACGGCTGGGAGGCCGGGTTCCCCGGACAGTACGCGTGGAGGCTTGAGCCTTCGGACACCCCGTTGCCCTCATCGCCGTCCGGTCCGGGAATCCAACCCGTCATTCGGTGTCCGGAAGGACACCGCGTGTTCGAGACCGCCATCGCCGTCGCTCTCACCGCCGGTCGCAGGATCTGTGGTCTCACAGTGGCCCTGAGGTGTCCGGATGACGGGTTGCTGCACCTGTACATCAACAACGCGCGCGTGGTGCCGACCGGGAGCGAAACGAACACGTTCCCGATGGCGATCTCCGACCTGACCTGACCCGAACTGACCTGACGTGTGCTCGTGCGTGGTTGGCGGCGCGGCGCCGGGGCTCGATCCATGAGCGCGTTCGTGTGGTTTCGCGTGGTGTGGAATGGCTCGTGTGACGATCATCGGCGATCGGCGGCTCCCAACCGGCCTGCTGGTTCGGCGCGGACCACTGAACGATCATCCGGGCGCGCAATGGGCCGACGGGCCGCCGCTCGACCTCAGTCCCGCCGCTCGTACTCGACCTGCGTAAGGACGTGCCCCTCGCCGAAGTCGCAGTCCCGTGCGGCTCCGCTCTCGCTGAAACCGGTCTTCGCGTAGAAGCGCCGGGACTGCGGGGTGTCCCTCAGGGTCCACAGATGTACCTCGGTGAACCCATCGGCCCGTAGCTGCCGCAGCGTCTCGGCCATCAGGGCGGCGGCGATGCCGCTGCCCCAGCTGTCCGGGTGGTTGTAGAAACTGAGGATCTCGGCGGCCCCGGGCCTGGTCTCGGACGGCGCGAACGAGGACAAGGCCTGCGGCCGATCGCCCAGCTCGGCGACCAAGATCTCCGGCGTCGCCCGCGCGACCCGCTCGTGCCAGCGGGTGCGACGGCTTTCGACCGCTCGTGCCGCGAACTTCGCCTCGAAGAAGGGGGCGTACGTCCTTTCCCAGGCCGCAGCGTGGATTTCACCGAGAACGTCCCCATCGTCAGCCCTGGCACGACGACATTCGATCATCCACTCACCCTACCCAACAGCCCTGCCGGAAAGTCGGCGACGACCCATTGCCGCCCGGGAGACGGCCATCGGCCGCCCGCCCTACCATGAGCCGAGCTGGACGAGGGCAAGCCCAAACGACGCCCCGCACCGGATCGGCAGTCCGAAACGGGCCCTTGACGTACGAGGCCAATACGTTGGCGGCAGCGGCAGCGGCGGCGGCCCGGCCCGAGCGGACCGCCCGGAGCAGGAAGCCGCCACCCACAGGCGAAAGGCACGCGGCGTCCCAGCAAGGTCGATCGGGCACACAACCGTCAGGAACTCGGCTTCCGCGGTGGCCTGCCACCGCACTCCGACCTGGTCGACCATCGCGAGTGTCACATCGCCCGCCGGCGCAGTGCCATGAGTATGGATCGAGGGGTCCGGGCCGAGCAACGAGGACAGCACTCCCGAGAACCCGGATGGCGATCGCCCACGGGATCCGAATCGTTTACGACAGGCCATTGTCGGGGCCACTCTGCGGGCGCGGGGAGCAGTTGCCGTTCGGGTCCCGATATCGGGCCTGCCAGGGCGGACCATCCCCGCGGGTGCGGGGAGCAGCGCCCAGCCACTGGGCGACGTTGCACGAGACGGCGGGAACATCCCCGCAGGTGCGGGGAGCAGCTACGTCTGCGACACCCCGAAGGGTGACCGTGGGGAACATCCCCGCGGGTGCGGGGAGCAGCTGCTGAAGGGACGTCGCGTCACGCAGTTCTCGGGAACATCCCCGCGGGTGCGGGGAGCAGAGGCCCCCGTTCCCTCCAGCGTTCCGGGCGAGGGGAACATCCCCGCGGGTGCGGGGAGCAGACGGAGGTGGCCGACGCCGAGCCCCGGTAGACGGGAACATCCCCGCGGGTGCGGGGAGCAGTACCTCGGCGTAGAGGCTGAGCAGGGCCGCGCGGGAACATCCCCGCGGGTGCGGGGAGCAGCCCGATACCGCGAGGCTGGTCACGATCCACGTGGGAACATCCCCGCGGGTGCGGGGAGCAGGACGCCATGGAGCGGGCCCGCCAGGCCAACCAGGGAACATCCCCGCGGGTGCGGGGAGCAGGTGACGATCTGGCATGAGCAGATCATCGACATGGGAACATCCCCGCGGGTGCGGGGAGCAGTCGCCGAAGGGCGTGTGGTGCGAGAACGGGACGGGAACATCCCCGCGGGTGCGGGGAGCAGCAGCACATCACCCCCGCCAACGTGGCGGAGGTGGGAGCATCCCCGCGGGTGCGGGGAGCAGTCGTAGAGCGACGCCAGGAGCGTGGTCCCGTGGGGAACATCCCCGCGGGTGCGGGGAGCAGACCGAATACGAGCGGGCGGTCGGACCGTTCCAGGGAACATCCCCGCGGGTGCCGGGAGCAGCAATGGGCTTGAAAGCATTGGCTTTCATGGTGAGGAACATCCCTGCGGGTGCGGGGAGCAGATGCCGGCCTCCGACATCCACGCGTAGAGGGTGGGAACATCCCCGCGGGTGCGGGGAGCAGGTGTACTCCCACGTCGCGGACCGAACGAGCTGGGGAACATCCCCGCGGGTGCGGGGAGCAGCGGACGGCAATCGCTCTGTGCGACGGGTGCCCGGGAACATCCCCGCAGGTGCGGGGAGCAGGCCCTCGGCCGCGCGGAGGAGTTCATCCGCGTGGGAACATCCCCGCAGGTGCGGGGAGCAGTGATGTCCCGAACTACCGGGCCAATCCTGGCAGGGAACATCCCCGCAGGTGCGGGGAGCAGGCACTGAGCGCACCGGTAGCGGTACACGCGCTGGGAACATCCCCGCAGGTGCGGGGAGCAGGTGCTGGGACACGTCGATGGAGAGCACGGCGAGGGAACATCCCCGCAGGTGCGGGGAGCAGTCCGCCGTGTCCGAGCCGGCCATCCTCCGGATGGGAACATCCCCGCAGGTGCGGGGAGCAGGTTGGGTGACTCGGGCGGCGTCGGCCTGCTTGGGGAACATCCCCGCAGGTGCGGGGAGCAGTCGTCGGTCCAGATCAGGGCGTGAATGTGGGAGGGAACATCCCCGCAGGTGCGGGGAGCAGGTCGCGCTCGCCTCGGGGGCGTTCTCTGTCACGGGAACATCCCCGCAGGTGCGGGGAGCAGTCCGTCAGCGGGTGTCGTGACTCTGGGGGGTTGGGAACATCCCCGCAGGTGCGGGGAGCAGTCCTCTTCGAGCTGCTGACCCGTAGCGACGTCGGGAACATCCCCGCAGGTGCGGGGAGCAGGAGTGGAGCGACGACAAGAGCGATCCGCGCGGGGGAACATCCCCGCAGGTGCGGGGAGCAGACCCACCCGGTGAGCCGGACGCCGGCCGCTCCGGGAACATCCCCGCAGGTGCGGGGAGCAGGCTTGCTGAACTGCGATTTTATGCTGGCAAGGCTTTCGTTTCACTCACTTTCGCTGAAACGGTCATATGCTGTCGAACCGGCCTCTACCTCAGGCGGGTCCGCTCCCCGGGCCGTCAGGCCGCCGCCCCGCTGAAGTGCTTGGTGGCTCGTATTGCGTGCATCGGCTGCGCGGTGCTGGGGCGCTGGGTACTGTTCTGGTGCTGGAGGCGAGCCGGTGTGGTCCACCGGTTCGATGTTCCCCGCCGACTCGTGGGGATGACCCCTGTGCGTGTTCAGCACATCGATGCTCCCCGCTCCGGTGGGGATGGGTGACACCTGGAGAGATCCTCTTCTTCGGGTGAGGCAACTGTGCATGTTCCTCACACCAAGATTGAGCTCAAGTTCGTTTAACAAGACGAGACTTGGGACCCCTGTCGATGCGCTACGGTCATGTGTGACGGCCCGGCAAGGGCCTCGAAGTCGTCAGACATCCGAGCGAACCTGCGCGTCAGCGCGCAGGCCGAGCCCACCCGTCGACCAAGACGCAGGAGTGGGCTCGATCCTGATTCGCGAAGGAGAAGCGAATGTTTGGAAGCTTACTTCGGAAGGTCTCCCTGGTCATCAACGGGCAGCAGCCACAGTCGTGGCTGCTGCCCGTACTCGTTGCCGTGCTGGCGGGGGGTGCCGGTTCGTCGGTGCCGGTCGATGCCTGGATCCGGGGCGGCACCTTCGTCACCGTGGTCGTGATCGTGGTGCTCATCGTCGCGCGTCGGTCACCCACACGGGTGATTGCCGGGGAATGACGTTCGAGGCGTGGCCTCTTCCTTGATCATGAGCGGGGTCCCTCTGTCACGGAGTGGGCAGAGGGACCCCGCTCCCTCGGAGGAAGCCGGCGCCGGCGCCGGCCGGCAAGTACCGGAATCCTGGGGGGATTCGGATGCATCACGACGCGCCGCATTGGAGCGCGGGGCTGACGACAGCAGCGCGCTCCGTGTGGGCCAAACATGATCGGAAGTCGGAGAAGTGGCTCCAGCTCTGGAGGCACATGGCCGACTCGGCCGCCATGGCGGAACGGCTGTGGGACCAATGGCTTCCGCTGAACGTGCGCGTGCTGGTCGCGGAGTGCCTCCCCGGAGGGGACGCGGACGCCCGAGCCCTCGCGGTCTGGCTGGCCGCCGTTCACGACATCGGCAAGGCCACTCCGGCCTTCGCCTGTCAGGTTGAACAGCTGGCCCAGAACATGCGGGACAAGGGGCTGGACATGCCGTCGTCGAAGCAGTTCGGCGATGAACGCAAGCGCGCCCCGCACGGGTTGGCCGGCCAGGTCTTGTTGGAGGACTGGCTGAAGCGGCACGGATGGGCCCCCCGTGCCGCCATGACCTTCGCGGTCGCGGTGGGCGGCCACCACGGTGTGCCTCCCGGGCACGAAGCATTCCCCTTCCTGCACCAGCACACCGAACTGCTGCGGACCCCCGGCCGGAGCGAACAACTCTGGGCGGGAATCCAGACGGAACTGCTCGACGCGTGCGCTGCGGCGTACGGGGTTCAGGACCGGCTGCCGCACTGGCGCACCGTCAAGTTGCCCCAGACCGTGCAGGTCGTACTCGGCGCAGTCGTCATCCTGGCCGACTGGATCGCCAGCAATCCGGATCTGTTCCTGCTCTACCCCGAGGAGCGGCCCCGCGGCGAAGCGCAGCGGATCGAATCCGCGTGGCGCGGCATCGAGCTTCCTCGGCCCTGGTTCCCCGCCGAGGTGACCGCGAGCGCCGGCGAGCACTTCACGGCCCGCTTCGCACTCCCGGGACCCCGACCGCTCCAGGAAGAGGCACTGCGCCTGGCGCGCGAGGCCGAGTCGCCGGGCCTGATGATCATCGAGGCTCCGATGGGGGAGGGGAAGACCGAGGCCGCGCTCGCCGTCGCCGAGGTGTTCGCCTCGCGGACACGGGCCGGAGGATGTTTCATCGCCCTGCCCACCCGTGCGACGGCCAACGCCATGTACGGCCGCATGCGCAGCTGGCTGCGGCGCCTTCCCGGTGGTGAGGAACGCACCGAACCCACCGAACACACCATCTCCTTGGCGCACTCCAAAGCCTTCCTCAACGACGATTTCGCCCGTGACCTGCGTGCCGGCGCCCGTACGATCGCCGCGGTCGACATCGACGGGGCGACACGCTCGATGCGCTCCGAGCGGGCCGACCAACGTGTCGCCGCGTCCGAACTCGTGGCGCACCAGTGGCTGCGGGGTCGTAAGAAGGGCATGCTGGCGCCCTTCGTCGTGGGCACCATCGACCAGTTGCTCTTCGCCGGGCTCAAGAGCAGGCATCTGGCTCTGAGGCATCTGGCCCTGGCCGGCAAGGTCGTCGTCATCGACGAGGTCCACGCCTATGACGCCTACATGAACGAGTACCTCGAACGTGTCCTGAACTGGCTCGGGGCGTACAGGGTGCCCGTGGTGATGCTGTCCGCGACCCTGCCGGCGGGCCGCCGGCAGGCACTGGCCGTGGCGTACGCCGGCTCAGCCGACGGACGCCCTGAACTGGCCGCAGCCCACTCCTATCCGTTGATCAGCCTCGTGTCCGAGGGCCGCGCCACGATCACCCGCACCCCTATGGCGGCGGCCGACCGGCGTACCGAGATCCGGGTGGAACACCTGGACGACGGCCTCGGTGCCCTCGTGGACCGTCTGGAGAGCGAATTGGCCGGAGGCGGTTGCGCGCTGGTGGTCCGCAATACGGTCGACCGCGTGCTGACGGCGGCCGAGGTCCTGCGGGAGCGGTTCGGGGCCGACGCGGTCACCGTGGCGCACTCCCGGTTCGTGGACCTGGACCGGGCACGCAAGGACGACGATCTCGTCAACCGGTTCGGACCGTCCGGCACGCGACCGGAAGATCGGCACATCGTTGTCGCCAGCCAGGTTGCCGAGCAGTCGCTCGACATCGACTTCGACCTTCTGGTGACCGATCTGGCCCCCGTCGATCTGATCCTGCAACGCATGGGGCGCCTGCACCGGCACCGTCGGGGCGAGGGCCAGTCCCATCGACCCGTCCGGCTGCGTCGTGCCCAATGCCTGATCACCGGCGTCGATCGGACGGCGGAAACCCCTGCCCCCGTGGCCGGGTCGGACGCCGTGTACGGAAGCCATGCCCTGATGCGCTCACTGGCCGTACTGCGGCCGCACCTGGCCGGCCGTCCGGTCGTACTGCCCGACCACATCAGTCCGCTCGTGCAGCAGGCCTACGATTCCTCCTCGCCGCCGGTGCCCGAGAGCTGGGCCGAAGCCATGGACACCGCACTGGCCGCGCACGAGCGGACCATGGCCGAGCAACGCCGGCGAGCGCAGACGTTCAGGATCGACGACGTCCGCAAGCCCGGACGCTCACTTGTCGGCTGGCTCGACGCGGGCGTCGGTGATGCCGACGACAGCAGGTCGGGCCGCGCTCAGGTCAGGGACGGTGAGGAGTCCTTCGAAGTGCTCGTCGTTCAACGCCGCCGCGATGGTTCGTACGCCACGCTCCCCTGGCTGGAACGCGGCCTCGGGGGGCTCGATCTGCCGACCGACGCGGTGCCGCCCCCGCGGGCGGCGCGGGCCGTGGCCGCGAGCGCGCTGAGGCTCTCGTACCACTTCTACCGGCCATGGCTCATCGATCGCGTGATCGACGAGCTGGAGAAGTTCTGCCCCGAGGCCTGGCAGGGCAAGGAAAGCCACATGCTGGCCGGGGAGTTGTTCCTCGTCCTCGATGAGGATTGTCAGACCCGGCTGGCGGGCTTCGACCTTCGATACAGCAAGACCGACGGCCTGGAAGTCGTTCCGGCCAATACCCAGGATGTGAAGTTGGTGAGAGGCGTGCCGGGTTTTGACCTGGTCTCCCGACCATGGCTACCCGTTCAGTTACGGGACGGAACAGCAGCGGAGTTCTCCCTGAAGGAGGTCTTCGCGCGAGCCGCCGACATCCGGAGGCTCGTGGGTGACGTTCCCACCCAGGAATTCGCGCTGATGCGCCTCCTGCTGGCCATCCTCCACGATGCGGTGGAGGGGCCCGAGGACATCGATGTGTGGCAGGAGCTCAGCGAGAGTGCGGAGCCGTTCGCCGCGGTCGGCCCCTACCTCGATCGCCATCGCGAGCGATTCGACCTCCTCCATCCCACGCAGCCGTTCTTCCAGGTGGCCGACCTGCGGACGCAGAAGGACGAGGTGGCCTCCCTCAACCGCATCGTCGCCGACGTTCCCAACGGCGAGCCCTTCTTCACGATGCGCCAACCCGGTGTCGAACAGCTCCCCTTCGCCGAGGCCGCCCGTTGGCTCGTCCACGCCCACGCCTTCGACACGGCCGGGATCAAATCCGGTGCCGTGGGCGACCCACGGGTCAAGGGAGGCAAGGGATACCCGCAGGGAGTGGGGTGGGCCGGGAACATCGGAGGAGTGTTCGTCGAGGCGGACGATCTGCAGCAAACCCTTCTCCTCAACCTCGTCGCTTCCGATTCCCACGGATTCGTCATCGACAAGGACGATCGGCCGGCCTGGCGTCGTGAACAGTGCGGACCCCAGGTCCAGAGCGACCTGGTATCGAGGCCCACCGGGCCCCGTGACCTGTACACGTGGCAGTCCCGCCGCATCCGGCTCCACCACGACGGGCAGGCCGTCCACGGAGTGGTCCTCTGTTACGGGGATCCCCTGCCGGCCTTCAACAGTCATCAGCGCGAACCCATGAGCGGGTGGCGCCGTAGCATTCCGCAGGAGAAGAAACTCGGCCTGCCTCGGGTGTACATGCCCCGTCAACACCATCCGGCCCGCTCCGCCTGGCGCAGCCTCGATGCCCTGCTCACCTCCAGAACGGAGGAGGGGACCCTGCAAGGGGCGGAGCCCGCGAAGTACCTTCGGGCCGGCGTGCTGAAGTGGATCGCCGAACTCATGCACGTGGGACTGCTGCCCTGGCACACGCTCATCCGTCCTCGGCTGATCTGCGCCGTCTACGGAACGCAGCAGTCGGTCATCGACGAGGTCGTCGACGACAGCGTGGCGATGGCAGTGGTGCTGCTGCACGAACGCGACCAGAAGTACGGGCAGGCAGCGATCGGGGCGGTCGAGGACAGCACCAAGGCCGTCAACGCGCTGGGAGACCTCGCAGCCGACCTCGCCCGGTCGGCGGGGCGCCTCCCCGAGCCTCCGAGTGACTCCGCTCGCGACCTGGGCTTCGGCCTGCTCGACGGCCCGTACCGGCAGTGGATGGTAACCCTGGACGGCTCCGAAGAGCCATCGGCTGCCCGGGCCGGCTGGCAACGGACCACGTACTGGATCGTGCGGAAGGCCGCCTCCGGGCTCCTGGCCGACGCAGGCGAGCGCGGTTGGCTGGACACCGCCGGTTCCGAACGGGTCTTCCTCTCACGGCTCAGCAAGGCCCTTCCCCACCGTCACTCCGCTCCCCCCGACCCGGCAACACCCGGGGAGGAGAACGAGCCCGTCAAGGAGACCGTGCAATGACACAGCCCGCGCCGCCGATCCCGGCGCCCGCAACACCGCCTGAGCCAGAACGGACGTCGGGGCCGGCCTCCACGACCGCCAAGGAACTCGGACCCCTGCGCAAGGCCGTGGCGCAGCACGTCAGGACGCTCCAGCACGCCTATCACCGGGACAGCCCCCAGGCCGTCCAAGCCCTCGCGCGGCTCCGTCGAGGGATCGGCCGTCAGGCCAACGAGACCCCCGACCTGTGGGGACTCGTGGGCATCGAGGCCTTCTACTCCGCCCAGCCGGACGGCCACCGGTTGACCGATGCCGAAGCCCTGCGCGCCGAACGTGCCGCCCACGTGGCCGTGACCCTGTGGGCCCTGCACCAGCAGTCGCAGCGTTCCCACCGCATGCACGTGGATGACGGGGTTTCCCTGGGAACCGCCGTCCGCCGACTGATGTCCGGCACCGAGCGCGACGAGCCGATCCAGAAGCGGTTGTTACGAGCCGGGACCGCCACGACCTTCGACGTGCTCGGCCAACGGCTCCGCGAACTGGTCGTCCTGCTCCGCAAGGCCGAGATCCCGCTCGACTACGGCCTGCTTGCCGAGCAACTCGACCAGTGGCAGCAGCCCGGCGGCCCCCGCCTCGTCCGGCAGGCATGGGGGCGCAGCTTCCACGCCTTCCGCCCCCGTACCGCTTCCGGAGCGCAGCAGGGCGACGCACCCGAAGTGCCCGACACCGGCGCCAACGAGATCGAGACGAAGGACCAGACATGAGCCGCACCATCCTCGACGTACACATCCTCCAGACCGTTCCGCCGAGCAACATCAACAGGGACGATACGGGCGCCCCCAAGAGCGCCGTGTACGGCGGAGTGCGCCGCTCCCGCGTGTCCAGCCAGGCGTGGAAGAAGGCCACCCGCAAGGCCTTCGAGGAACTGCTGGATCCCGCGGAACTGGGCGTACGGACGAAGAAGGTGGTCGAAGCCCTCACCCACCGCATCCAGGCCCGTGAGGAGTCACTGACCACGGACGCCGTCTGGCCGATGGCAGCCGAGATCATCAGCGCCGCCACAGGAGCCAGGATCGAGGCATCCGTCCGCGGGTCCGCCAAGGCGAACGGGAAGGGCAAGGCGGACAACGAGGACGACGCGCCGCCGGAGCCTCGAGCCCCGCAATCCTCCTACCTGCTGTTCCTCAGTGCCCGCCAACTCGACGGCCTGGCGGAACTGGCCATCGAGGGCCTCGCCAGGAAGGCAGAGCCCAAGGTGTTCGTGAAGGAACCCGGTCTGAAGGCGAAGGCCAAGCAGATCGCGGCCACGCGGCACTCCGTCGACATCGCCCTCTTCGGCCGCATGGTGGCGGACACCACCGACATCAACGTCGACGCCGCGGCCCAGGTCGCCCATGCCCTGAGCGTGCACCCCGTGGACCTGGAGACCGACTACTTCACCGCGGTCGACGATCAGAACAGCGATGCCGAATCCGGTGCCGGGATGATCGGTACCGTCGACTTCAATTCGGCCACCCTCTACCGGTACGCGGCCGTCGACATCGATCAGCTGACCAAGAACCTCGATGCGGGCCTCGCCGACGGCGAACGCAGCGGGGAGCCGGTCCGCCGCGCCGTGGAAGCGTTCGTCGAGGGCTTCGCCCTCTCCATGCCCACCGGCAAGCTCAACACCTTCGGCAACAACACCCTGCCTGACGCCGTCATCGTCAAGCTCCGGTCCGCCCGCCCGATCAGCTTCGTCGGCGCCTTCGAGAACCCGGTCGCCCAGGACACGGCCGACGGCCACGTCCGCGCCGCCTGCCAAGCCCTGGCAGAACACATTCCGGCAGTCGAAGGTGCCTTCGGCGCCCCGGCCGAACGCACCTGGATCGTCCGCGTCGGCAAGCAGACCCAGGACCTCGCCCCCCTGGGTGACGAGGTCAACCTGCGGGAACTCGTCACCCAGGTCGGACAGGCCGTGGAGGGCCAGCTGGAGAAGCGTGGATGAGCGTCCTGGCCCTCCGCCTGGCCGGACCCCTGCAGTCGTGGGGATCGTCGGCCCGCTTCGCCCGCCGCACCACCGAAACGGCTCCCACCAAGAGTGGTGTCATCGGCTTGCTCGCCGCCGCACTGGGCCGGGAGCGTACCGCCGACCTGTCCGACCTCGCGGCACTGTCCTTCGCCGTACGGATCGATCAACCCGGCACCCGACTGCGTGACTTCCAAACGGCCCATCATGCCGACACCGGCAAGGCCATGCCCGTATCGGAACGCTTCTACCTCGCCGACGCCGTCTTCGTCGCGGCGGTCGCCGGGGAGGACAACCTCATCCGTTCCCTCCACGAGGCAGTGCGCGCCCCCGTCCACCTTCCCTACCTCGGGCGACGGTCCTGCCCACCGCAAGGCCCGATCGACCTGGGCACGAGGAGCGGCGACGACCCGACTGCCGTACTGCGCGACGAACCATGGCAGGCAGCCGACTGGCAGAAGACACTCCATCAGCGCCGGGCCGTCGTCCCGCTCTCCCTCCTGAGCGACTCGGTCGGTGGCGGGCCGCTGGGCACCGTCCTTCGCGACCAACCGCTCAGCTTCGCCCCCGAACACCGCCGCTATGCGCTGCGCAACGTCGTGACGACGACGGTCGACATCCCGAATCCCGGATTCCGACCTGCGCCGCAGCGGTCCAAGGGCAGGCATGACGCCCCCGTACAGGTGCCTCGCCACAACCCCGAAGCCCTCCTCACCCCGCTGCCCCCGCAGTCCCCGTTGGACGGTCACTGATGTTCCTGACCCGATTCCGCATCAACACCGCGCGCCAAGGAGCCCGCCCCCTGCTGTCCTCGCCGCAGCGCATGCACGCCGCGGTGATGTCCTCCTTCGCCGGGGCACTGCCCGGCGACGACAACGCCTCGCGGATCCTGTGGCGCCTGGACCGCAACGCGCGGGCAGAGGTGCTGCTCTTCGTCGTCAGTGAAGAGCGCCCCGACCTCACCCACCTCGTCGAGCAGGCAGGATGGCCCACCACCGCCACCTGGCAGACCTACGAGTACAAGACCTTCCTGGACGGGCTCACCGCCGGCAGTACCTGGGCCTTCAGGCTCACCGCGAATCCCGTCCACAACGTGCGCCGCACACCCGACGAGCCCCTCAAGCGGACCGCGCACCGCACGCCCCGCCACCAGATGGGCTGGCTGCTCACCCACCAGGAACATGCAGGGTTCCGCGTCCTGGAGACCCCTACGGAGCGACGTCGACTCCAGCAGGGCGACGAGCACCAGCTGACCGTCCGTGACGAACAGCGCCACCAGTTCGGCAAGACCGAGACCGGCACGGGCAGAGCCAACCGGGTGCCCCTCGTCACGGTCACCTTCGACGGCCGCCTGGAAGTCACGGATCCCGTGGCCCTCCGGCGCACCCTCACGCTGGGACTCGGCAAGGCCAAGGCTTACGGCTGTGGCCTGATGACACTCGCCCAGGCCGGGTGAGCGATGGGCACCGTGGCACAACGCCGCGCCTCGTCCCCGCGCGATCTGACACGAGTCGGGGAACGGATCTCCTTCATCTACCTCGAACGATGCGTCGTGCACCGCGACGACAATGCCATCACCGCCGAGGACGCCGAAGGCACCACCCACATTCCCTCCGCCACGATCGGCACGTTGCTGCTCGGGCCGGGGACACGCGTCACCCACCAGGCGATGAGTGTCCTCGCGGACAGCGGGGCCGCCGTCGCATGGGTCGGCGAGCAGGGAGTGCGGTACTACGCGAGTGGGCGGGCGCTGGACCGGTCGTCCGCTCTCGTGGAAGCGCAGGCCACCCGCTGGGCCAACCGCCGCACCCGCCTGGAGGTTGCCCGGGCGATGTACCAGCTGCGGTTCCCGGACGAGGACCCGGCGGGCCTGAACAGGCAGGAGCTCCTCGGCCACGAGGGCCGTCGCCTCAAGGAGTGCTACCGGCTCCAGGCCGAACGCACCGGGGTCCCCTGGCACGGGCGCCATTACGTGCCGGGCGACTTCACCGCCGGCGATGCCGCGAACCAGGCGGTGACCGCCGCCGCCCAGTGCATGTACGGCGTCGCCCACGCGGTCGTGGCCGCGCTGGGCTGTGCCACCGGCCTCGGCTTCGTCCACTCCGGGCACGAGCTGTCGTTCGTGCTGGACGTGGCCGACCTCTACAAGACGGAGATCGGAATTCCCGTCGCCTTCGACGTGGCGGCCGAGGGCGAGGAGGACATCGGATCCCGCACGCGGCGTGCGCTGAGGGACCGGATCAACAAGACACGCCTGCTCGACCGCTGCGTCGACGACATCAAGATGCTGCTGCTCCCCGCCGGTTCGGCTCCCGCGGAAGGCGAATTCGCCGATGTGGTCACGCTCCAGTCGGACCGAGAGGTAACGGTCCCCGGCGGCCGGAACTACGCGGACGAGGTGACCTGGTGACGGTCATCGTCCTCACCCTCTGCCCGGCCGGACTCCGAGGGTTCCTGACCCGCTGGCTGCTCGAAATCTCTCCAGGAGTGTTCATCGGAGGACCGTCGGCGCGCATCAGGGCGGTGCTGTGGGAGGAGGTGAAGCAGTACGCGGGGAACGGACGCGCCCTCATGGCCTACAACACGAACAACGAACAAGGCTTCGCGTTCGAAACCCACGACCACAAGTGGCACCCGATCGACCGAGAGGGCGTCACCTTGATCCACCGCCCGAGCGACCGCGACACACGACCCCCATCCCCGACCCAGGGCTGGAGCAAGGCTTCCAAGCGCCGACGATTCGGTACGCGTTGATCCTCTTGGTTGATATGCCGCTATCTCTGCGAGCGAGTCAGAACAGCCCCGACCGCAGACAAGCGCGCAGCTGAGGAAACTTGCTCCCCGCACCTGCGGGGATGGTCCCCTGCTCGCCGGATACGTCTACCTGTGCGGGATCTGCTCCCCGCCTTCGCGGGGATGGCTCGCGCGCAGAAGCGGATCACCCATTGCCTCTCGGTGGGAGAACGAGCGTCATACGAAGGAGGCCGCGGCAGGGCCCGTCCGGGGCCTGTGGGACGAGCCGCAGGCAGACGCCGGCACGCCAAGTCTTCGGAATGTGACCGAACGGTCACAGCCGATCGGGGACGGAACGCGCAGGTCGTCGCGGGCCTCTACGTCGACGGAGGGTCGTCTGAGGGCCCTTGATATCGGGGAAGAACCGGCGCGGGCGCCGGATGCAAGAGCAAGGTGGGGGCGCGGGATGGACGCGGAAACGGTGGCGGGCGCGGGTGTGAAGGGGCGGAAGCCGGAGGAGGCTCCCGCGATGGAGGAGAAGCACGAGGATCGACGGCCCGACACCGACCGATCGGACACCTTCGCGGCGGGCGTCGAGGCGCCGGCGCTGGACCCGGAGACCGATGAATCGGAATCCACCTTCGAGGATGATGCGGATGCGGATGCGGATGCGGATGCGGAATCGGCTGAGCCGGCCGGGGGCGAGGGTGCGAAGGATGGCGGGGAGCCGGGGGAGGAGCCCGCGGACCAGGGCGATGACTCGGGTGGGAAGCAAGGGAAGAAGGAATGCGCGCCGAAGACGTCGCCCAATTCGGAGTCCGATCCGGAGTCAGGGACCGCAGCTGGGCTCGATAAGGAGGCCAAAGCGGAAGCCGTTTCCAAGCTGAGGTCGGCTGTCGAACCGGAGGGCACTGGACTGGCCGGAGACCAGCCGACCGGTGACGAGACGGAGGGGTCGGACGCCGCACCCGCGCGTGACTCCGAATCCACCGCGGAGTCCGAGCCTGACGAGGAGTTGGAACAGGACACCGACCAGCCTGCGGAACCCGAGAAGGTTGCGAAGGCCGATGAAGCCGCCCCTGCGGCTCCGGAGGTTTCGGAGGTTTCGGAGGAGTCCGAGGTCCCGAAGGGCGGCGGCGACGACGGCACCGCCGTCGTGGAGCGCGACGCCGAGCGCACGAGCGAGTTCCTCTCCCTCAAGGACCTCGCTCCGAAGCCCGCCCCGAAGCCCGAAGCCGCACGCGCGCCCGAGCCCGAGGCCAGACCCCGGCCTCAGCACCAGCCCCAGCCTCAGCACCAGACCCACCCCCCTGCGGAGACGACGCGCGAGGCCCCGTTGCCTCCCCTGGAGTTGTTGGCCGAGCTGACCAACACCGCTCCCCGGACGGAGACGCCGCGCCGGACCCTCACGCGTCGCGTCAAGGTGTGGACACCGATCCTGCTGCTGCTCGCCGCTTCGGCGGCCGGTGTGCAGTTGCTGCGTCCGCTGCCCGAGCCGCAGCTCGTCGGGTTGCGGGACGAGCACGTCGTGGACGGTACGACGACGCTGCCCTGGCCGGAGAAGGGGCAGGCCGCCGTGCGCGTCTCGGGCTCCGGGGACGTCGGCTTCTTCGGTGAGCAGAAGCCGGTGCCCACGGCCAGCGTCGCCAAGGTGATGACCGCGTACGTGGTCCTCAAGGGGCATCCGCTGCGCAAGAACGATCCCGGTCCGCGGATCGAGGTGGACGCCAAGACGGTGGCGGAGGGCATGGCCGAGCACGAGTCCCGGATTCAGGGGCTGAAGCAGGGGTCGAAGTTCAGCCAGTCGGACATGCTGAAGATGCTGATGATCCCGTCGGGCAACAACATCGCGCGTCTGTTGGCCCGTTGGGACACAGGCTCGGACTCCGAGGCCGCGTTCGTCGCGAAGATGAACGCCGCCGCCAAGGAGCTCGGCATGAACGACACGACGTACACGGACCCCAGCGGTCTGGACGCCGGCACCGTCAGCACCGCCGCCGACCAGCTCAAGCTGGCCGAGGCGGTGATGAAGGAGGACGCGTTCCGTGCGGTCGTCTCCCTGGCGCAGGCCCCCATCGAGGGTCTATCCGCGCCGCTCATCAACAACAACGGCAATCTGCTGCTCGCCGACGGTCTGAGCATCAAGGGCATCAAGACCGGTTCGAGCACCCCGGCGGGCGGAACGCTGATGTGGGCGGCGTACAAGACGGTCGGTGACCAGACCCCGCTGATCCTCGGCACGATGATGGACCAGCACGTGGACGGCCCTGACGAGGACGGCGCGAACAGTCTGACCCTGGTGAAGGAGAACAGCCGCAAGGTGATCGAGGCCGTGCGGGCGGCCCTGGCTTCGACCCCGGTCATCCGCAAGGGGCAACTCGTGGGCCATGTCTCCGACGGCCTCGGCGGTTCGACGCCGCTCGTCGCGACGCAGGATGTCGCCGCGATCGGTGTCCCGGGCCAGCGGCTCCGGCTGACCCTCGACACCGCCGCGGGCCCCGGAGGTGCTGCGAAGCCGCTGCCGCGCGAGGCGAAGGCGGGCACCGTGGTGGGCGTGCTGACGGTCGGCGACGGCGCCGGGGCCAAGAGCGTGCCGGTCGCGTTCGGGTCGGCCCTCGTCGAGCCGTCGTTCACGGCGCGGATCACGCGCCTGTCCTGACCTGCCGACCGACACCGAGCGCCCGCGCGGATCCTTCCCGCGCGGGCGCTCTCGCGTACGCCGGTCGTCCGCGCGGGGCGGGTTCGCGGGTCCGCGGGTTCGCCATGTCGATCGGCCGTTGCTCCGTTCGTCGTGCGACGTCACGAGTTGAGCTTGCTCATCTGTGCTGTGACGACCACGGCCGGCTTCTCGGTCGCTGCGGATGCGTTGTGTGCCGTGAAGCTCGCGATGGTGGTGCCCTTGCGCACCATGACCGCCTCGATGACCGACTTCTTCCCGTCCGACTGCTGCTCGGCGGTGATGGCCACGCTCTCGTCGCCGACCCTGGTGGTGCTGTCGGCCACCACCTTGGTGATCCTTATGGTGCCGGTGCCCCCGAGCGCGTTGAATCCGCTGCCGCATTTGGCCCCGCCGGCCTTGACGTCGGCGAGGATCGTGCCGGCCTTGGTGCCGAACCAAGAATGCAGGGACACCTTGGTGACGGTTCCGCCCTTCACCGCTTGGGTGTGCACTTGACCCCCGGTGCCGGTCATCGCGCCGCCCAGGAGGAGGGTGGCCAGGTCCCGACACTCCGGCCGGTCGGCGGATACGAGTCCTCCCTGCATCGCCTCCTCGACCTTGTGGCCGGGCAGGTCCTGTCCGGCCACAAGGAGTGTGGACAACTGCTCCTCGCTCATGGGCTTGGCCTCAGGGGGAGTTGAGGGCGTGCTCGCCGACGGCTTGGCGGCGCGGGGTGTGGTGCTTTCCGCGCTGCCGCACGCGCCGGTCAGCACGACCGCGGAGGCGGCGAGGAAGGTGATGCAGAACGGACGAAACTGCATGACGGGTTCTCCAGGAAGAGTGATGGGCTCGGTGAAGAGGGTGATGGGGCTCGGTCGTGGTCGGCACGGCGATGGAACGTACAGCAGGTCCGCGGGCGGTGACCGCCCACCGGCATGTGGTGAGCGCTCGCGCTGATTCTGCGTGCAACGGTTGGTGGACCGGTCGGTGCCTCCCTTGCAGCGGATCGACGAAGGTCACCCATTTCGCCAACATGTGACCTTCCGTCAGATGGCGGCCGGGGGTGGCGAGTGTCCCCGTGAGGGGGCGCGACCACCTGGTGGGGAACTGCCAGACGCTGGATCGGCCGCAGGTCGGGCGGTCGGATCAGGAGGCCCAGGGCAGTCGTACGGCCTCGATCTCCGAGTCGGTGAGCAGAGCCTCGACGAGCGGGGCCGGGCCGGCGACCTTGGTGGCCCGCAGGTCGTAGTCCGTGCACAGGACCCAGGACCGGTCGTCGGCCCAGAGGTTGGAGGGGGTCCACGCGTCTTCTTCGGGGTGGTCGTACAGGACCTTCGCGTCTGCGAGCCGGCCTGCGCGGACGTGCAGGTTGTCGAAGTCCTCGGCCCCTTGCCCCAGCGGGGTGTAGTAGGCGAGGCAGCGGCTGCCGGCGCCCTGCGGGCTGTGTTCGATGAGGATCTCGACCAGCCGGTTCCAGTCGGAGCGGTCCAGGCTGCCCTCGGACGGACTCGTGATGCCGACCGGCCACCCGCCCGACTCGCGGAGCGAGGGGAAGGAGGTGGGGCCGGGCAGTCGCCCCTCGGCGACAACGGGATCTCCGGTCCGCCGGGCGAGCTCCGCCCAGCGCAGGCGGCGATGGCGTGGTCCGGGGTGCTCGCCCGTGGACTTGGCGAAGGGGTCCGAGGGGTCGGTGAACACGTCCGCGGGGTCGAGCCCCGGGATGATCGCGGCGCCGGCGCCGGCACTGTTGCCGCAACTGTTCAGGAAGGCCCGTTGGTACTCGACGTACGACATGTCGAAGGGCCCGAGTTCGTGTTCGTACATGGCATGGAGCACCCAGGCCGCGTCGGGCAGCGCCGGCGGCATGAACCCGGTGAGCCCGTCCTCGGCCACCAGTTCCCTCAGCCAGTCGGTCTCCGCGGACGCGGCGAGCGGCCAGCGGGCGGCCGCCCGAGCGGCGGAGTTCTCGTACATCGGCTCAGGATATGAGCGCAGACCCGGTGCTGCTCCAGTGCCTCCCCAGTCCGGCCGGAGACGTGTGCGCCCGCAAGAGGGTGGATCCTTGACCTCCGAGAGTTTCGGAGACGGGTCCGCCGACTACGCCCGCGGCCCTTCGTCAGACCAGGGAGCAGCGTGCCGACTGCCTTCGTTCACCGGATAACCAAGTACGACCCCGCCGACCGGGACGAGCACGGCCATTACGTCGGGGTCGAGGGCACGGAAAGTGATCACGGGCCGGTGGAGGCGGCATACCTCGAAGCGATCGCCGCCTTCGCGAAAGCCTGTGACGTCGACCGGTTGGAGATCCGGGAACCCGGCGTCGCGGGGGCCGTCCATTTCGGTGGGGAGCCGCTGGTTGCCGGGCACGGCCTCGGAGGGCTCTTTCCCCCCGATCTCACCGGCTTCCACGACGGGGCGAAGGTTTCCCTCCCGGTGGCGCTGGAACTGGTGCGGATCATGCTCCGCGGCCAAGGGGCCTGGTGCGGACTGGAGGCCGAGAACAGATTCGCCGTGCACGTGGGGTGGGACCTGTACGTGCACGTGGGCAGCGATGGGCCGTGCCCGGATGCCGTGGCCCGAACACGGGCGCTCGGTCTCTTCCCGGAACCGGTAACGGCCTCGCCCCATACGGCGGATCTTGAGGAACGCGAGGTGACAGCGGCCGCCGACGCCGACTTCTGGACGCGCCTTCGCACCATGTCGGCGTCGGCGCCGGCGGTGCTCCTGGAGGAGAACCACGTTCGCAACGCCACCCGCTGGTACCGCCTCACGGAGGCGAACCTCGACGCGGTGCGCGCCGGTCTCACCCCACGCGCTCTGCTGACCGTCTGGCCGGACCTGAATCCCGACGTCGACGCGGTCCTCGCCGCGCTGCCTGAGGACGGGTCCGTGGAGTTCGTCTGGGAGACACAGGACGGAAAGATCACCCACGTGTCCGCCGACAGCTCCGACCACGAGGAACTCGCGTTCCTCGTGGCCGATGCGAAGGCAGCCTGCGCCCTGTCCCCGTACGTCGACGAACGCCACCCCCTGGCCTGTGCTGCCCTACCGGACAGCGACGGTGTACTGCGCGCCCGCTGGTGACCGGCTCACTCGGTACCGGCGTCGACAGCGCTACGCGCCGTAGTCGTCCAGCGGCGCCCATCAGGGGGTTCTGACCGCGCTTCCGCGATGGCCACAGCTCGGCATGACCTGGCACAACGTCCAGCGTTTCGCCGGCGCCGCCCGCCCGGACGACCTTCCCTGCCCCCGCACTGTTACCGCAGGGACCGGAGCGCGGCAGGAACGCCGTCATCGCCGGCCCGACCCTGCCCTGGAGCTCGGGCGTCGGCTCCGATCGTGAGCCACGCACACGTACGCGCTTCGGAGCCTCGCTTCGGGGTCGCGCTTCGGGAGGGAGGATCCTCCGGGGGATGGTCCGAAGGCAGGA
This sequence comes from Streptomyces sp. NPDC057939, assembly GCF_042887545.1. Lineage (NCBI taxonomy): Bacteria > Bacillati > Actinomycetota > Actinomycetes > Kitasatosporales > Streptomycetaceae > Streptomyces > Streptomyces sp. NPDC057939. The sequence continues at coordinate 303,113 of NZ_JBHVPG010000003.1, forward strand.
CACGCGGAGCGGTGGATCGCTGGTGTGCTGGTGGCGACCGCGTGACCTGTACGCCCGCGAAGGACTCCGTATGGACCGCCCCGGCCCTCGCCCCACGACACATCCTGCGTGTCCGCCCGCCCCCGGGGCCGCCGGCGTCCGGGCAGCCCTCGCCCTTGCCGTGCCCCTCGCCGTCGGACTCGCGCTTCACCAACCCGGGTACGGTGCGCTCGCCTCCCTGGGCGGACTCCTCGGCGTACTCGCCGCCACGGCTCCCGACCGCCGGAAACGGCTACGTACGGTCACCGGTTGCCTGCTGTTCGGCGCTGCGGGAGCCACCCTCGGCGGCCTCGTCGACGGTCGCGGCTGGACGGCGTTCGCGGTACTGACGACGTTGGCACTGCTCTCGGGGGTACTGTCGGCGCTTGGACGCGCGGCCTCCCTGGCAGGGCTGATGTTCCTGCTGAACGCGGTCCTGGCGGCCGGAGTGCCACCCTCCACCACGCCCTGGTGGATCCCGCCGCTCCTCGTGGCAAGCGGTGGCGTCCTGGTACTGGCCCTGCTCCTCTGCGCACCCACCCGGCTTCCAGGACCATCGCCCCGCCGGTTCCGCACCGATGTACCTGCATCGATTGGACCGGCATCGATTGGACCGGCGTCGGTTGGACCGGTGTCGACCCAACCCGCCCTGCGGACGGCAGCCGCAGGCGAAACACCGGCCCGCCGATTCGGCGCCCACCTCTCCTCACCCACCCCGTGGAGCTACGGTCTCCGGCTCGCCCTCTGCGTGGGGTGCGCGGAGCTCCTGGCCACACTGCTGCCCTACGAACGGGTCTACTGGGTGCCCGTCACCGTGGTCTTCGTTCTCAAGCCGGACCTCGGATCGATCCTCTCGCGTGCCCTGCTGCGGGCAGCGGGCACGGCCGCGGGACTACTGACCGGCATCGCGGTGTTCACGGCCGTCCCGCGAGGCTGGTGGGACGTGCCCGTACTGATGCTGCTGGGCGCACTGCTCCCCGCCCTGTCCCGCCGCGGCTACGGTTTCCAGACCGCGGCCATCACCCCCGTCATCCTCCTGCTGTCGGACTTGAGCAACCTCGAAGGCGGAGAGCTGGTGGGACAGCTCATGTGGGACAGCCTGATCGGCTGCTCCCTCGCGCTGCTGATGGGCCACTTCCTCTGGCCGGGCGCCCGACGGGCCGCCCGGACCGGACGGCACCCCTCACCCGCCGCGGTCGCTTCCGGCCACGCCGCCGTGGCCGGCCGGCCGAGGCTGCTCCCGGTCGGACGATGACCCGGCCGTGTCGAGCAGCCAACGGCGAGCGGAAGGGCGGAAGAGCGGAAGAGGGGAAGGGCGGAAGGGCGGACGGAAGGCCGGACCCCGGTCCGGCCAGGGCCGCGCCCCCGCCTTGCGCGGGTGCGGTCCGATTGTCGGCGCTACCAGTGATGGCCAGTAGTACCCGTGGTGCCAGTGATGTCGGTGGTGTCAGTGGCGACCGGGGGCGAAGATCCCGTGCGGGTCCAGGGCCCGTCCGAGCAGGTCGCGCACGGCGGTGTCCGGTCCCGGTCCGGTTGGCGTCATGGGGTGGTCGATGTCGGTGCGGTAGACGCCGAACCCTTCGCGCGCGAAGGATTCGTGCAGTCGGTCGAGGGTGCGGTGAGCGTCTCGAACCGCCTCCGCGTCCTCGGGCGGGAACCCGAGGGTGACGACGTGGTCGAGGGCCTCGGAATCGAGCACGTTCATGGTGATTCCCGGCGCTGCCGTACGTCCGACCAGGCAGCTCCGGGTCAACGCGGCCGCCCGCCGTACCGCCTCGCCCTCGAACGGAACGATCGGCAGGAACAACAGCAGTCCACGCGCCTGGTCCAGGCAGCGCGCGCAGTGCCCGGTCTTGCGCAGGAAGAGCGTGTCGTTCGGGTCGGCCCCGCCCGCGTAGGCGTGTTGCACCCATGGGTCGGCCGCGTGCGCGGGGCCGGGACCGAGGCCGCAGTCGGTGTCCCGCAGCCGTCCCGAGACGATCTCCGTCGTCGCCCGCACCAGATCCGCGTCTCCCGCGAGGCCGATGTGGGCCAGGTGGCGGCCCGGAGTGCCGTACGTCCGTGCGGCCACCGGGTCGTAGATCTTCGTGGTCGGCGGGATCAAGCCCTGCTCGGTCCATCCGCGCAGGCTCTCCACGCCGCGCTCCAACTGCCCTTCGTCCAGGAGCACCGGCAGTACCCGGACGCTGTCCGGGCGGGGCAGGAGCCGGACGGTCGCGGCCGTGACGGCTGCCCAACCGGACTGCGTGAAGAGGTGGTTCAGGGAGGGCCCTCGCCCGTGTGGGCGCACTGCTGTGCGACCCGTCCCCGGCCACCAGCCGGTACGGGCCGTCCGGCCGTCGGCGAGGACGAGTTCGAGCCCGGCCAGGTCTTCCGTCCGGCCCCGTTGCAGACCGACACCGCGCTCCAGCAGGCTGCCGACGACCCCGGCGTTCTGGGACGCGCCGGTGAGGTTGACGATGCGGGGAGTCCCGGTGAGGCGGGTGGCAAGCCGGCCCTGGGTGACCCCGGGCTCGACGATCGCGTACCCGCGCCGGACATCGACCTCGCGGATCCGGTCCAGTGCGGACAGGTCGAGTACGGTCGCGCCGTCGCGGACGGGGCTGCGGGAGCCGAGGCCCCAATTGCGGCCGGTGGCGACGGGGTGCAGAGCCGCTCCGTCCGCCGCGGCTGCCCGCACCGCCGCGACGACCTCTGCCACGGACGTGGGCCGCAGCACCCCGGCCACCCGCCGCGCTCGGAACCGCCCCGCTTCCGGACCGAGCCGCTCGGGCCGGGCCGGCTGCGGGCCCCCACCTCCGGACCCGCAGGAAGCACACGCGAGCGAGGCGTTCGGTCCCGCCGGCGGTGTGTGGAGCGCGTCCTGCGCGGGCGCCGGATCAGGCACGTTCGCGGTGCGGAGGCCGGGACGGGACTCGGGGAGGGACACCTGTGGTCTCCAGACTGCGTGACGGACGATGCCCGCCGCTCCCGACCGTACCGACGGGCTGTGGGACCGGGGGAGGGGAGGGGACGGTGAACTGAGCGGGACGGGAGCTTGAGTCGACGGTTCGACGGTTCGTTTGACGGTTCGACGGTTCGACAGGGAGCCCGGCAGCAGGGAGCAGGCAGCAGGGACCCTGCCCGGCCGCCGCCGTGCGGGTCGGAACCCCTCAGTGCTCGGGGAGGCCCGCCTCGGGCGTGAGTTGCCGCAGCCGCTGATCGGCGAGCTTGCGGGCCGCCGTGACGCCACTCTCCGCGGTTCCGGCCGCCGTCGGCGCCCCGGACGTCCGTGCGTCGGAAGGGGCGGTCTCGGAATCCCGTGCGGAGGCGGGTCGGTCGGCGCCCTGGCGGGTCTGGGCCATCAGGAGACTGGGCTCGGTGGCGCCGCCGAACCGGTCGCAGACCCACACGTGCGCGTCGTAGAGCCGGCTCACGCCCGCGTGCACGGCGCCGGCCGATCCCGGAGCCAGGCGCTCCAGCCCACCGTCACGCTTCAACATGCGCATGACGGCCACGAGTTGCTGGTGGTCCCGGGTCTGCAGGCCGCTGAACCCGGCGTTCACCGCGGGCGGCACCATGGTGTCCCGTACGCCGCCGTAGCCGTGCGGGGGGAAGTCGGCGGCGTACCTCATCGAAGCCGTGGCGCTGCCGCACAGCCAGGTGAACTCGCGCACCGCCTCCTCCTCCCGCACGGATCCGGCCGCCCGGTCCACCCCCGACAGGGCCGAGGCGAGCAGCTGGAGCATGACGAAGAATCGCTGATGTCCGATCAGCCAGCGCTGATGCGCTGCTGCCGAGGGGTCGACCGGGGCCCACTCCCGGTGCTTGACGGGTACCGACAGGCCCCCGGTGAGGAACGCCGTGACGCCCAGCAACGCTCCGCCCGGGTCCTCGTCGAGCGTGGTCCCGCTCTCCGCCAGGTCCTCGCTCACGAGCAGGTCGCTGACCAGCACGGCTTCGGCAAGGAGGGCTGCGCTGTCGCCCCGTACCCGCTCCACCTCGAAGTGCCGGTCGTGGATCCGGCTGCCGGCCGGCGGCTCGAAGAGGGCCTGCGCGTCGGCGTCGGGTGCCGGCGTCGCCCAGGCCAGCATCTGACGGGCGGCCACGACGTCGGCCATCGCCGCGCCGTATGCCACGGGGGCCCGCTCCAGCAAGGCGCCCAGGGCCCGCCCGACGGCTGCCGTGCCGATGGGTAGTTCATCCGGGAGTGGCAGCCGGAGCGCGATCGACGCACTGACGTTCGAAACATGAGTCACAACAGTCTCCCAAAACCCCAGTGGTTACTATCCGAGTCGGTTCGACTACTCTAAGTGGCTCAGTGTGGTGCTCCGGCCCACCTCTGTTCCCACCGAGCCCACCCGGGCCAGATCGGATGCCAAGTTGTCGACCGTGCCCCGCGTGCACCCCGTCCCGGAAGCCGCGCCGAACGCCGCTGTCCTCCCCCCGGGCGTACCCGCTCCCACGCCCATTCCGCTGATGGAACTCACCACCGGCTTCTGGCGGTTCAAGGCGCTGGCCGCCGCCGTCGACCTCAGCCTGTTCACCACGTTGTCCGGACTCGGCGAGGCGTCCGCCGCAGAACTGGCCGTCGCGCTCGACCTCGACCCCCGGCCGACCCGGATGCTCCTGGCCAGCTGCACGTCACTCGGTCTCCTGGTGCGCGAGAACCACCGGTACCGCAACGGCGAAACCGCCGAGCACTTCCTCGTCGAAGGGCGACCGCACTGGTTCGGCGGCTTCGTCCGCTACTCCGACCGGCACGCCTACCCCGCCTGGCACCGCCTTCAGGAGGCCCTGCGCACCAACCGTCCGACCACCTGGGACTCCGACGCCCAGCAGTCCGCCTTCGTCACCACCGACGCCGTGATCCTCGAAGACTTCTGGGGGGCGATGTTCACGCTCTCCTCCTTCACGGCCAACGCCCTCGCGACCGCCCACGACTTCACGGCCCACCGCAAGCTCCTCGACGTGGGCGGCGGCACCGGAGCGTTCCCCACCGGCCTCTGCCGCCACTACCCCCACCTGAGGGCAACCGTCCTGGACCTGCCGCGCGTCACCGCGATGGCCCGCGAAAAGATCGCCGAACTGGGCCTAGACCACGCCATCTCCACCCACGACGGAGACTTCCTCACGGACCCGGCCCTGCCCGAGGGCCACGACGTGGTCCTGCTGAGCATGATCCTTCACGACTGGGACGAGGCCACCAACCGCGCCCTGCTCGCCAAATGCCACGCGGCCCTGCCTGCGGGCGGCGCCGTCATCATCTGCGAACTCGTCCTCGACGACGACGAGAGGGGCCCCGCACCGGCCGCCCTCATGGGACTGAACATGCTGATCGAGACACGCTCCGGCCACAACTACACCTACGCCGAGTACACCGACTGGCTCACCGGGGCCGGATTCACCGACATCACGACCGTCCCGCTCGCAGCGGCCGGGGCGAACGCGGCCATCGTGGCGCGCAAGCCCTCGACTCGATGAGCGACACCGAACACGAGCGGCCGGTCCACTGACAGGAGGTGTCAGTGGACCGGCCCTAGCCTCCGGGTCATGAACAGCCTCCGGGTCATGAACGACATCGTCGAACTCCGCCAGTACACCCTCCACCCGGGCGCCCGGGACACCCTGGTCGACCTCTTCGAGCGGGAATTCGTCACGGGGCAGGAGGAGGTCGGCATCACCGTGGGCGGGCGGTTCCGGGATCTCGACGACCCGGACCGCTTCGTATGGCTACGCAGCTTCCCTGACATGGCGACACGCGAGCGGGCCCTGCACGCCTTCTACGGCGGCTCCGTCTGGCGGGCACACCGCGAGAGGGCCAACGCGACCATGATCGACTCGGACGATGTGCTCCTGCTGCGCGGACCGGGCCTCGCTGCACCGAGCACCACGGGACCCGTCGTCGCGACCATCTGCCACCCCCTGGACCCCGCGGCGTTCGCCGACCACTTCGAGCGACGCCTGCGCCCCGCTCTGACCGCTGCCGGAACCCCCGCGCAGGCCGTACACCGCTCCGAGCACGCGGAGAACACCTTCCCCGCGCTGCCGATCCGGACCGATGCGGACGTTCTGCTCTGGTTCACGGCCGGGCGCGCGCCACTCCTCCCGGACCTCTCGACCCGGCTCAAGTCGGCCCCGCAGCAACTCCGACTGGGGCCCGTGGGGGCGGCGGCCCCGGAGGCCTGATCGATCCGATGCGGGGGAGACGATGACGACCACGACGCGCTACGGCCGGCGCGGGGACGCGCTCATGAACGACCGTCGGGCAGCCGCCCCACGGCGGCGGTGGGCTCGAACGGCGGTATGACCGGCCGGGAGCGTCCGCGCCCGCCGGAGGCCACCCGGCGGCCGCCGGCCGAGGGGCCGTAGAGCCAGACCGTTCGGATTCACTGAAATGAAGGATCGAAAACATTCGATGGACGTAAGTGATCGCGGGCCGCGAAAGTTGCCCGTGTCACCCCAACTCCCCAGCAGGAGAACACAGAGAGGCGTCCCTCACCCATGAGCCCTTCCCCCGCCGACAACTCCGTTCCCACCGATTCCGCATTCGCCGCCCCCTACGTCTCCGGCGACCCGTACGCCGACTACCGCGGCAGCGACGCCCCCTTCACCCGGCTGACCGACCTCGCCGACCGCCGGCTCGGAGCGGGCGTCGTCGCGGCCAACGACGAGTTCTTCGCGGACCGCGAGAACCTCCTCTCCCGCACGCCGGCCGCCTTCGACGTCCACGACTACGGGAACAAGGGCAAGGTCATGGACGGCTGGGAGACCCGCCGCCGCCGCGGGGCCGACGCCGACCACCCCTTCCCCACGGACACCGACCACGACTGGGCCCTGATCCGCCTCGGCGCGGCCGGTGTCGTCCGCGGCATCGTCGTGGACACCGCCCACTTCCGCGGGAACTTCCCCCAGCAGGTCGGCGTCGAGGCCGCCGCGTTCGCCGGCACGCCCTCCGTCACCGAACTCCTGGAGGACGACGGCGCGTGGGAGGTGATCGTGCCCCGCACCCCCATCCGCGGCCACGCCGCCAACGCCCTCCCCGTCGCCTCGGACCGCCGCTGGACGCACCTGCGGATCAACCAGCACCCCGACGGCGGCATCGCCCGCCTCCGCGTCCACGGCGAGGTCGTCCCCGACCCGGCATGGCTGGACCTGCTCGGAACCTTCGACGTCGCCTGCGTCACCAACGGCGGCAGTGTGACGGACGCGTCCGACGGCTTCTACTCCTCGCCGGGCAACACCATCATGCCCGGACTCTCGCAGAAGCAGGACGACGGTTGGGAGACCAGGCGGCGCCGGGACAAGGGCAACGACTGGATCGAGTACCGGTTCGCCGCCCGGAGCGAGATCCGTGCGGTGGAAGTCGACACCGCCAACCTCAAGGGCAACGCCGCCGGTTGGGTGTCACTGTCGGTCAAGGACGACGAGGCCTCCGAGGCCGCCGACTGGACCGAGGTTCTGTCACGAACCGCTCTCCAGCCCGACACCCTGCACCGCCTCCCCCTGCCGGTCCCCGTCACCGCCACCCACGCCCGCCTGGACATCCACCCCGACGGAGGCCTGGCCCGCCTGCGCCTCCACGGCAACCTCACCCGGACCGGCGCCGCCGCCCTGGCCGCCCGCGTGACCCGGGCGACGCGGCAGGGCTGAGCCCACCCGTCCGAACTCCGGCCCGCGGACGTCCTCCGTCCTCGGTGCGGGCCCGACGGCCGATGCGGCTCCGGGACCCCCGGCCGGCCGAGAGGGCAATCGGGGCCGTGGGCCGTCGCGTTCGAGCAATGCGGTCATATGATCACGCCATGACTGCCGATGCCCCGCTCACCCGAGAGTCGTTCCGGCGCCTCCAGCCGATCAGCACGCCCCTTCAGGTGGCTCAACTTCCCGGCCGCGTCTGGACCGACGAGCAGTGGGACCGTATCCGGCGCGGATACGCGGCCCAGGACATGGACCAGAAGTGGAACGCCTTCGTGGAAGGCGATGTCCTTTTCATGCACCGGAGCTGGACCGGCCGTGGCGTCTACGAGGCTTCCTTCGCCCCGGTGACCGGCGGCGGGAGGAGGATCGCCTCCGCCGTGGTGGAAGGCGATGTGGAGCGCTATCGGAGAAAGGGCGACGAGTACGACAGCCTGATGATGGAACTGGTCGTCAGCGCGATCATCCTTGGTGAGCCCGCCGCCGAGCTCCGCGCCGGGCTCGTGGAGTTGACCGCCCGGGCATCGGGGAGGAGCGACGTCCCCGCCGGCCTGGTCCAGCACAGTGTTCTGGGACTGCGTTCGGAATCGTAGGCAGCACCGGGCTGTCCCGTCCGGCCGTCCCGTCCGGCCGTCCCGTCCGGACATCGCGGACCGGTTCTGTTCCGGGCCCCGCGTACGGAGGAGGGGGCGATCGGGGCTACGTCCCCGCCCCCGGTCGGACGTGGGCATCCGTGGCCCGGGTGTGGTCGAGCACGGCCGCGGCCAGGGGTACGTGGACGGCGCGGGGCAGGGCGTGACCCATGCCCGGTATCTCGACCAGCCGCGCCCCGGCGATCACCTGGGCGAGATGGTCGGCGTGCGGCGGCGGGAAGACGGGCTCGGCGGTGGCGGAGACGACCAGGGTCGGTACCTCGGTACGCGCGAGTTGCTCGGTGCGGTCCATGCCGGAGTGGTCCGCGCGCCCGTGGGTCATGGGCGCCTCGTAGCGTCCGGCGTGCTCGATGATGCGGCGTTCCGAGGCCCGGAACTCGTCGGGGTCGAAGGGGATCCGGTCGCCGTTGAGCAGTCGCCAATGCTCCACGCGGTGGTCCAGCTCGCCCTCCGGGCCGCGGTCCTCGTGGGGCCGGGACCACATTTCGAGCAACCGGGCGTCGATGGGGGGCAGCCGGTCCACGGGGGTTCGGGTGCCGTCCGGGTGTGACAGCGGGGTGCTGCTGAGAGCGGCGGTCCCCATCACTGTCGCGCTGAGCAGCCGTTGGGGGTGATCGGCGATCAGCAGTTGGGCGAGCATGCCGCCCATAGAGTGGCCGACGATGTGCGCCCGCTCGACCTCGTGCGCGTCGAGGACAGCGATCGCGTCCGAGGCGAGGTCGACGACGCGGTACGGGTGCGTGTCGAAACTCCAGCTGGAGCGGCCGGTGTCCCGGTGGTCGTAGCGGATGACGCGGTGGCGCACGGCCAACGCGTCGACCAGTTCCTCCGGCCACGCCAGCCCGGACGCCCCGGCCCCCATGATCAGCAGCAGGACCGAATTCCGGGGGTCGCCGCGCACCTCGGACCACAACCGCACCGTCGGGTCGACCTGGACGAACCGCTGATTCATGGCACCGCTCCCCACACCCACGAATAGAGACGAGACGGACCGTCTCGCTATCTGACGTCACCATCATGACGCACGCCCCGGAGTCACGCAATACGTTTCGTCTCGCTACCGGCCGGATGCTCGGCACCGGCGCGACGCTCGGCACCGGCGCGACGCTCGGCACCGTCGGGCGCTCGACGGGGGCCGAACGCCCGGCACCGGCCGGACGCTTGACGAGGGCGGCCGGAACAGGTCCCGTCCCGCCCGGCCCTCACTGTGCGCCGAGTGTCATCCACTTCGCCGGCATCGTGAGGGATTCGAAGCCGACCTTGGCGTAGACCGCGTGTGCGTCCGCGGTGGCCAGCAGCACTCGACGCAGTTCGTAGGGCGCGAGATGGTCGCGAACGGCGGCAACCAAGGCGTGCCCCAAGCCCTTCCCCCGGCTGTCGCGAGCGATGTAGACATCGCACAGCCAGGCGAACGTGGCATGGTCCGTGACCACGCGAGCGTAACCGTGCTGAACACCGGCGGCTCGGTCATAGACCCCGAAGTTCAACGAGTTGGCCATGGCCGCCTCCTGCTTCTCCCGGGACCGCCCCTGCGCCCAGTACGAGTCCTCGGAAAGCCACTGATGGACGAGCGCACGGTCGAGGCGGGCAGGGTCGGTGGATATGTCGAAGCCGGCCGGCAGATCGGTGGTCATGCTCGCATCCAAGCAGACCGGGATGGCCCGGAGCCATCACATAACCCCTTGGCGCGTGGCCGGGCCTGACCACGGCCCACCTCGGACGAAGTCGACGCGACCGGAGCGACGACCGAAACGGGACGGCCGTCCGAACCCGCCGACGGCGGCCCGGCGAGGAGTCGCCCTGTCGCAGCCCGCCCTTCGTGACTGCGGGCGCATCAGGGGCCCGACCGGATGGATGGTGAGTAGGAACTACTCGTGACCGTCGTCGTATCCAAATCCTTTAATCGCAATGTCACTTGCAATTCCAGTTCGCGAGAAAGGGACCTGACGTGAATCTTCGATCATGGATGAGAAAGGCGCCCGCAGTCGGAGCGCTCGCAGTAACGGCTGTCACGGCAGGGGTCGTTGCCGCCCCGGCCGCATCGGCCGCCACCACGCCCGTGTACCACATGAACTGCACCACGGGGATCTCGGGGAACAAGGGCTGGGGAACCTGCTCGGGGACGGGGCGATGGGTCGTTCGGGCGGAATGCGCCTGGAGCCCGCTCCATTCCGTGAGCGGCGGAGGATGGACTGACGGCACGTACACGAAGTGGACGTCCTCCTGCACCTTCGGTGTCGAGTCCGTGACGATCGTGGAGTACTAGCCGGGCAGCAGGTTCCGGCAGGTTCCGGCGCCCGGGAAGCATCCTTGGCCGGATGCGGGCGCCGGACCGCCTCCCGACCTTCCGTTCGAGTCAACGTGGCAGTCTGGTGCTACGAGCGCGTACGACCGTTGTGGCGTCCAGGGTGTGCCGGGTCGCATCACATCGTCGTCCGCACACGTTCCCCGCGACCGATGTTGGTGGATACCTGACCGCTTGCGCCCGAGCGAGGTTCCGAGTGACCGAGGACTCGTCGTCCCGACTGTCAGTGGGTTCCGGCATGCTCCGCGGCATGTCAACTGCCGATATCACCCTCGACGAGTGGCTCACCTTCGATCGAAGGGCAGCGGCGGCCACCGCCAGGACTGCCGCGCGAACGGTGGGCGGCATCGTCACTTCCGTCCGCCTTCACGAATACGCCGGGCGAACCGCCTACAACGCGATCATCGAAGTCGACGGGAGACCGTACGTCTTCGTCCCCGGCGGACATGCCCGACTCGGCTTCGAACCCGAAGCCTGGACGCCGACCGACGATGAGGTCCTTTCCCATCTCGGTAGCCACACAGCACTGGACCCGTTCCCCGAGTATGCCGACCTCGAGTCGGACGACCGAGCCGAGGCTCGTGCTCGCCGGACCGACAGCACCGTCGACGACATCCGCCGGCACATCGCCGCCATCACCTCGCGCCCCCGGACCACCCGCTTGAAGGCGTTCCTTGCTGCGAAGCACGCAGACGAGGCGGGCGTGAGCGAGGCCCCACTCGACCACCCGATCATCACGGCGCTCATCCAGAAGTGGAAGCCTGGACACCAGGAACTCATCGGAGATTTCATCCTGCCCGAAACCGACACGGGCACCCACGGCCGAGTTCGCTTCGACCCGGACGGCAAGCCCACGGCGGCATGGTTCGCGGCCCACACCACCCATGGCGCGATCACCGATGAGTTGGCACGGACCGGCCGACGCCTGCCCACCCCCGATGAATGGGAACACGCCTACGCATTCGGCGCTCGGAGCCTGTTTCCGTGGGGCGACCGGATGCCGACCCGATGGCTCGAAGACGACAACACCCTCGTCATGCCCGACGGTGTCCGTACGGCCGCAGCATCACCGATGCTGTCAGGGCTGCACATGGCCCAGAACTCCTACAAGTGGGAGCTGACCACTGACCGTCGCGAGGTCCGCGGCGCCGACGGCGGCGGTACCGAATGCGGCGCCGAACCCTGGTTCGCCAAGTGGTTGATCCGGGCGAGCTCCTACCGCGACCCCGAACAGGGCGACTTCGTCGCACAACGCCCGCACACCCGCGGCACCCTCGCTCGGCCTGTCATCCCGCTGGAGTGATCCGACCGGCCGACTGCGGCCCTCAGCCGATGGCTTCGCCGTGCGCCGTGCGCCCGACGGTGGACGACGGACCCGGAACCGGTGCGCCGGCTTCTGCCGGATCCTGACGACTTCGTACGGCGTGCGAGCCGGGGCGGGCGGTTACAGCGACTGTCGGCGCCGAGGTCGATCATTGTGGCCAGGGCGCCGCGGGTGCCGCTCCTGACGCCCCGTCCAGCGGCACGTCACCACGAGACGGGGAGGGACCGAAGCCCACGCTTGTGAAACGAGGGCCACCACTGAACGTCCTCGGGCGGCGCCGCCATACGTAGCTCGGGACTGCGCCGCAGCAGGGCCTCGACGGCCACTTCCGCTTCGAGGCGGGCCAGCGGGGCGCCCAGGCAGTGGTGAATGCCGTGCCCGAAGGCCAGGTGGGAGGGCGCACGCATCGGGTCGAAGCGGCGAGGAGTCGGGAACTGAGCCTCGTCGCTGTTGGCAGAGATGATCGAAATCCAGACCCGTCCGCCGACCGGGACGCGAGTACCGGCGATCGTGAGTTCCTCCAGCGCGAATCGGCGGACGCTCAGGGGGAATGGCGGATCCGAGCGCAGCGTCTCTTCGATGACGTCACGGATCGCGAGTTCGCCGACGCGGACGGCACTGAGCTGCTCGGGGTGAAGAAGCAGAGCCGTGATGGTGTTGCCGATGAGGTGGACGGCGTTGTCGTAGCCGGCGAAGAGGATGAGGAACGTGATGGAGACCAGCTCGGACTCCGTCAGGCCGTCGTCTTCGTCGCGGGCCTGGATCATGGCGGTGAGGAGGTCGTCCGTGGGGTCCTCGCGCTTGGCTCGAATGATGTCGAGGAGGTGGCGGTACATGCTGCGCATGGCCCGTCGAGAGTCGTTGGCCGACCCTGGAGCGGGTGAGAGCAGGGTGTTGGTCCACCGCCGGAAATCACGCCGGGAGCCGTCCGGAATGCCGAGCAGCTCGCAGATCACGTTCATCGGGAGTGGGTTCGCCAGTACGGTCATCAGGTCGACCTCAGGGCCCGGCGGGGCCGCGTCCAGTAGTTCGTCGGCCATCGCCTCGATGCGTGGACGAAGGTTGGCCGTGCGGCGGGGAGTGAACGCCTTGGACACCAGCTTCCGCAGGCGCGTGTGGTCCGGCGCGTCCATGTTGAGCAGGTGGGAGTCGAGCTCGGGCGGCATGGACGACAGGTAGGCGCCTCGGGTACGAGCGTTTGCCTTGTTCAGGGAGAGCCGAGGGTCGGCCAGTGCCGCGCGGGCTTCGGCATAGCCGGTGATGACCCAGACGGCTTCCCCGTCAGGTGTGATCGTTTCATGGACGGGCCCCGCGCCGCGCAGCTCGGCGTACCTGCCATGCGGGTTGGTCATGAGGGCGTCGTCGAAGATGGGGATGGTCACGCGTTCACCGCATGGTCGGCGACTCGGGTGTTCGACAAGAACGCGGCCGCCAAGGGGGAGTGGCCGTCAGCCTGCGCCACGCGGGTGAGCGAATCCGCTACGGGCATGACGATGCCGGCCGCAGCGACGAGGGGGCGGTCGAGGCGGGTCGTCAGGTCTTCGACAGAGAACCCGGCAGGGGTACCCCACAGGATCTGAGGCCGCTGAGCGGTCGGCTCGGCCGGCTCGGTCGGCTCGTTCGGCCGCGCGGGATGAACCGTGTTGGTCTCGCCGAGGAGATGGCCGACCGAGACCTGGAACCGGTTGGCCGGAGCCTCGAGCGTGTCCAGGCCAGGACTGGAGACCTTGGCCCGTCGGATGTCGTGGACGGTTGGATGACCGGCGGTGGGGCTATTCGTTCGCGCAGCCGTGTCCTTGCTGCGTGCGGCGACCTCGTCGGCGTTGCCGGGGCCGGTTCCGTTCGGGTGCCGGTTGTCCATGAGCAACTTGAGACGCTCTGAGAGCGTTCCCCGGCGGGAAGGCGTCTCACCCATGCTTGTTGCTCACTGCTCTCCTCAACCGGACCTGCAGGCGTAACGCCCGCGTCTCCACCGGCTTGACATCTGGTCACCCGAACGGGCGTCCTTTCCGAGCCATTTGACAGCGTTCATTCCGGCTGTCCTGGTGGATCATCCTCGGCGTCCGTTCCGCACTTGTCCAGGGGCGAGCCGGCGGCGGAACCGCACCGTGCGCGCGTAGTACGCGAGCGTGTCTCCCGCATGCGTGCCGGTGCTCAGCTCACGCAGTTACTCCAGGCGCCCGTGGCGCAGAAGAAGCTCCAGAACCTGTTCATCGCGACCCTGGTCCTGTGCCGGCTCGACGAGGGCGGAGAGGATCCACTCCTTGTTCAGGTGCGGCGGAGTACGGTGATCGCCTCGCCGGCCTCCCCGCCTTGGCCAGCAGCGCCGCCAACCCGCGCACTCGGCCGGCGGCAGCGTGCGGTCGACCCCCTCCACCCGGACGGCATCCAGGGGCGACCACGCGGTCAGCCCCTCCGGCACGCTCCGTCGTGTCTACGGGCATCCTTGATCGTTGGCGGGCCATGACCATCATGAAGCGCGTACTTGTTGCTCTGGCCCTCGCGGGGGCCGCGCTGTCGCCTTCCGGAGCCGCGCACGCGGACCCCTGGCCCGAGCACGTCTTCTTCTACTCCCTCGGAGACGATGTCTCGAGCCTGCGATAGCCGGGCCTCTCAGCAGTGCGTCCCACTGGGGCAAGAGGGGCTCAGTGGGACACTTCTTCAGCTCGGGCCGCAGGGCCAAGAGCGACCGGCCGGACACCGTCGCGTCCCCCAGGTCCCCGACCACTTCATGCTCCGCCTGCCCTCGAACTGCGACAGCCGGACGTATCGCTCCGCCAAGGCCACCAAGGCCACCAAGGCCACCAAGGCCACCGACGCTGCCGAGTCGCGCCGATACGTCGAACCTTGACGAACCGTAGGCCCGGACCGGCGTCCTCGTGCTTCACGCCCGCTCCCGCCGTCGCGCTCCACGAAAGGCGGTCGCCGTCCCGTACGCCGCTGTGCTTGGCTCAGCTCCATGATCGAGACACGCAGCGCCACGGTGGATGATGCCGCGAACGTTCTTGCCTTCTGGGAGGAAGCGGCGGAGGGAACGTCGATCACGGATGACATCGCGGGGGTGACTCGGCTCATCGGACGTGATCCGGACGCTCTGATCCTCGCTGAGTCCGACGGGCTCCTCGTCGGCACTCTGATAGCGGGCTGGGACGGTTGGAGAGCTTCGCTCTATCGTCTTGCCGTTCGCCCCTCCCACCGACGGCAAGGGATCGCCAAGAGGCTCCTCGATACCGCCGAGCAGCGGTTCCTGGAGCTGGGCGGTCGACGCGGGGACGCGATGGTGCTGGTCGAGAACAAGCAGGCGCAGGCAGCCTGGGCCGCGGCCGGGTATCACCGGGAGGACCACTGGCGGCGATGGGTGAAGCCGTTCGGGTAGGCGCACACCTCGGTGCCGTGCGCCGACCTCCTCCAGGCTCCGAAAGGCTCGTATGCACGCCGCGGCCCGGTGAACCAGCAGGTCGGACCCAGCTCAGGACTCCCGGGGACGACGAGCCCTCGGCACGATCCTCAGGGGCGACCGACGGAGGTGTACCGGAACCCGATTTCGCGCAGGCGGGCCGGGTCGAGGAGGTTGCGGCCGTCGAACATGACCGGTGTGCGCATCAAGGTGTGAGCCTCGGTCCAGTCGAGCCGGGCGAGTTCGGGCCATTCGGTCACGATCACCACCGCGTCCACGCCGTCGAGGGCCTGCTGAGGGGTGGCGAAGCGGGTCACCGAGTCCCAGGGTTCCCCGGCGGCGGGGCGGGCCAGGGGGTCCCAGCAGCGTACCTGTGCGCCTTCGGCGAGCAGACGGCCGGCGAGGACGGTGGAGGGGGCTTCGCGCATGTCGTCGGTGCCGGGCTTGAAGGCCATGCCCAGGAGGGCGATGTCCTTGCCGGCGAGATCGCCGAGTTCGTCCTTGAGGTGCTGGACGGCGCGACGCTTCTGGATGTTGTTGACGTTGATGACGGCGGTGAGGAGCTGCGGGTGGAATCCCGTGTTTGAGGCCATCTGACGCAGGGCCTCGGAGTCCTTGGGGAAACAGGAGCCGCCCCAGCCGATCCCCGGGCGCAGGAAGTGCGCGCCGAGTCGGTGGTCCATGCCGACGGCCCCGAGGACTTCGCCGACGTCGGCGCCGGTGTTCTCGCAGAGGGTGGCGATCTCGTTGGCGAAGCTGATCTTCGTGGCGAGGAGCGCGTTGGACGCGAGCTTGACCATCTCGGCCGACTTGACGTCCATGGTGGCCACGGGGGCGTCGATACCGGTGTGGAGGGCGACGACGAGGGCGCCGGCGGTGGCGTCGTCCTGGCCGATGACGATCCGGTCCGGGGACATGAAGTCGGTGACTGCCCGCCCCTCGGCGGTGAACTCGGGGTTGGAGACGTATCCGACGTGGGACAGGCCGTGCTCGTCCAGCAGGACCCGCGCGCGGGCGCCGGTGCCGACGGGGACGGTGGACTTCATCACGACGGCGCGCAGGCCCTGGGCATTGGTCAGGGAGCGGATGACGGACCAGACGCGGCTGAGGTCGGCGTCACCTGAGGCCGAGGGCGGCGTGTCCACGCACACGTAGGCGACTTCGGCACCCGCGAGGGCCTGATCGAGGTC
This sequence comes from Streptomyces sp. NPDC057939, assembly GCF_042887545.1. Lineage (NCBI taxonomy): Bacteria > Bacillati > Actinomycetota > Actinomycetes > Kitasatosporales > Streptomycetaceae > Streptomyces > Streptomyces sp. NPDC057939. Next base: position 319,674 of record NZ_JBHVPG010000003.1, read on the forward strand.
CTCGGTGAACGTGAGACGTTCCTTGTTCCGGGCGATCATCTCGCCGAGTCCGGGTTCGTGGATGGGGACGTCACCGGCGCGCAGGATGCGGACGCGTTCGGGGTTGATGTCACGGACCACCACGCGGTGGCCGAGCTCGGCGAGGCACGCTCCGGTCACCAGGCCGATGTATCCGGCGCCGAACACCGCGATGCCCCGCTCTGCCATGATCTGCCCAATCTCTTCGTGCCGGGTCAGGCGGATCTCGGTACTGCCCGGGTGACGCTCTGACGACTGGCGAAACCCTACTCGGCCGGGCCGACTGCGTTTTCCCAGCACACGATGCCCAGGCATTGAAGGGCGGGTGGACTCGACGACCCCTGCGGCTGCCCCTGCATGGCGGGCGGACCGGTGCCCTTGCGTCCGGAAGGCGCGCACACCACCGGGAACGGCGTCGTCCCACCCCGCTCCGGTCCGCCCACGGACCGGTAGCCGAGCCAGGTCGCATTTTCCGGCCGAAAGCAGCAAGCATCATCACGCCCGGTCTTCTAGCCTGTCCGGATGTTCGACGACGACGATGCCCCCGACGCGGCGCCGACGGTCCGGGTGGGAGAACCCGGACCGGGGCCGGTCCACCTCCGTCTCTCCGAGCCGACCCGCCCGTACGGTGACGATGACTTGATGCTCGACTTCCTCGTGAAGGCACAGGGGCAAGGGCTGAGCATCGAGACCGTGGTGCGGACCTGGGACGGCGATGGTCTCGGGATCTTTCTCTCCTCACTGGCCGAGGACTTCAGGGGCTGGGAGGGGGCACGGACTTGGCGCTCCCTCGAACACGACCTGACCGTGTCCGCCGTGCACCGCTCCGGTGGCCACGTCCACCTGACCTGGGGAATCCACGGCCGCCCGCACCGCGACGACTGGCACTTCGAGACCACAACCGTGCACGCAGCCGGCGAGGACCTGCGGCACCTGGCCGCCGAAATCGAAACGTTCCTCACGAGCGCGCCCGCGCAGCATCGTGAGTCCGCACCATGACCGGGCCGCCGGCCCTACGCATCGCCTGACTCCGCTGGGTCACCGTCTCCACCCTCTCCTGTTCCCTCTGGGCCTGGTCGTCTGCGCACCGTTCCGACCGGTGCTCGCATGGTGACGTCACCTGGTCGAGGTGGATGGGTGTTGGCTCGGGCGTCTGAAGCGATGTGCCCGTGCATGCTGATGATCAGGTTGGCGAGGGTGTCTCTGCGGATCTCGCGGTGCTTCTCCGGAGTGCCGACGACAGTCGTCCGGTGACGATCGTTCCTTCGGTCTGTGGCGATTGTGGCGGGCGTGCGTTCCTCGTGCTCTTCGACGATGTCGAGGGCGGGGCCGAGCACATGTGTGTTGCTTGCGGCGGCCGCGCGTTCATTGCGGACAGTGAGGAGTTTTGGGAGGACGTGGATCCTGGCGAGGCCGGCTGCCCTTGCGGAAGCCGGGAGTTCGAGGCGGCAGTCGCGTTCTCGCTTGCCGACGACGGATCGGTCCGCTGGGTGACGGTTGGGCTGCGGTGCCGGTGGGATGGTGCAGTGGGGGTCTATGCCGACTGGAAGATCGACTACGGACCCACGGACCACCTCCTGACCGTGGTCCAGGCCCGTGGAACGATGGCCCGAACGGGCTGCGGGTTTTTGGCCGGTGCGGTCGCGGAGCATCGCGAAGACGACGTCGGCACGGCGCGCAGCGAGGCAGAGCAAAGCCTGAGCGTGGTGGTTCCCTCGGGCGATCTTCTTGTCGTAGTCGGCCCGCGATGCGAGGTCGCCGAAGGCCGCGAACGCGGAGAGGGCCTCAAGGTGCCCGACCGGATGCCGCGGGCCGGTGCTGCGGAGAACCCGACACCCGCCCCGCCCGGATTGGGTTCGGGACCGGGGCGGCCGTCGATCGTTGGAGGTGAGCAGGTCCCCTGCTGCGTCACGGCGACCGTCCCGGCTGTCATGCGGGTACCCCCGCGGTGGGACTTCACACCGACCGGCCCCTAGCTCGGGTAGGCGAACATGCCGGTGGCCTGGCTCCCCGTCACGATCGGGGGGCCAGGCCACCGGCATGCAGCTTGTGGCTGCGTTGTGCGGTCGCGGCTACCAGCGGTACCAGCGGCCACTACTGCCTTTGGGGCGGGCGACGAAGCCGACCAGCCACAGGACCAGGACGGCGATGGCGATCCACCAAAGGATCTTCACCGCGAAACCCGCGCCGAAGAGGATCAGTGCCAGCAGAAGAACGAGAAGCAGGGGAACCATGGTTATCAACCTCCGAGGCACCGTGTGCCCGACCCCACCCCGGCCATGCATTCGATCTTATTTGTTTCTTATTGGTGCGGGTGGGCACAAGGAAACGTCTGCGCACCGGCACCCGGGCTTGGGCTGGGCGGCCGTCGGCGAGCGCGGCCCGAGCTACTTGAGTGCTCCGACTGCATGAGGTGCCATTCCTCGCGATAGCCGAGGAAAGACGGCATCCATATCCCGGGCTGACGGCCATCCGACGGGGCCCCTGTATCGATATGGCTTCGTGAAACGCCCGCAGCAGATCGTGGACGGGTACGCGCCGCCGAAGGTCTCGCTGCGGCATGTGATGTACCGCTTCGTATCCGGGGGCGTGTTGTCGCCGGACACGCCACCGACATACCGGGGGCGTGTCCGCGCAGTTGCCCGGGACCCGGGGGGAAGCTTCCCCGACCCAGGGCGTGGATCGACGTAGGCCAGGCCGACTCCCATCCGTCCGGGGACCGCCATGATCGATCCGGTCAGGCCGAACCCGCGGCGACGGACCACCAGACCCCGGTCCACCTGTTCCGGATTGGCCCGAGTCGGCTTGCGACCTGTCTGAAGAGGGTGGTTCTCAAGTAATGGCCGAGGTGGCCGTCGCCGCAGCGCGGGAACGGCCCACCGCCGCGGCCGGGAAGGGCACAGCCACCACCGCGGTGAACACCCTGGCCTGGTCGTTCACGGCCATGAACGAGGGGATCGCCGCGACACGCTCTCGCTCTCCTGAACCGGAACCTGCGCGCGGGGCTACCCGCGTCGCGGGCTGAACTTCGCCCTCCACTCCCGCTGACACGCCGGTTGCGGCCGGATCGTAGGGTTCCTGCACCACCGGGAGAAGGAAGATGACATGGGGCAGTCCGGGAACGTCGAAGTGCGCAGACCGGGGCGGTGGCTGCGGCGTGCGGCTGTTTCGACGCTGGCCGTCGGCGCGGCCGGGTTCTGTCTCGGACTCGTGCATTCCTTCTTCGCGCACTCGTACACCTTCACGAACCGGATGGGTGACGACTCCATGGCTCCGGCCTACCCGCAGGGCGAGGTCTTCTACGCGGAGACCACCACGGGGGATGAGGTGCGCCATGGGGACGTCATCGGTTTCGACGTGACGGTCGAGCATCCCGACGGGGGCTCGGTGATCGGCAGGGTGGTTGCGCTGGGAGGGGACACGCTTGCCTATCGGGGCGGCGAAGGCCATCTGACGCTGAACGGGAAGGTCCTCGACGAACCGTACGTGGATCACGCGGTCGTGAGTGGTGGCTCGGCCGACTTCGAGGTGAAGGTGCCCGAGGGAAGGCTGATCGTTCTGGGGGACGGCCGCCGCAGCCCGGTCAGCGACCAGTTCGAACCCGACGAAGGAACGGCGCCGACCGCCGAGACCGGTACGTTCCCCCTCTCGGCGGTGCAGTACCGCGTCGTGGGCTCGGAAGGGAACCCCACGACGGCCCGGACGGCGGCGGAGGTCGCCTTCGTCGGTGGTCCGGCCATGATCGTCGCGAGCGGAGCCCTGGCGTGCGCCTCGCGTATCGTGCGCAGGCGGGCCGAGCGAGCGGTCGTCCACCCCTGGAGCTGACTGAACAGACCCAGCCTGCACCGATGGCCTCAGGGCGGCGGAATCGCCGACGACCCGACGACCCGACGACCCGACGACCCGACGACCCGACGGCTCGACGAGCCGACGAGCCGACTGCGAGCGCACGGTGCGCACCCGTGCCCGGGCTGACGGCGCGGCAGGACCGGTTCTGTCATGCCGCTCATGTGACGGTTCAACGGGACTTGGTTCGTTCTGACTGACCGAAAGCAAAAAGGGATCTTCGTCCGATGTCGGTTGTGGCAGGGTGCTCGCATGTCCAACCCCATCGCGTACCCGGTCCACCGCACCACCGACCCGGTCCTGGCTCTGAGCGTGGCGCGTCAGCTCGTGGCAGTGGGCGACCAGCAGTACGCGGAGGTGTCGGTGGACGTCGAGCTGTGCACCGTCCCGGAAGTGTTGCGAATGCGCGAGGCGCTGCCGGATGCCTGGTTCCGCAAGGTGGATGTCGAGGACTGGGCGCGGGATCCTTCCGACCCGACGGGCCTGCACGGCGGTGTCCACGCACCCGAACTCTCCACGGATCCGGACTTCCTTGCCTCCCACCTGCCGCTCTGGGCATCGATGGAATACCGGGCCGTTGACAGCATCGAGGAACAGTTCGCCGCCCTGGTTGGTTCGAACATCGGCGAGATCTGGTGGTCGAGCTTGATCTGGCCCGACGTACCGGACCGTGACATTCCCGGCGAGGCCAACAACGCCCGCGTTTCCCTGCTGTTCAACTGCCGGACCAAAAGCCTTGACGAACGCTCCGATCACCACACTGTGCTCGTTCACGTGCGCCGCGGTAGTCGCGATGGGTCCGAGGAACGACACGCCTCCTGGCTCGCGGAGCAGATCGGCGGTTCCGTCATCGGCCCACCGCAGGAGTAATCCCGTAAACGGAGCGAGGCGATTCGACGGATCGTTATTGTCCGTCGCCGTCGCCGTCGCCGTCGCCGTCGCCGTCGCCGTCGCCGTCGCCGTCGCCGTCGCCCGTCAACGGCACGTCAATCTGGCCGGCGACGCCGGCGACGCGCCGGCGCAGCCTGAAAGGTTCGCGGTTCGTTCCGTTCCGGTCCGCGATGCGGAGGGACTGCGTGAAGTGGTGCAAGAGCCATCGGAGTTCGAGGCGGCCGGGTGGCGGTGGAGCAGCATGCGGCGGGTTGATCCCGCAGCCGGACGCGGGTCTCGGGTGTGGTGAGATGGTCCGATGATCGCAACGGTGCTTTGGCGGCGCGACCTGTACCAAAGGGGACGCGGCTCCGCCTTCGCCGTCGGGCCGGACTGCGTCGTCCTGCACGAGCGGCGCACCCGGCTGGTCTGCCTGGAGCGAGCCGATGGCGCGGTGCGTTGGGACGTCCCGATGGGCACCTGGCTGCGGGGGATGGTGCTCACGGGCGACAGGGTCCTGGTACTGCCGCAGACACCGGACCTGCTGTCCTGCCTCGACTTGCGGACCGGGGCGTTGCTGTGGAGCGTCCCCACACCGAGGTGGACGGGGAATCTCGTGGTCTGCGCGGACACCGTGGTGATCGGTGGTTGGCGTGGATACACCCCGATGGCCGGACTGGACCTGGCTGACGGGCGCGTGCGTTGGGCCACTCCGTCGCGGGTGGAGTCCGTGACCACCCTGGTGTGGGCCGGCGGGGTGCTGACCGGCAGTGGGAGGGAGGTGTCGCTGCTCGATCCGACAGACAGGAGCGTCCTTGCGCGGTGGCAGCTGCCGGAGCCGCTCGCGGAGTCCGACGGGACAGCGTTCGTCCCGCTGGGTGAGGAACGGGTGGTGGCGGTATGCGAGGGAGGGTCGTTGGTGACGTTCGGGGTCGGCTCGGAGGGGCCTGCCCGGCTCGGATCGTACGACTCGTTCGGCAGGATCGGATACGCCGCCGGGGCGGTCTGGATGTTTCGGGGAGGCAAGGGATTCCTTGGGGTGGATCCCGCCGATGGGACGCCGGTGTGGTCGGCCGGAACAGGGCGGCATGTGGTGGCCGATCCGGTGCCGTACTCCGGTGGCCTGCTGGTGGGGGACGCCAACGGCGGATTGCGGAGCGTCGGACCCGACAGCGGACCCGCGGAGCGGTGTTCCCTGCGGGGCCAACGCCTCGATGCCCTCGCGGCCGCGGGTGACGGTGGGCTGTTCTTCGTGACGAGGGGCACCTTCGGATCCTTCAGTCTCACATCGGAAGCCGGCAGCCGACCTTAGAACCCTGCTGGGCGTCGGCGGGGAGGTTCGGCGGGTCCGTCTCGGATCCTTCCGATCGGCGGGACGGCGCCTGGTCGCGGAGGTTGTCGAACCGGGCGGCTTCCGCGCCGTCCGCGGCCGGTCGGGGTGGCGAGTTCGCGAAGGCGGGCGGCCGGTTCGCTGACGACTCGCCCCGCATGAGCGGGCCGCGAAGGCCTTTGGTGGCTGTCGTCAAATCCCGTCTGCCTTGCGGTGTCCGGCACGCACTCCCGCCGCACCGAGCGAAAGCCCGAGTGCGTCCGGTGCACCGGCTTCCGCCCGGCACGCCGGGAGCACGGACCGGACACCGCGAGGCCGCCCTCCGGGCGACAACGGGACTTTGACGACAGGCCCTAGCCCGGACGGCCGCCTCCGGGGCGGTGCCCGCCGGGATCCCGAGCGCCTCTCCTCGGCTCCGGCCCGTTCCGCCGTCGGGCGTCCACCCCGCCGGTGACGCGGGCCGCAACGCCGGCCGCTACGCGCTCCGTCCGCCGTCAGGCAGAAGGACACCACGTGGACGTGGCCGGCCCATCAGTGGGGGAGCCGGATGACCAAGGCTGCTGCTGCAACCGGTCCAAGGAGCACGTAGCCGCCTTTGCCGCACCTCGTGACGACGGCCGCCGTGAACGTACGCCTTCACGTCCGGTACGCCCGTGTGACTGCGCGCGGGTCGTGACGTGACCTGCCGGCCCTGCCCGAAGGGTTGATCGGCCCGGCGCCCGGGTGGAGGCAGGGCTTGCGCCTTCGCCCCGGCGGACCCTTGGTCCTGTCCGGTGGCTGAGGAAGTCTGAGCGCCCCCCGGTCGCCCGGGCGCGCGGGGCTAGTGTCGATACGTCGGTGCCCAGACGGCGTCTTGGGCGGAGCGGGACGAGGAGGCCGCATGACGATGGACGAGGGGGTGACGGCATTATCCGTGGAACGGAGGCTCTGCGGAACGCCCGAGCACATCAGGCTCGACCGTCCTCCGGCCGGTGAGCCGCGTAGCACCCGGGTCTCCTTGCTCGCCGTGCTGCGGTCGGAGTGGCTGGCCTCCGTGGTCTGGGTCTCTGTCGGAATCTTCGTCTTCTTCGGCTGGCACGTGGTGGGAGCGGCGATCGTGGCGGGAGTCTTCGTCGCACTCCTGGTCGCAGGATTCCTCTGGAACCTGTGCAAGGGGCACAGGTGGGGGTGTTGTTTCCTGCGTGCCCTTGCCTCGACCCTGAGGGTGACCGAGGGGCTCTGACAAGAGCCTCCGCAGTGGGATCGGTCCGACAACTCAACTGGCGGACCGGCTTGCCGGTTGCCCGGTCTTCGGGGTGTGCCGACGATTTCGGCGCGGCTTGACCGGGCGACACCAGGGTGTGGGTCCCCGCGGTGTGTGCCCCGGCAGGACACCACATCCGGAGCCGAGCGCCGGTGGTTGCCTGACGACGGAACCGGGCGCTCGCGACCAAGTCCTCCAGGTCGTCGGGGACGACCTTCGCGGCGACCGGACACTGGAGGAACTGGTCGACGTTCCTGTAGACCCTGCTCATTCCGCCTGCCCCCATCCGTTCGGCGGGCTCGTATCGGCCGGCCGGCCGGCCGGTCCCCTGCTCTCACTTGGTGGCTACGACCGCGACGAATACCGCCGCCCGGTTCGGGCGCTCAACAGCCAACCGGTGATCGCCCGCCGCGGCGCCCCGTACGAACCCGGTCACGGAATCCACCGATGTGGTGTCGAGCGGACGATCGCCCGGCTCCGCGGCTTCCGTCGGCTCCGCATCCGGTGGGAAGGGCGCGACGACATCCACGAAGCCTTCCTCGGCCTCGTCCCGCAAACTGCGTGCTCGGGGCCTGATGGCATGATCGAGGCGTGATCAGTGAACGCGGCCGAGGCCGTCCCGTTGCGAAGCGGTATGTCCTGTTCGATGTGGATGGCACGTTGATCAATGCCGTGGACAATCAGCGCCTGGTCTGGCGCACGTGGGCAGAGCGGTACGGACTCGACCCTGATGAGGTCCACCGAGTGGCGCTGCGGACGAGGCCGACGGAGACGTTCGCGCAGGTGGCCCCGGACCGGGACCCTCAAGAGTGCTTGGCCGCACTGCACGAGCTGGAGGACGAGGACGTCCGGGCCGGCTCATATTCGGCCTTCGACGGGGCCTCAGAACTGCTGAACGCCCTGGAGCCCGGGGGCTGGGCCCTCGTGACCTCGAACTACGAGCACCGGGTACGGGGGCGGTTCGCACGGACGGGCCTGCCGGTCCCGAAGGTCGTCGTGGATGCGGCCGCCGTGGCGGACGGCAAGCCGTCGCCGGTGCCGTATCTGCGGGCGGCCGCACAACTCGGTGCCGAACCGGAAGACTGCCTGGTCATCGAGGACGCTCCCTCCGGGGTGCAGTCCGGGCTGCGCGCCGGGATGGCGGTGTGGGGCGTCAACACCCCCGCGGCGGTCGATGGGGTGCATCGTCACTTCGGCAGTCTGTGGGAGGCAGCCCCGGAGATCCTCGCCTTCGCGTCCGGGGCCCATCCTGGCCGGCTGGAGGGCTCGGCCACAGTGAAATGATCTTGCTGTGGCGGATGTGACCATGGCATCGGAGCCGTCCTGGACAGTCCTGTTCACCGGGCTGGGCCCGCGCAGCTTCGGCAACTCTATGACCGTGGTGCGGCACAGGGTTTCCGGACGAGCCGCGGCACGGCCGCCCGTGGAGCCTGCCGTTGGAGGACCGGGTGCTGCTGGCCGCGCCCCACTGGCGCACGAGGTTGACGCTGCGCCAACTCGGCCCGCTCCTCGGCGTCCCCAACTCGACGAACTCGTGTCGTCCACGGGCTCGCGCCTTGGCGTGATCGGCTCCGGAAGGAGGAGTTCGGACACGCGTGCCGTCTCGACCGCCCGGTCCGCCCGGTCCGCCCGGTCTGCCCGGTCCAGCCGGTCCGGCGCGCGCGACCACCGACACGCGAAGCTCGGGTATCGCGACCAGGTCGGCGAGGTGGAGCGACACGGACAGGCACACCGTCCATCAGGCCGAAGAGGAAACGCCCCGGCATCCATCGTTGTGAGCCCCGAGGCGGCATAGGTTGCTGCTGACCATCCCGCCTCCGCGACCACCTCAGGAGGGCCACATGGAGAACGGACCCCACCCCCCGTCGCCGGTCGGCGACAGGCCGGGCGCCAACGCGTCCGGCGGCCTGATCGAAACACGCTCCATCGACTACGTCCCCGCCCGCGAGCGGCACGGCAAGGTCTGGCACCAAGGACCGTTCTGGTTCACCGGCAACTTCGTGCTGACCACGATGGTCACCGGCTTCATCGGTCCCTCGCTCGGACTGGGCCTGGGCCTATCGGTACTGGCGGTCGTACTGGGCGCCTGCTTCGGCACCTTCTTCATGGCCTTCCACGCCAACCAGGGCCCGCGCATGGGTCTGCCCCAGATGATCCAGTCGCGCGCCCAGTTCGGCATCCGCGGCGCGATCGTCCCGTTCGCGGCCGTCGTCTTCGTCTACATCGGCTTCAACGTCTTCAACGTGATCCTGGCAACCCAGGGCCTTCAGACGATCCTGCCCGGCGGCACCACACTCTGGTACGCGATCCTGATCGGCCTCGCGATCGTGCTGGCCGTGGTCGGCCACGACCTGCTGCACGCCGTGCAGCGTTGGCTCACCTACCTGCTGATCCTCGTGTTCGGCGTGCTGACCGTCGGCGCAATCGTCCAACTCGACCCGCAGGCCGCGGCCGCGAGCGGCTCCGGTGGCGGGTTCACCGCGTTCCTGGTCGTCTTCTCGGCCGCGTCCGGTTACCAGATCAGCTACGCCGTCTACGTCTCCGACTACTCGCGCTACCTGCCCAAGGACGTCCCGGCCAAGAAGGTCATCTGGTGGACCTACCTCGGCGCGGCCGGCTCGGCCGTCTGGCTCATGTCACTGGGCTCCCTGCTGGCCTCCGCGCTGCCGGACCCGGACGCGATCACCGCCTTGCGCCAGGTCGGAAACGACGTCCTGCCCGGCTTCGGCACCTTCGCCGTCGTCGTCTCCTCGCTCGCCCTGATCTCGATCATGGCTGTCAACGCCTACGGCGCGATGCTGACCTCCACCAGCGCCGTGGACGCCTTCCGCAAGGTCCGCCCGACGGTGAAGTCCCGGATCGCCGGCATCGTCGTGATCGAGCTGATCGTCTTCGTGGTCGCGCTGCTCCTGCCCGCCGACTACCTGGCGAACTTCAACAACTTCGTGCTGCTGATGCTCTACTTCCTGATCCCGTGGACGGCGGTCAACCTGGTGGACTTCTACTTCGTCCGCCGCGGCCGCTACGCGATCACCGCGATCTTCGACCCGCGCGGCATCTACGGCCTCTGGTCCTGGCAGGGCCTGACCGCCTACACCGTCGGCTTCGCAGCGATGGTGCCGTTCTTCGTCACCTCGTTCTGGACCGGACCGGTCGCGAGCGCGCTGGGCGGCGCGGACATCTCCTTCGCGGTCGGCCTGCTCGTGGCCGGCGCCCTGTACTACGGGCTCACCCGCAGCCTCGACCTGGATGCGGAGGCGGACGCGATCGCTGCCAGCGACCGCGAACTGGAGGGTCGGGACGCGGAAGGCCCCGATGCCCACAACGGCTCCTCCACCGGCGGCCCGAGGTGACCTTTCCGAACGCCGACACCACCCGCGTCGCCTGCGCGCAACTCACGCTGCGCGTCGGCGACCGGGACGGCAATCGCGCCGCCGCCCGCGAGGCCATCGAGCGGGCCGCGGCCGCCGGGGCCGACGTCGTGGTCCTGCCCGAACTCACCAACAGCGGCTACGTCTTCCACGACACGGCGGAGGCGGCGTCGCTGGCCGAGCCCTTGGACGGCCCGACCCTCGCCGACTGGACGACGCTCGCCCGGCGCCACCGGATGATCGTCGTCGGCGGCCATTGCGAGCTCGACGAGGACGGCCTGATCCGCGACTCGGCCGTCCTCGTCGACCCGACCGGACTGCGAGCGGTCCACCGCAAGGCCCATCTCTTCGGCATCGAACACGAGTTCTTCGTCCCCGGCGCCGAACTGCCACCCGTGGTCGACACCTCCGTCGGCCGGATCGGCCTGCTGGTCTGCTACGACCAGGAGTTCCCGGAGTACGTGCGCACGCTCGCACTGCGCGGCGCGGACCTGCTGTGCGTGCCGGTCAACTGGCCGTTGTTCCCCAGACCCGAGGGCGAGCGACCGTCAGAAGTGATTCGGGTGCAGGCCAACGCGGCGATCAACCGGATGTACGTCGCCGCCTGCGACCGCGCCGGAACCGAACGGGACGTCCTCTGGACCGGCGCTTCCGTGATCGTCGACCTGGACGGCTTTCCCGTCGCCGGTCCCGCGACCGAGACCGGCCAGGATCTGCTCATCGCCGACTGCGCGCTTGCCGGGGCCCGGGACAAACGCGTGGGCGAGCACAACGATGTGCTCGGCGACCGCCGCCCGGAGCTCTACCGAAGCATCATCGGTCCCGTGCCTCTCCCGACGGAAGAGTCACGATGATCCGCCCATCCTCCGGGCACCCGGTCGGCCCGGCAATCGTCAGGCGTGCTGAGGAGCGGCCGGGGGCTGCGGTGCGGAGGGCCATCGGTCGCGACGGCCGGGCTGACGGCCGGGCTGACGGCCGGGACGACGGCCTGTGCGAACGTGCCGCTCCGTTGCTCTCGCGAGGGCCGTCCGCCGTTTCGTCCGCCGTTCGTCCGCCGTTTCGTCCGCCGTTTCGTCCGTTCGGAGGACGGGATGAACCAGGAGGGTCGGTGAGATGGAGGGGTCAGATTTCCTCTCCTTCCGTTCGTCCTCAGGAGGTCCCCATGCCTACTGCCACTTCTCCCACCGGTCTCCGCGAGTCGGAACCCGACTTCCTGGAACTGCTTCGGATTCCGGTGATTTCCAGCAGGCATTCACAGGAGCAGGAACTCTGTGTCGCCGCTTGCGGCTCCTTCTGCTTTCAGGGCGGGAGTGCCCGGCGGTCGCCGAGGGTCCGAGCCCGAGCCGAGACGCCGACCATTGGTTGACCGGCCCTCGGCCCTCAGTGCTCGGGGCGGTTCCCCGGTCTTGCGGCCTTGCGTTCCTCCGCTCGGACGGCGAAGGAACGCAAGGCCGCACCGGTCGTCCGGAACACGTCCGACTTCCCGCTGCGGCGTAGCCCGCACCGGACCCGCCCGCCGCCCGCTCGCGTCGCTGCTGCGCGGGTGTCCTAGGGCGGCCTTCGGCTACCTCGCGTACGCCGCCAGGAACATCGCCAGCAGGCCATCCACCGCGTACTCGTCGATGGGGAGGTCGGTCACGAGCCAGCGGTAGTAAAGCGTCCCGCTCAGTACCTCGGCGGCGTACGTCAGGTCCGCGTCCGGGTCCAGCTCGCCGGTCTGCTGGGCGAGGGTGATGCGGTCGAGGGTGCTCTGCTCCACCGTGCGCAGGAACCGCGCGTGCAGGGTTGCCCGCAGTGCCGAGTCCGCTTGTGCCTCGGCGATGACTGCGCGGTAGAGGGGGCCGATCGGAGGCTCGGAGAGGGCGGAGGCCGAGCGGAGGAACTGTTCGCGCAGGTCGGCGCGGACGTCGCCGGTGTCGCGGTAGTCCAGGCCCTTCGTCCAGACGCGGTTGAGCGCGTCGAGGAGCAGGGCCGATTTGGACGGCCAGCGCCGGTAGAGCGTGTGCTTGCCGACTCCTGCCCTGCGGGCGAGTGCCTCGAAGCTCAACCCTGCGTAACCGACTTCGGCTCCCAGTTCGATGGTCGTCCGGAGCAGTTCGTCGGTGCGTGCGGTGCCACGGCGTCGCGGGGGAGCCTCCTCGTCCGTCATGGACCCGACTATATCGGCACGCTCTGTGCCGTTGACATGCCCTGCCCGGACGCTCATGATGATCCAATATCGGCACGGCACGGGCCGTGCCGATATCCCTCGTCGAACGTCGCGGAACTTCGTCGGCGGGGCAGGGGGAAGTCAACGGGTGAACGGGGTGGGGGATGGCCATGTACGTGGTCCGAAGGACTGTCCGTGGTGCGGTGAGTGCGTTCCTGGCGCTGCCGGTCGGCCTGGTGGGGGTGCTACTGGTTCTCCTGGGGCAGCCCGGGCGAGCCGCACGTGTGCAGGGGCGGCTGTCGGGTGGTTCGGGGTGGACGGGTGGAAGGGTGCTGGGCCGGGCGATGCTGAGCCTGCCGCTGGACATGGCGGCATTCGCACTGATCGGCTATTCGCTGTTCAACTCGGTCCGGAACTTCGCCTATCCGGTCTGGTACTACGACACCGACTACCACCAGGCATGGGGTGGCCCGACGATGGCGGGCGTGTGGGCGGTGCACGCGGTCGGCTGGTTGCTGTGCCTCGCGATCCTGCTGTACTGGCCGGTGCGATGGCTGGCGAGAGGCCAAGAGGCGGTCGAGCGCAGGGTGACGGGCAGCCGGACACCTGCGAAGACCGCGCCCGAGGGAACAGAACCGCAGCTCGCCTCTTGAATTCGGCACGCGAACCCCGCCGGGTGGGCGCCTGACGTGCCGCCGCGGTCCATTCCCTACCGCCGCCAGTGGCGAGCGCGGCAGGTCCGACGGACGCACCCAGCATCCAGTCCCGCACCCGGCGGCCCGGAGAAGGGCGCCACAGCACTCGGGACGTCCTCCGGCTCGATCGAGCGTGTCCGGACCACCTCGGCGAACGCACTGCCGCGCGAACGTGCGAACGTACGGCCACCCGGTCACGCGGGTACGCCCCTGCTAGGGCAGGGGCGTGCCGGCGATGTCAGGCGGGCTGCGGGGTGAAGCGCTTGAGTCCCTTGCGGTCGTAGTAGGCGGTCATGGCGAACCCGAAGAGCAGGGCCAAGGCGGTGCCGATCGCGATCATGATCCAGGAGCGGGTGAGGCCGGCGTCACCACGGGCGTCGAAGTAGAGGATCGCGCGCACGCCGTCGCTGAGCTGGCGCATCGGTTCGAAGTGCGACAGGAACCGGTAGAAGTCCGGCACCGCCTGGAGCGGCACGGTGGCACCCGAGGACGGCAGGCCCAGCACGATGAACACGAACATGGACACCAGTTGGCCGATCCCGCCGAACGCGGCGTTGATGGCCTGTACGCCCAGGCCGACGGCGAGGGCCGCGCAGTAGGAGTAGATCCACAGCAGCGGCAGGTGGGACGCGTCCATCCCGAGTACGACGACGCAGGCCAGCATCACCAGAGCGGTGCTGACCAGGGTGATGCCGGCGGTCATCACCATCTTGAGGAGCAGCGTCTGGGTCCGGTTGATCGGCACGGTCGGGCGGCGTGTGTGCCAGGGGCCGATCTCGTTGTCGGCGTAGCCGAGGGCGGTGTCGACGCCGTTGCTGATCACGTTGCCGCCCATGAACCCGGCCAGCACCAGCAGCAGGGTGTAGTAGAAGGCCGTCAGGCCGAGGCCGCTGTGGGTGCCGATGGGGTGGCCGACCTGGGTGACGATCTCGACCGGATCGGCGAGCAGGAGTTTCGTCGTGGGGTTCACCCGGTCGCCCGCGGCGGCGGTGAGCTGCCGGCCGATGTTCTGGGAGGCGGTGTGGGCCGCCCGGGTGGTGATCTGGCCGGCGAGGGAGGAACCGAGGCTTCCCTTGCCGGGGTTGGTGAGCACGGTGATGATCGGCCGCCCCGTGGCCCCGGGCGTGGTGAGCGCGGTGACGGAGTCCGTGAAACCGGACGGGATCACCAGCGCGCCGTAGATCTTGCCCGAGTCGAGCTGGTCCTGGGCCTGCGCACGGGTCACCGTGCGCCAGTCGGCCTTGCCGCCCGCGGTGTCGGCGGCGAGGGCGGCCGTGATCTGCGCGCCGAGGTTCTGCTGCTGTCCGGCCGGCGGTTTGCCGATGTCGTCGTTGACGAGGGCGATGGGGAGGTCGCGGAGGTCCGCGTTGGGGTTCACGATGCCGCCCATGTAGAGCAGGGACAGCAGCAGGGCGAGCAGGCCGGTCAGGATCGTGGGGATCAGCCACAGCTGCGGACGGCGCAACAGGGCAGCGGCGGTGGCTTCGGGGGCGGCGGGCTCGGACATGGCTCTCCGTGACGTTCCGGCGGGCGGGATCGGACATCAGGATGGGCCCCGCACCGGCGAAGGCCGATGTACGCCTCGCACACCTCCCCCCGTTGCACGCACACGATCCGGCACGGATGTTCTTCACCGGGACTCCTCGTGCAGGCTCCCCTGCTGCTCTGGCCCTTGGTCGGGCATTCGATGGGCACGTTCGAGGTGTTCCGGTACCTGACGCTCCGCGGTGCCGACCGCGCGGACGGCTCCCCGGTCGGCAGCCCGCCGGGCGTCGGGCCAGTACTGCGGCCGGGGCGCGGCCTTCCCGGAGCCCAGGAGATCCATCACCATGAACAGCCGGCCATGAAACACCGGGAGGAAGCGACCTCCGAGAATGCTCGCCCCTGCCATCGCTCACATGAAGTCGGAGGCGTGACCGTGAGCCCAGTCGCGGAAGGTGCGGGCCGGAGTTCCCGTTATCCGGTCGAGTGTGAGGTAGGCATCGCCGTCCGGGGCCCTCGTGTCAGGCGCTTCATCTCTGATCCCTTTGATGCCGTCGTAGCTTTCGAACCCGAACAGGAAGTCTGCGCTCGCGGCCGCGAAGCCCCCTTGGGCTCGGTAGAAGTCGCGGGCTTGCTCGGCGGAGACCTCATCGAGCGCGATCCGTTCTCCGATCGCTTCTGCGATCACCGCGATCTGTTCGCGTTTGGTGAGACTGTCCGGTCCGATGATCGTGTCGATCCGTCCGCGGCGGTGTGGGTCGAGCAGGTCGGCCAGGACGACGTCGGCGACGTCGTCTTCATGGATGGGGTGCCCGATCTGGTCAGGAAAGGGCTCCACGGCTCGGCGACTCGCCTTGATCGCTGGTCCCCATATGAGGAGTGAGTTCGTCGCGAACTCACCGGGACGGACGATGCTCCAATCCAGTCCCGAGTCCATGACGGTCCGCTCGACGGCGGCGTTGTACGTCGTGTCGTAGCCGGCAGTCACCGCGGCGGAGGAGACCACGACCACGTGCTCGACGCCCGCCTGCTTCGCGCGAGAGACGACCGCCTGAACGTTCTCAGGGACCGCGATCAGGACGAGTTGCGCGGCACCGTCGAACGCGTGCCCCAGTGTGGACGGGTCGTCCAGGTCGCCGAAGACCACGTCCGCACCACCCGGGAGCGAGGCACGTTGCGGGTGTCGCGTAATTCCGCGCACCGCGTGACCGGCATCAACCAGCCCTGAGACGACCGGGTGGCCGATCGTCCCAGTGGCCCCGGTGACAACAATGGGAGGGAGCTTCTTCAAGTGAGACATGGTTTGTGACTGTATGACGTCGACGTGTAGCGATGCATCCGAGAATTGGCCGCAGCCCGGTCGCGCAGAGCCGGTCGCGCGGCCCGGTCGCGCGGCGCCTCGCCGCCACCTCGACCGTCCCGAACGCGGCCGTAGCCGCTTTGGCATGGGCATCCACCTCGTCGATACCGGCGAATCCCAGCACGTCCCGGTGAATCCCGGTGAGTCCCGGTGAGTCCCAGCGGGTCCCCGGAACGGCGCACGGGTCTACGTGATCAGGCACCCATCACCGTCCACGACCGAGCGCGGCAGCGGCCGGCTCAGCAGTCGTATCGATGGGTGTACGGAGTGTCCGGGCAGGTACGGCAGATGAAGAAGTACATGCCACCGAGATCTCCCAGACTCATGTTGTGTCCGAACGTGTCGAGGAGGGCGGGGTCCGCCTCGGCTCGCCAGGATGGGGTCGCGGCATGGTCCTGGGCAGGGTTCCGCTCGTCCAGGGGGAGCCATCGGCCCATGCCCGCCTCGGTCGCGGTGACGCTGAGCAGGTGCTCCATGCGCGTGCCGCAGTTCGCACAGTCGGGCCAGTTCGGTGGCTGGGTCCAGCTCGGATATCCGCCGACCTTGCTCTGCTGGGTGGTGGCCACCTCGAAGTAGCCGAAGCCGCGTTCCTCCTGCATGGCTTCGGAACGCTCATCGAGCAGCTCGCTGAGTTCGTCCGGCAGGTCCCAGTTCGGGTATTCCACGGCCGGTGTGGGGGACACCGTGCACGGCCGGGGCAGGTAGTCCTTGTACGCAGTGTGCGGGAGGGGCGGTTGCCCGGCAGTTGCGTCGGCGGCCGTCAGCGCCGTGTCGCGCCAGTGGAGGCGGGGGTTGGCCGCGTACGGGGCGTCGTTGTGGACGAGCGGGCACCACAGGATCTGCAGCAGGTCCGTTCCGGTGGGGAAGACGAGGCCGGGTACGTCACGCGCGTACAACTGGACCACCGCGACCATCGCGACCGGTTCGGGTCCGACGGGCGCGGCGAGCGGCTTGTAGTGGTCCGATTCGGTGCACATCGGCCAGGGCTCGTCGGCCGGCCACAGCAGGGGCCCACCGATGGAGCTGTCGCCGGGCCCGTTTGTCCGGCCCGAGGGTGGAGAAGGGTGACCTCGCGGCCGGTACCGGCAAGCTCCGGAAAGACCGACTCGACATCGAAGGGTATCGGCGCCAACGTGCGGGGCCCGGCCGCCGGAGCCGGAGGGGTGTCCTGACGCATGTGCCCTGACGACATGAGGTCTCCTATTGCTGCTGGTTGCACGCCGCTGACCCTAGCCCTCGCGTCTGACAGTGGTTCTGGCCGTGCTACCCGCACGGTCGTTGGATCGGGACGAGTCGATCAGCCCCGACGAACAACCCGTCCCGGTACGACCCGGGTCGATCGGCGGAGCGCGGGACTCCGCGCGCTGCGCGCTCGGGAAGGGGACCGTCCGCATCGAGGTGACCGGCGCCCACGAGGGCGGAGGACGGCTTGGCGGGGCCCGCAAAAGTAGCCCGGGCGGAGTTTTGCGGGTGGAACTGCATGGTCTGCGCACGCTGCTGCCGGTTGGCTGGGGGCACACGCACAGCACGTCTCCGGCAGGCGCCGGGCGAGAGAGAGCTCCCTCATGAGAATCCGAAGCGCCATGGCGGCAGCCCTGCCCGCGATGGCGCGCGAGCATCGCGCCGGCGCCTTCGGCTCAAGACGTCGACACGTCGCTTCGCAGCACCCTCTGCCCCTCGACGCGGTACGGGACCGTGGAACCGCCCCGAGGCATCGGCTGCGGGCGGACGGGCTGGTCCGACACGGGCACGCCCCCTCGACGGCACCGCGGGCCTCCTGGCGGCCCCGGGCAACCCGCGGTACGGAGTGCTCGTCGACCGGCCCGCAGCCGATCCCTGGGCGGGTGTTCGAACGGGGTCGGTCCGCCGTACGGCACTGACCGGTCGACGGCATTCGTGATCGGGGTCCGCTGTGGACTTCGGACGATTCCGTTCGTCGGCAAGAACGTTGGACGCAACCGATCGTGCGCGTGTTGGCACACCGTCAGTCACTTCCCGCGAGCAGCGCTGGAAGGCAACACCTTCGGAGAGAGAACGATGAGAGCAAAATTTGCCAAGGCCGCCGTCGCGGCTGCCGTGCTCGCCGCCGCTTCCGGCGCCGTGATCACCGTAGCCACCGCCTCCGCTTCGGAGACCGCCGACACCGCCGTTTCGGCCCAGGGCGCGACGGTCGCCGCGAAGCCGGCCGCGACCGTCGCGGCCGAGCCGGGCGCCACGGTCGTCGCGGAGCCGGCCGGCTCCACCCTCGCTCCGCAAGCCGGCGGCACGACGGCGCCGCCGCCGAAGCCGAGCAAGACGCCCGCTCCGTCGGGCAGCCCGCAGCCGGGCAGGACCACCACACCCCCACCCAAGCCGAGCAAGACCACGACCGGGTCTCCGCAGCCGGACAAGCCGACTGAGACCCACAAGGGTTCGGCTACGTTCTTCTCCCCCGGCATGGGGGCGTGCGGGAAGGTGATCAAGGACAGCGACCGCGCCGTCGCACTCGACCCCACGATGTTCGGGCCCGGTTACCCGTCGAGCAACTGCGGGCGCAAGATCGTCATCACCTACAAGGGGAAGTCCATCACGGCGACGGTCCTCGATGAGGCTCCGGGGGCGAGCCGGTACGGTCTCGACCTCACCCCGGGTGCGTTCAAGGCACTCGCCCCGCTCGACAAGCGCAAGATCGATGTCACCTGGCACTTCGCCAAGTAACGGGTGCGGGTAGGAGGCCGTCACGTCCCGGCCACTGGAACACGAGCCGGCACAGCGGCTTGTCCAGCACATCCCCCGCGGGCAGTCGATGATCGGGGGTGCCGGCCGGGTGGACGGACAGGGCGGGTTCGGAGCCGGCGCGCACGTCGCGGTCCCAGGCCCTGACCGTGTCCCGCAGCTGCTGCGCGAGGCGGGGGCCCTGGTCGCCGAAGGCGTGGACGACGAACTCCCACTCGCTCTCCTGCGGGGTGTCCCCGTGGTGGGTCCGTACGTGGACGAGGTAGGCGATCGACCGGTCGGCGAGCACGGCCGGGGCATCGGATCCCTCGGCGATCAGGGTGACGCCGGAGCCCTTGTCCACGTGCGCGGCCAGCCGGCAGAACCCCGGCAGCGTCGTGGCCGCGTACAGCTGGAGCGATGAGAAGTCGAAGCGGAACCCCATGACCAGTCCGGTGGGGACCTCGTGGCGTGGTCCGCGCAGCGCGTCCTCCAGGCCCGTGGTCGGCAGTTGGGGGCCGTCCTCGAACCGGAGCTGCAGCTCGCCGTCGAGGAGGTCCACGAGCGGAGCGGTCCGCCCGTGCCGTCCCTGGTCACGGACGAAGCCGCAGTACGTGAACCTCCGTGAGTGGAGGACGTCTCCTCGGCGCTGGAAGCTGATCGCGCGGGTGTAGCCGTGGATCTCCAGAGGTAGGACGAGGTGACCGTCCTCGGCGAGCTGCTCGCGCCACGTGGGCGAGATGTCCCGGACGTTGTAGGTGATCACGGAGGCGTCGAACCCGCCGCGGGGAACGAGCTTCGTCGGGGCGCCGAAGGCCGCGTCGCCCTGGAAGGCGGTGACTCGTCCGCTGCCCGCTTCCGCGGTGAACCGCTGGGTGCGGCGCACGACGTACGGGTCGATGTCGCCACTGACGACCGAACCTTCCGGGCCGACGACGTGGGCGATCAGCTCGGCGTTGTAGCCGCCGGAGCCCGCTTCGTACACGTGCGCCCCCGGCGTGAGCCGCAGACCTTCGATCATGTCGGCCTGGAGCCACGGCGCGGACACCGAGCTGATGGCTCGGCCCGCGTCGTCGCGGCGGGTGACGACCGCCAGGTCGTCGTCGTACGTGGTCCTCAGGTCCATCTCCGGCGCGAACCGGTGACGGGGGACGATGCGCAAGGCCTCTCGGACCGGCTCGGAAGGGGCCCAGCCGCCGCCGATGACGGCGTCGGCCATCTGCTCGCGCAACCGCACGGCCTCCGCGGGTTCGCCGGGAACGGGTGGGTGGACGGTGGCGAGCGGATGGGAGTGGATGGCCGGCAGGCCGGGAAGGATCCCGGGCCAGACGGCCTCCAGTGACTGGGCGGCCGGCGTGAACACGGGCCCGAGGCAGGCCAAAGAGTGCAGGTCGTGCCACTCCCACCGGTCGAAGAGCCGCTCCTCCGGATTCGTCGGGGTGCCGGTGAAGGCGGTGACCCGGACGACGGCGGTGAGACGCGGCATGCCGTGGCTGTCGTCGACGAGCATCGTGACCACATGAGCGTCGGACGCGGCCGCCGTCAGACCGGTCTCCTCGAAGAGCTCCCGCACGGCCGCCGCGGCGAAGTCCTCCGACCCGTTGGTCTTTCCCGCGGGCAGCTCCCACACTCCGCGGGTGGTCCTGCCGAGC
This sequence comes from Streptomyces sp. NPDC057939, assembly GCF_042887545.1. Classification (NCBI taxonomy): domain Bacteria; kingdom Bacillati; phylum Actinomycetota; class Actinomycetes; order Kitasatosporales; family Streptomycetaceae; genus Streptomyces; species Streptomyces sp. NPDC057939. The sequence goes on from NZ_JBHVPG010000003.1 coordinate 340,384, forward strand.
AGGACCCGGCCCGAAGGGTCGGTGACCACGGCCACGGCTCCGGTCAGGGCGTGACCGGTCGTCGGTGGCTTCTCGACCGCCGTCGTACCGGTGTGGCAGCAGCCGCGCAGCACCAGGACCGCGAGATCTTCCGCGTCGAGCCGGAGAGACTCCTTCCAGCCTCCGCCGATCTGCCGGATCTCCGTCTCGTCGAGGGCGATGTCCCGGTGCTCCTTGGCCATCCGTTCGGCCGTGGGCGTGATGATCACGAGGGCACCGCCGGGCCTCAGCCGTTTCCCGAGCCTGTGCAGGACACGGCTGCGGTCGAGCAGGAACGGCACCACCAGGCGCAAGGTGATCAGGTCGTAGCCGTCCGGGTGCAGGCCGGCCGGGTCGGCGTTCTCGACGTCCAGGCACATCCAACGCACGCCCTCCGGCTCCGGGTGTTCCCGGCGGGCGCGTTCGATCGCACTGAAGGCGAAGTCGACGGCGTCCACCTCGTAGCCGAGCGTTGTGAGGTGGATGGCCAGCTCCCCGGTCCCGGATCCCACATCGAGGGCCCGCCCGCCGCTTTCCGGCGCGCGAACGTGCTCGGCGAGCAGCACCCGCTCGGCATCGCCGAGGGGTCGAAACCCCTTCCCGTCGGCGTAGTGCTGCTGCCATTCCTCGCGGACGACGTAACCCACGTTGCTGCTCCTGTTCTGTTCGAGTGCGGTGGATGCGGTGACTGGTTCGGTTCCCACGAACATCCCGTCGCGACGGGCGCCGGCGCCGGCGCGGGTACGGGTACGGGTACGGGTACGGGTCAAGGCCTGCTGTCTGCGTTCGACGAGCTCGGGATGAGGCGGGCAGCGACCGTCACGGCGTTGCAGGTAGTGGAGGAGCGGGGCGGGAGAGGTGGGGTCAGGTCCAGCCCAGCTCGCTGTAGACGCGGCCGGCCCGGATGCCTTCGATGGCGACCGCGGCGTACGGCACGATGGGGCTGGGGAGCCGGCCCGGGTCGAACCAGCCCCAGGAGGTACAGCGGTCCGGTTCGCGGACCTCGGGCGTGCCCTGCCACCGCCGGGCTTGAAGGACCAGTCCCATCCGCGGTTGGGCCCCGGGCCGGTCGACCATGTGCACCACGTGGACCAGTTCCACATCCTTCGGATCGATCAGCAGTCCCGCTTCCTCCCGGGCCTCCCGCACCACGCAGCCGACCGCCGATTCCTGTTCGCAGTGGCCCGCGAGGAAGTGGTACGTGGAGGGGGCGAACGCGCAGGTCGGGTGGCGCAGTCCGAGGAAGACCCTGCCGTCCTCGCGTTGGAGGTGGAGGTGGACGCCGACGATGTGCGGGACGCTGCCACTGCCCGCCCGTGACCTGCGGCGTCGTTCCACAGCGGACGCGGGCGCCGTCTCGGGCAGGGTGCCGGCGGCTTGCCGGGTCGCGTGCCGGCGCACGAGGTCGAGGGTGGACGGGCTCAGCCTGAGCCGGGGCATCGTCTCGGGGCGGAACCAGGCGAGCATGACCCCCTCGTGAAGGTCGAGACCGGCTGGATCACCGGCCCACTGCCCGCAGAAGATCTGGATCGGCACGGCCATGCCGTCGGTGCCGGTGGCCCGTTCCACGGCGAACGGCTCCAGCACCGGCAGCGCGAGTCCGGCCTCCTCCTGGAGTTCGCGTCGGGCGGTCGCCTCCAGCGACACGTCCCCGGGCTCGCGACCACCACCGAGCAGGGACCAGGACCCCGGCTCCCAGATGCCCGGGATGTCGTCCTGCAGGTGCAGGAGGTATCGGCCTCGACCGTCGTGAATCATGGTGGCCGCGTTCACCGGTTCGATCCGGCCGTCAAGTGCGGAGGTTTCGAGCTTGGCCCGAAGGGTTGGCGACGTCACCTCATGGAAGTGACGCCACTGCGCGCCTGAGACCTCCTCGGCCTGCGGCACGACGTCGACGGTGTCGTCGGCGAGGCAGAACACGAACCGGAAGTCGTAGTGCAGATGGGCAGGCTCACCCTTGGCCGCGTTGGCGTCGATGTCGTGAACGTCGACATCGATGGGCTCGTGCCCGAACGCGGCGGTGGCGCACAAGGCGCCGGGCGGGATGCCGGCTTCCTCCTGGACCTCACGAAGTGCTGCGCCGAGGAGCGTGCGGTCGTCCTGCTCGACGTGCCCGCCGGGTACGAGCACCTTGCCGCTGGCGTTGTGATGCACATGCAGGACACGCCTGTTCGAGTCGATGACGACCGCGCCGCAGGTGATGTGAGCGGGGTGCGTCGTGCGGGACGTGAGCTCGGCTCCGGCCTCCAGCGCAGCTGACAGGTCGGCCAGTTGGTCGGCCTCGGCGGGATTGCGTGCCAGGTAGGCGGTGAGGAGCTCGCGGATGTGGGCGTCGGAGGGCGACAAAGGGACCTCACGGAGTAGGTGGGTGGGCGAGCTGGACCGGGGGAGCCGGCACGGGGCCGCGGGCCTCCGGCGAAGAGGCCGGGTGCCACGGACGCTACGGGCGCCAGGGAGGCGAGTGGCGACCGGTTTCGTACGGACCGCCTCCGCGCGCCCGGGATACGGACCGGCTGAGCCCCGGCCCGAACCGCGAGGGACGCGTCCGCGTCACGACCTCTCCTCCACATCGGAGGGCGCGGACTCCGTACGCGGGCCGGGCACGGAATCGGCGAACGCGGCAGCCTGAATCCGGTACGCGTGGCGGAACTCCCCCGTGCCGAAACCCTCCTCCATCAGCTCGGAGAACGTTCCGGACTCGGCGAGCCGCCCGTCCTTCATCACGTGGATGACATCCGCGTGACGCACCGAATGGAGGCGGTGGGTGATCAGCACCACGGTCTGCCCGGCCGCGGCCAGAGCCCGAATCTGCTCGAAGACCCGCTGCTCGGCAACGGCGTCGAGCGCACTCGTCGGCTCGTCGACCACCAGAATCTGTGCCCTCTTGTACCAGGCTCGGGCGATCCCGACCATCTGCCATTCCCCACCGGAGGCCTCCTGCCCGCCCCGGTAGCCGCGACCGAGCAGAGTGGACAGGTCGCGCCGCAGACCGGCGATGAAGCGATCGGCCCCGGAGAACGCCGCAGCCTCCCGCACCGCCCGGTCATCGATGGGGAGCGCCGGATTTCCGATGCCGATGTTGACGCGGACGGTGAAGGGCCACCTGAAGAAGGACTGGGACATGAGCCCGACGCGGGCGAAGATCTGGCTGCGGTCGGCCCCGGCGGCATCCACGTCGTCCCACCAGATCGTGCCGCCACCCGGGTCCGGCTGGTGGAGGCCGGCCAGGAGCTTGACCACGGTCGACTTCCCCGAGCCGTTCGCCCCGACCAGCGCGATCACCCTGCCGATGGGGAATGACAGCGACACCTCCCGCAGCGTCGGTTCGGGCGTATGGTCACCGCTGCCCGGATAGGTGAACGTCACCTTCTCGAAACGGACTTCCCGCACCCGCTCGGGCAGATCCTCACCGGTCTCCGGGATCGCCCGCACCTTGGCCTCTTCGCACAGTCGCTCGAAGTCGGCGACGAAGAGGGACTCCTGATGCAGGTCGGCCATCTGCAGCACCAGACCGTCCAGGCCGGCAGAACCGGTACGGATGGCCAGGACCGCCGTACCGGCCACCGCAAGGTCCATCCGTCCACCCCACAGCAACAACCCCAGCGCCCCGTACGTGAGCAGGGTCGCGATACCGGAGGCCCCGTCGGCGATAAGCCCGATCCGCGCAGCGCTGCGAGCCAGCCGGGTCTGCTCGCGCTCGCTCCTCTCCGCCATCTCCCGGAAATGACCGAGGAGGAAGGGTCCGACCTCGTGCACGCGGACCTCTGCGGCCGCCTCCCGCTGGGTCAGCAACTGTCCCAGAAGGTGTCCCGCCCGCGCATGCTGAACGAAGGCATGGAAGGAGAGGTACCGCTGCCGAGAGATCGTCAGCGACCTCCAGCCGCTCGGCAGGGTCATCAGCATGAGCAGCGGCAGGAGCACCGGGTGGAGCACCGTCAGCACGCCGGCCGCCGCGACCAGGGAAATCCCGGAGTTCAAGGTGTTGGCGCAGTACCGGATCATCCGCTGGGCCGAATCAGCCCCGTAGCGAGCCGCGTCCAGCAACCGGTGGAACTCGTCGTCCTCGATCGCCGCGAGCTCCACCCTATGAACGAGCCCCAGGTACTGCTCCGTGGCCACACGCTGCACCTTGGGCTCCAGCTCACCGGTCGCCGCCGTGGACGCCGACCTGAACAGCGAACCCACCAATGCCACAACCGCGACGACCACCAGCGCCGGAAACGCTCCGGTCAGCCGCTCCTGCGTCCCACCACCGTCCAGAATGTGCCCCAGGGCACTGTTGACCGCGACCAGCCCCGCCGCCTGCGCGACCCCGCGCCCCAATTCGGCGCCCAGGACCACGCGCAGGGCGCGCGCGTCGGCGAGACGTGCGAGCCGCAACCCGGTGGCAACCATCCGGGGTAAGCCCTTGGCCATGGTCCACAAGCCCAGCTTGACCCACGCACCCTCGTGCTGGTCCCATCCGACGTCGTAGGCCAGCTCCCCACCGAACAGCAGCCGCTCCGAATCGGACACCGTCGTCCGTTCCGCATCACCGCTCGACTCCTTGCTCACTTCGTCCCCCTCGCATCCGGTCGTGCACCGGTGCTGATCGGCCCGGCTGTTCCGCGGACGGGCAGGCGCGGCTCGTCTCCCCTTGGTACCCGCGCAGTTGTTGCCCCCTCGACCGCCACCGATCCGGCCGAAGGCATGGCGACGGTGCTGTAGAGGGTGCCCGCCACGTACTGGTTGAGAACGGCGTGGGTCAGGGGCCGGGAGTCGGCCGGGAGGCCACCGGGATCGGCCCACACCACCTCGCTGTACTCACGGAGCTCGGTGTTGCGGGGCTCGCCGGACCAGCGCTGCGTGGCGAAGACGGCGCACACGCGCCCCGCGCCCCGCTCGCTGCGGTAGTGCAGGAGACCACTGAGCTCGACATCCTGCACGCCAACCCTGATCCCCAACAGCTGACCGGCCCCCCGGCAGGCCGCTTCGTCCAACCACTCCGCCGGCTCCAGGCGCCCGCCCACCAAGGCCAACTGCCCCCGGTCGGGGCACCGCGCCCGCCGGACCAGCGCCACCCGCCCGTCCGAACGCAGCGCGAGCAGCACCACCTTCATCAGCGGCCGGTAGCCCGGCCCCGCCTGTTCGATTCGGGCAGCAGCCGCACGGGGGTGTCGTGCTGACGGCATGGGTCCTCCCTGAGTTGACGTGGAACCGATCGTTGGTCGAACAACCCCTCACGCCCGGGTGCCGTAACGGACACGGAAGGGGGAATTCTTCGAACTGATATGCGAAGCGGGGGTGCAGGTCAGTTCCTCCGGGGACAGCGGATTCTGAACTCACACGTTCGAGTGGAGTGGCACTCCGAGACACCCGATCAGGGTCTTGCGCGGTCCGCCCGCTGACGTCGGGTCAGGAGCCGGATTGGTTGCGTTGTGCCTGAACAGATCCAGACCCTGCCGGTAGACGGCCGGCGACTCCGAGAGGTTGATTCGAAGGCGCTGCCCGCCCGGATGCAACGCATCCCACGCGGCGGAGGAACCGTCATGAACTGATCGATTCCGACGGGAAGTTCTTGGCGCCGCTGACCATCGACCAGTTCGAGCGGGGACCCCGTCGGCCAGGTCGACATGCCCGTGCACGTCCGCCGGCAGTCCCCGGGGAGGACACTTACCACCGCGTCCGCCACCACGTGAACGTCATGGCCGAGCGCCTCCGACTCGACGCTCACACACTCGCAGGCCCGGGATCTCCGTTCTCGTGACGCATCCCGGGTAGAGCGCCGACCGCGGGCTACTCCACCTTCGCCGAACCCCGCACCCCGCACCCCGCAGAGAAGCTTCCTGCCACGGGTGGCGCGATGGGCTTCGTAGCGTCCGGGCCCGCCTACTGTCCCAGTAAGGTCTTCCGCCACCCCAGCGGCGACATCGTCAGCGCGGCCTCATTCATGCTCGCCCGGCCCCAGGCGCCTCTCCCGCTCGGGGTTCTCCCCGACCTCGACCAGGGTGACGAGCGGGCCGCCCTACTCGGCGCCGATGTCATCAACGACTGGGACGCGCGGTTCGTGGCTCAACTCGCAGTTCCCTGTGCCCAGCGGATCAGCCTCAAGCGGGACGGCCGCACGGAACACGCCCTTCTCGACGTCGAAGGCGGGTCATGGGCCGCGCTCCACGAGGACAACGGCTGGTGCCTCGTGTGTCAGGGCGGCTCGGACCGGCTGTGGGATGACGTCGAGGACCACCTCACCCGCTGGAAGAAGGACGGTGCCCCCGCCCTGGACCGGTTCGAGATCGCCGTCACCCCAGACCGGCAGACAATCACCTGGCCTGCCTGAGCGTTCGAACAGGAACGCCCCTCCTCCTCTTTCAGGAGAAGGGAACGACGCGCTTTCCCGTACCGGTAAGGTGCTGCCCTTGCTCGACGGAGGAGCACCATGAACGACGAACCCCTGGACCAGTGGGCCGCACGCCGCCAAGGGCGCCTGCGCAAACCCGGTGAGCGTAAGGCCATCACCCTGGGAGCCGGCCCGCAACGCGCCGCACACCTCGACCCCGATGCCCCGCGCCTGATCCTCGAATGGGACGGTTTCGCCTGGCAGCCGCTCACGACCGTGGACAACTACGCGGCGGCATGCCGGGCCCTCAGCCCGCCCCCCGAAGCCGCGCCCGCCGACCAGACCGAGACGACCGGTCCCATCACCGGACGAAACCCACTGGCGCCGGGAACGGGACGTCATCGAAAGCCCCGGCCCTGACCTCGCACACGGACTCTGCCCCGCTGCGAACCGTGGACCACGGCGGGCAGCGCCTGCTCAAAGGTCCTCCCGTGAAGAGAGCCGACCATTCACGTCCTCGGCCCGGGTGAGTGTGGCCTCGCGATCCGTGTCTTCGGCGGAATGAAACAAAGCCGCTGCCTCCCGAACAGTCTTCCCGCCTTTGACGTTCAGCGTGCGCGTGGAAGGGGTCTGCCGGGGACCCGACCATCACCAGCCGAGCAACGCCGCAGGGATCGGCCTCCGCGTCGAGTCACGAAAGCCAGTGCTGCGGCACGGTCAAGGGGCCCTTCTGGGCTCCGCGGTCAGAGTGAGGCTGCCGGGCACCGCGGCGAAGGCTTCGCGCAGGTTGGCCGCGAGGCCGGTTCGGGTGGGAGTGCCCGGGCGCGACGTCCAGGTGTCCAGTGCGCAGTGGAACGCGGCGATCAGTACGTCGAGGGCGAGTCGCGGGCGTAGATCCCCCGGGCCGTCGAGGTCGAGTCTGCGGTGCAGGACGGTGAGCGCGGCGCGGCCCGTTCGGTCGCAGAAATGGAGGCCGTGGGCGCCGATCGAAGGGGCCTTCTCGGCCAGCTGTCGACTGAGCAGCACCCGTTGGGCCCAGCCGTCGGCCGTCATTCGATCCAGGGCGGCGAGCAGCGCGTCCTGCAGCATCCCCAGAAGGGTATGGCCCGCCGGTTCGCAGGTTTCGAGCTCGTCGAGGAAAGCCGCCCACAGGTCCTGGGTCGGCGCACTGGCGACGTCTTCCTTGCTGGTGAAGGTGCGGAAGAAGGTGCGCTTGGAGACGTCCACCGCGTCGCACAGCTCGTCGAGCGTCGTGCCGTCGAAGCCGCGCTCGGTGAACATCTCCAGGGCTGTGTCGATCAGGGTCTGCCGAGTACGGAGCTTCTTGCGCTCGCGCAGCGGCAGCCGTTCGTTCGCGGCTTCGGACATGGCGGCAGTGTAACCGGAATCGCTACCGGAAAGCGATCGCCACTTGACGGCTTGTGCCACTGAGTGGCAGAAATGGGCAGGCGGCGCCTCGTCCCGAAGCGCCATCCCATCCACCCCTGCCGAAAAGGTGCACCATCATGCGCGCTCTGCTGGTCGACCGCTCCGCTCCCGCCGGACTGCGGCTCGGGCAAAGTCCCGATCCTGAGCCCGCTCCTCACCAAGCCCTGATCCGGGTGGCGGCGACGTCCTTCAACTACGGCGAGATCAGGCACGTCCTTGAACACGCACCCGACGGTGCGGTCCTTGGCTGGGACGCGGCAGGCGTGGTGGAGCAGGCCGCCGCCGATGGCTCGGGGCCGGCCGTCGGCACCCTCGTGACCACCCTGGGCCACGACGGCGCCTGGGCTGAATTCCGAGCCGTGGACACCGGCTTGATCGGTACTGCCCCCGCGGGAGCCGACCCGGGCGCGATCAGCACGATCCCGGTGGCGGGTGCCGGCGCCCTGCGCGCCCTGCACCGCATCGGCCCGCTGCTCGGCAAACGGATCCTCGTCACCGGGGCCACCGGCGGCGTCGGACGGTACGCCGTCCAACTGGCCCGGCTCGGCGGTGCGCACGTCGTCGCGGTCACCGGAAACCCCGAGGCACACGGCGACGGTCTGCATGCGCTCGGTGCCCACGAAGTGATCGCGGAGCCGGGAGCGGTCGGTGCGCCGGTGGACGGCGTCGTGGATCTGGTGGGTGGCCGTCAGCTCGTCGATGCCTACCAGGCGCTGGCCGAGAAGGGCACCTTGGTAGCCGTAGGCCATGCGACGGACGGGGGCGAGCACTTCCCGTTCGGAGCCTTCTTCGGTGACCAGGGACGCCATGACCGCTCGATCACCACCTTCTTCCTGCTCGCCTGCACCGACCTCGCCCCCGACCTGACCTGGCTCTCCGCCCTTGTCTCCACCGGCGAACTCGATCCGGGGATCTCCTGGCGTGGTAGCTGGGACAAGGCCGCCGAAGCGGCCGAGGCCCTCCTCGGCCGCCGACTCCATGGCAAGGCGGTGCTCGAACTCGACTGACGCCCCGGAACGGCCGGCATGCCGCCGGCCAGGCGCCGACAGCGTCGTAAGCCGGCGATCGGGAGCTCCTCGTCCTCCCGGGGCGTGCGCACCTCGGCTGCCTACGCGGGTGTCGTAACGGGCCAGCTGTATTCCAGTTCGGGGAGCTCGAAGCCCTGATCGAACCGGCAGACACGTTCATCGGTACGGGCGGCTCCGTACCGCTCGTAGAAGGCGATGGCGCGGGTGTTGGCGCGGAGCACTTCCAGGTAGACCGTCCTTCTCGGGTGCTCGTCGGCTGCCCACGCCAGCGCATGGCTCAGGAGCCGGCCGCCGATCCCCGACCCGGTGCGGCCGGGTCTGGCGTGGAGGTTGTCCAGCAGTACACGGCCGTCAGGTCGGGGTATCAAGTACGCGAACCCATCGATGCCGCTCGCCGTCTCCACCACGAACAGGACGGCCCCCGGGAGAGGATCGTCCAGTCGGTCGCACCAGAGGTCCACACGATCTTCCAGGAGAGGGCCGTCCAAGAAGTCGGCGGGCATGATTCCCGCATACGCCGTACGCCAACTCTCGGCATGCAGCGCCGCAACGTCGGCGGCGTCATTCCGGCCACCCAGTCTGATTTTCATGAGGACCAGCCTCATGCATGGCCGAGCAGAGACGCCATGTCCGGGCAGGTGAAACGGCTGACAACCGGCCTGCGGCATTCGAGGACGCCGTGCAGGTCGGCCTGCTGGCGGCGCCAGGGTCGTTGCGAGTCCGCGCCGACCCGGGCGTGCGGGTCACAACCGGTGTCCGAGGCGCTCCTGGCGGTATGACCGGATCGCATCGTGGCCGCGGTACGTCGCGGCGTACCGGGCCGGCGTCATGTCCGGCGCGCCCTTGCCCGCCTCGGTTGACCGCCCCTGCTGTGATCGCGTCGGGGTTGGGTGTGCGGGTCACCAACGCGCGGACGCTCTGCGTCAGGGCGGCCCTCCAGGCGGCGTGACCGAACCTGTCACCCCAACCCTGCACCGGACCCGCCCGTGAACCACCTGGTGTGGAGCAGTGGTTCCCACGGGACTACCGCGCAGCGGTGGTCCCGTGAGCCGGTTCCTGCCCCGCCTCCCCGCTCCTTCGGCGGCGTGGCCACGCTCCGTTTGCTTTGTGGGTTCACCACGCCTTATTCTCGTCATCATGACGATAACCGCTCGGCGGTCCCCGCTCCCTGCGGGCAGTGACTCCGAGGGCCTCGACTCCCTCCGCGGATTCGATGCGCACAGGCGCGTGGTGGCCCGCAGTTCCGCCATTCACCTCCATGTGTTGCCCGCGGCTGCTCCGGGCGGTCGGGTCCACGACCGCAGTGGTATCGACGATGACCTCAGGACGGAGCGGTGAGCGTGTTCGTAATGCCGGTAAACCCCTTTGAGCTCTCCGAAGAAGCGGTGGGTCGAATAACTGCCGATGACTCATGGGCCCCGATCGAGTCGGAGATTCCGAACGTCGATGCCAGGGTGATTCGTAATTTTCTCACTCCGGCCGAAGTTGAGGTATTCACGGCCGAACTGGCTTCCCAGCGCTTTGTTCCGGTGGGTCGGGACGGCGATGCCGCCAACTACGCAGAGGGGGACCCGGTCGGCCACCTCCGTGCCACGGCTGAATCCGAAGCCTTGGCGGCGGAGTTCTACCGCAGGCTGCGGACGTTTCTGTCGGTCGAAGTGGGGCCGGACGATCCGACGGATTCGGACGGAAGGCCCTGGAAGCCGGCGGCCGTCAATCCGCGCATGCGCTTCATCACGTACGAACGCGGCGGACTTCTTGTCCCGCACTACGATTCGCCCTATTTCGCCCCGGACGGAAGGCGAACTCTCCTGACGGTCGTCGTCTACCTGTCGTACGAGGCGGTGGGCGGAGGAACGCGGTTCATCGCCGACAAGCAGAACGATCTTCCCTTTGCGCAACGCGACTTCTCGGATTGGTCCCGGCCCGCAGAGCCCGAGGAAATCTTGAGCACCCACCGCCCCGAACCGGGCGATGCGCTCCTCTTCTGGCATCGGACGCTTCACGACTCGGCCCCGATTCTTGAGGGCACGAAGACAATCCTCAGGACCGATGTGCTCTACGAGCCCATGGACGTGCAGTGAGCAACAGCCGGGAGGCTGGCACGAGGTGAGCGGATCCGGCCTCCCCGGCCGACCACCTCCTCAGCAGCCCCTCTCCTCAGCAGCCCCTCTCCTCAGCAGCCCCTTTCCTCAGCCGATCCGCCTCCCCAACCGACCCGGCACCGGCCCCCTCAGGGGCGTCCCGTCGCGAGCAGGGCCTCGACCATCAGGACCATGACCTGTCGGGCCTCTTCGGGAGTGCGGGTGAAACGCAGGTGGTGCCAGGCCTCCCAGGAGGTGCTGGTCTCCAGCGCGGCGAGCAGGAGCGCGCGACGGTCTTCCGGCTGGGCGGCGAGCTCGGCCGCGAAGACGGCCTCCAGCTGGGCGCGGGCGACGCCGAGAGCGGTGTCGCGGCACTGGCGCAGTCGCTCCGAATGCTGCTCCAGCCGTACGGTGGTCAGCCGCAGCGGGGTGATCCATTCCAGTGCGTCCGCCCGCGCCGCGACGAGGGCGGTGACGCGGGGCCGGAGGGGACCGCTCACCGGCAACTCGGGCTGGCGCGCGATCAACTCGTGAAGGCGCTGGTCGATGGCCTGATCGATGATCTCCTCGACGCTGCCGAAATGGTGGTGCACCAGTCGCGCGGAGGTGCCGGCCCGGGCCGCGATCCGGGCGACGGTCGGGGCGGTCTCGCCCTCTTCTCCGAGTTCGAACACGGCGTTGATGATGCGGGCCCGCGTCTGACGGCCGCGCTCGACTCGGCCGTCACGGTGGTCGGTCGCTGTGGGGTCCTTCGGCATGGGGCGGTCCTCGGCAGGGATCGGGGATGACGGATTCGGGGTCAGGGATCGGGGATCAGGGATGACGGACTCAGGGTCAGGGATCGGGGATCAGGGGTGGGGCGGGCAGGGCGCGCGGGTTCTCGTACGAGGGGTTGACGCGTCAGACAAGTTTCATACAGTCTGCAATTATCTTCGCAGTCGAGGCCGGGAGGCCGCATGCGCATCCTCCGCACACCCGATCACTGCTTCACGAGTCTGCCCGACTGGCCGTACAGGCCGCACTACGTCGACGTCCCTACGCTGGACGGAAGTCCGGGCCGGCTCCGCATCCACTACGTGGACGAGGGCCCGCCCCGCGCGACCCCGATCCTGCTGCTCCACGGCGAGCCCACCTGGTCCTACCTGTACCGCCACGTCATGGCGGGCCTGGTCGACCGCGGTCATCGGGTCGTCGCCCCGGACCTGGTCGGATTCGGCCGCTCGGACAAGCCCGAAGCCCGGGCGGACCACACCTTCGCACGGCACGTGGCGTGGATGTCCCACGCCCTGTTCGACGGCCTGAACCTGCGTCAGATCACGCTGTTCGGCCAGGACTGGGGAGGAATGATCGGTCTGCGGCTGCTGGCCGAAGCCCCCGACCGTTTCAGTCGGGCCGTCCTCGCGAACACCGGACTGCCGACCGGCGACACCGCCGCCCCCGAGCACTTCCTGTCGTGGCAGAAGTTCGCCGCGACCACACCGGTGTTCGACGCCGGGGCCGTCGTCGAGCTCGGCACCCACCACCCGGTCGACCCGTCCGTGCAGGCCGCGTACAACGCGCCGTTCCCCGATCCCACCTACCAGGCCGGCGCACGGGCCATGCCCTCGCTGGTCCCCACCACGCCCGACGATCCGGCAGCGGACGACCAACGCCGGGCCTGGCAAGCCTTCAAGCAGTTCGAACGCCCGGTCCTGACCGCCTTCAGCGACGGCGATCCCATCACCCGCGGCGGCGACGAGCCCTTCCTGACGGCCTTCCCCGCGGCTCGCCGGAGCACCGTCGCCGGGGCCGGCCACTTCCTCCAGGAGGACGCCGCCGACCGCGTGGCGGAGATCATCGCTTCGTTCGTCGAGGAGACCTCATGATCCGCACATCAGGCCTCGTCCCCACCCCCGAGCAGGCCGCCGAACTGCTCGCGGACGACGGGAGCGGGGAGATCGTCATGCTCAACCTGCTCAAGTTCAGCGACCGGCCCGAGGAGTACGGCCGCTACGAGGAACTGGTCCGGGAGCGGCTCGCGGACGTCGGGGCGGAGCTGAGGTGGGTCGGCCTCGTCGAGCACCTCGTCGTCGGTGATCCGGCACTCGACGGATGGGACGCCGTGGCGCTCGTGGCCTACCCGTCCAAGGAGGCGTTCACGAAGATGGTGACGTCCGGCCAGTACCAGGAAGCGACCGGCCACCGGGACCGGGGGCTGGCGGCGACCGTCCTGCTGTGCTGCACCGGACGGGAGGCAGCGCGGTGACCGCGCCCCGGAACATCCTCTTCATCACCACGGACCAGCAGCGCTACGACGCGCTCGGCTGCAACGGCAACACGATCGCCCGCACCCCCGTCCTCGACGGACTGGCCGCCGCCGGCTACCGCTACGAGCGCGCCTACAACCAGAACACCGTGTGCATGCCCGCCCGGTCCACCCTCCTCACCGGCCAGTACGCACGCACCCACGGAGTCGTCGCCAACGGCATCCCCCTCCCGGAGGACGCCCCGTCCGTGGCGGCCCACCTGCGCGACCGCGCGGGCTACCGTACGGCGCTGATCGGCAAGGCCCACTTCGAACCGGCCTTCGACCCCCACTACCGCTACACGGAGACCCGGCGCGCGGCGACCGGCGCCACCGGCTCGTGGCGCGGCTTCGACCACGCCGTCCAGGCCGCCCACGCGGCGGCCTTCGACGACTTCCGGATCGGCCACTACGGCGACTGGATCGCCTCGGAGCACAGCGAGTTCCTCCACGCCTACGCCGACCTCCTCGGCGCCCTGCCCGGAGGTGACACCGGTGCACCGGAGGCCAAGCACAACGTCATCCCCCGCGACCTCTACCACACCGACTGGGTCGCCGACCGCACCGTCGAATGGCTGCGAGCCCAGGACCCGGCCGCCCCCTTCTTCTGCTGGGTCAGCTTCCCCGACCCGCACCACCCGTGGGACCCGCCCGCATCGGAGATGTCCCGCGTCGACTGGCGCGACCTGGACCTCCCGGCCGGCCACCCGGGCAGCGACGAGGAGATCCGCAGGATCCTCGCGAACCGGCCCGCCCACTGGCTCGCCTACTACGAAGGCACCTGGGCCAACGCCGAAGGCGGCCCGATGGCCTTCGTGCCCGAACGACTGACGCACAACCAGATACGCGAGATCAACGCGCGCGTCCACGTCATGAACGAGCTCATCGACGAAGCCTGCGGCCGGATCCTGACCTGCCTGCGCTCACTCGGACTGTCCGAGAACACCGACGTCGTCTTCACCACCGACCACGGCGAGATGCAAGGAGACTACGGCTTCCTCTACAAGGGGCCCTTCCACGTCGACGCGCTCATGCGCCTCCCGCTGGTGTGGCGGCCGGCGCCCTCCGCCGGACCCGTCGTCCCGGCCGTCATCAGCGACCCCGTCGGCCAGTTGGACCTCGCCCCGACCTTCTGCGCCATCGCGGGCGTTCCCCCGGCCGACTGGATGCAGGGCAGCGCCCTGCCCGTCGCCGACGGGGAGGGACGCCACGAGCGGGTCCTGTGCGAATGGGACAGCCAGTTCCCCGGCTACGGCATGCACATGCGCACCATCTACCGTGACGGCTGGCTCTGCACGGCGTACGGCACGTCCACGGCGGGGCGGCCCAACGGGCTGGAGAAGACCTGGGGCGACGCGGTCCTGACCCCCACCTGGATCCAGTACGACGGCACGGAGGGCGAGCTCTACCACGTCCACGACGACCCCCACCAGTGGCACAACCGGTGGGACGACCCCTCCCTGGCCTCCCTCCGCGCCGACCTCGTCGCCGATCTGCACGACAGCCTGCCGAGCGAAACGCGGACCCTCGAAGTCGAGGCACCCGCATGACGTCGCACGAGGACGCCCGTGGCGAGCGAGGATGATCCGCGCCGACCGCCCCAACCCCACGGGTGACCGGCCCTCCCGCAACGGCACGACCGCGCGGTGGCCCCGGCCCGCGGCCCTACGACTCGGCTACCTGCTCATCGGCCTGCTCCTCGGAGCGGCGTGGGGCGTGAACCGGGGCATGCCGGTCCGGGAGCACGCCGTCCGACTGCTGGCGTTGGTCATCGTGGTGCCGCCGCTGCTGCACGCGGCCCAGCAGCGGCGGCGCCGGAAGCGGGGACGACAGCAAGCCCCGCACCTGTCCGTCCTGCGGGCGACCCTCGCGAAGTGCGGCCTCGTCGCGGCCGCCATCCCCGCGACGGTCCTGCTCCGCCCCCACACGTCGCACGCGGACCTCGTCGTCGGCATCGGAATCGCACTGGTGGTGGCCCTGACCGGCCCTTGGGCACACGTCGCCATCCTGGTCCGGCCTCCCACCGGCGCATCCGGCACCACCGGCGCATCCGGCACCCAGGGCGGCGAGGAGCGGTGACGTCCCGCTCAGGCCTGATCGGCTTTACGGCGGGCCGGCCCGGGCGCGGGGCATCCGCCGGCGGCGCGAACCCGCGCGCCGCGATGCGGCGGACCGTGCCACACACAGTGACGTCCTTGCATTCGAGCAGGTCAGCGACCTCGGGCCCGGTCAGAACCCGCCCCATCATCCGTATGCACTCCAGACGCAGCCGGGTGCCGGCTTCGGACCGCCCGCCCCCCCCGGGCACACTCACCAAGCGAACTGCGCAAAAGTCCAGTTGGGAGTCCGACGCAGATCCTGAAGGACCCGACGTGACGTGTTATCCGGTCGCGCGAGGACATGGGACCCCACCGGGGACGCGGCCGCTGCCGACACAACCAGCCCCAGTGTGTTGCGGCAACCGGCTGAAGAGGGCCTTCGGCGTGGGCGGAGCCGTTGCGGCCGTCGCCGGTCCTATCCAGCCCGAGGACACCGCCCACCCGGAGCAACACGGAGGCCGCTCCCGACCCATCGGTCGAAGGCGACTGGAGCAGGAGAGCGCGCGCGTTGGTCAGGGCCCGCCGTGAGGCCGGTGCAAAGTCGCCACAGCGACGATGAGCGGATGATCCCAGCCATGATTGCGTCGACGAGGTACACATGGGCCAACCAGGCATGACAATGGTGTGGTAGGCAGGTGGGCTGCGGGTTGCTGCCCACTTGGTCGGGCCGGCTCCGGGGGGTGCCATGCGTTCGAGAACTCGCAAGGTCAGATGGACTCTCAGCGCCTGCGGTCTGGTGTTGGCATTGGCCTCCGGGTCAGGATGCAGTCCCAAGGGGGACAGCCCTCCCCGTGGCAGCGAGCAGAGCGTGTCCGCACCTGCCGCGCCTTCCACGCCTGCTGCGCCGCAGGCATACGATCCGCCGCTGAAATTCGAGACGGAGGGTCACGACCTGCCATGGTCGGGCGCGAGGTTACGGAAGGATCCGCTTCCCTTCATTCTGGAAGGGACGACGACATGGATGAGTACCGGCGAGGGTCTTGTGGGATTCGACGCGGTGACCCGCCGCACGGCTCGCATCGGTCCAACTGGCGCGTGGGCCACGGCATTGGTGCATTCATCACCCACTGTGACAAAGGTCGCCGACCGTACCGTCATCCTCACCGCGTTCCCCATCGCTGTCGAGGGCAAAGGCACGGAACGCGGTCACCACGAGCTGGAAATCCTCGCCGTCGATGCGAAGACCTCCGAGACGGCCTGGAGTTTCAGGGTCACGAATGAGGCCGTCACGTTCTTGGCCAGGGACGGCGTCCGCCCAGTCCTCTCCATCGTCGGTGTTTCCGGCACCACGGCCGTGATCAGCTACGGACACGGACCGGGGGATCACAGCTTCGTCGCCGCCGTCGACCTCGTCACCAAGTCCCTGCTGTGGTCCAAGGCCCGCGTCACAGCCGTCGCGGTCGGGGATGGCAACGTCGCCCTTTACGAGGGGACGACGGGCGACTTGAAGCTCTACGGGGTCCGCGCGGCGGACGGGCAGCCCGCGTGGAGTGGAATGCACACCGAGGACATGTTCAGGGTGGGCCCTGCCGGCCCGCACTTCGTCGCCGTCCAAACCAGGAATAACGGGACGGGTGACGACTTGCCCCTGTTGAACCTGGCGACCGGCAGTCGAGTGACCGAGCACAGCATGCGGCGCGTACCGGAGCGCTGCGCGGACGACCCGGTCACGACCACCGTCGTGTGCAGCGACGGCCATGGGGTCACCGTCGGCCTGGACGCCAAGAGCGGTCGGCAACTCTGGGCCCTCCCCACGCAAACCCGCCGATCCATCGAGGTCACGGCCGTGTGGCACGGATTGGTCTACGCGACGCTCGACGATGGGGCGGTGCTCCTGGATGCCCGGACCGGTGCCGACAGACCCGAATCCCTGGAATCCGCACCGCGCCTCGTGAACAGTTACATCGGGGTGTTCACGGACCCGGACGCTCCCGCGGCCTCACCCGTCGTACGCCGTACGAATGGCTGACGCACCAGCAATGGTGCGCCGGCCCTTCGGACGGAACACAGCATTGACCTCGGACCCGAACCGGACCCGGGCGAGGGAGAGGGCGTCGGCTCGCGCCAGTGGCCCCTGCTCGTGACCCACATGGATCGGATCCGCGACGAGGGGCCCCGCGCTGTGACGCCGGGGGCCGGCAGGCTCTCACGGGAGCAGCCACGCAGTGTCAGAACCTCCCGCGGTAGCGGAGGGGGTCATCAGGACCTGCTCCTGCACATAGTCGTCGGCTGCCCAGCCATGCCGCGCGACACAGTCACCCACACCCCCGTACCGCAGCCACAGGCCCCGCCCTGGCCGCGGCGGCCGCCATCGTACTCACGGGCGTCACGGTGCCCACCGCAACCGCAGGCGAAATCGGGCCCTGTGGCACGCAGTCGACCGGATTCCTCGTCGTGGAGAACAACCGCCGGCGCCGGCAGTTCGACGTGAAGTATCGAATCCTGAACTGTTCCAAGGGAGCGGTCAAGGCGAAGCCGGGAAAGCTGACGTCCTGGCAGGGCGGGCAGTGTCAGACCGTCCCGGGCTGGGGTAGCGCCACCTGGTACCTCGACAAGGCCGCATTCCCGGTGGGCGTCGTGTACTGCTGACCCATCAGCCCGGACACTCGGCACCGGCAGACTTGCGCGTGACGCTGATCCAGAACACCTCGCCGCCGGTACCCTCCTCGCGGTGCTCCCCGGCCGCGCCGGCGGCCGGCTGCTCGCCGCCCTCCACGCGCTCACCGGCCCCCGCCCGCGAACCGCACACCCGACCGCACAGGTGATGGTGCTGCGCAGGCGCGGGCTTGCCGACCCGCGGACGCGGACCGGCTGAGGGCCATGTCGGACCGCCATCTGACTCGGGCCCACGGCTTGCCTCTTTGGTCACCTGCGAGTCCGGACGAGGTTGGCAGCCAGGTCCCGTGCCGCCTGGTGGACGATGGCGAGTCTGTCGATTCGCATGGCTTGACCACGCCACTGCTTGAGGCGGTTGATGCACGGCCCTCGCCGGTGAGGCAGGCGTGGCAAAGGCATCGCTCCGGGTGCGGACTGTATGGCGACGTCTGGGCGCGGTACTGGCGCGCATACCGCTCCAACGTCGTGGAGACGTCCGCTGCGTAGTCCGCACCGAGTCCACTTTCGTATCCTGCCTCACGTCCGACCACCGTGACCCGAACGCCTCCCGGACCCCACTACGCGTCGGCCACGTACACCGGATCGGCGAAGGCGGGTGGCCTCCGGGGGAAGGCCCGCGCCTGCCGCGGTCTCCGGCAACTCAACCAGGACCGGCGACGACCCGATCGTCGCGCCGGGCATGCAACGCACATCGATAATGGTGTCGTGATCAACAGGAAGCTGCGCGTCGTATTGGCCGAGGACTCCGTCGTTCTGCGCGACGGCATGGTCGAGTTGCTGGAGGCTCGCGGATGCGAAGTGCCGGCGGCCGTGGGGACTGCGCCCGAGCTGCTTGCCGCAGTGGCCGAGCACCGGCCCTGCGTGGCCGTGGTGGACATACGGATGCCGCCCACACACACCGACGAGGGCATCCGTGCCGCCGTCGAGATCCGTGCGAGGACACCCGAGGTCGGCATCCTGGTGTTCTCCCAGCACGTCGAGACCGTGTGGGCCTCCCGGCTCCTGGCCGAAGGTGCGGCGGGTATCGGGTACCTGCTGAAGGAACGCGTCGCCCGTACATCCGAGTTCGTCGAAGCACTGCACCGGGTCGCCGATGGGGGCACGGCGCTCGACCCGGAGGTGGTCACCCGGTTGATGCGGGGGGTTCAGCGCTGCCGGGTGGACACTCTGACGCCGCGTGAGCGCGAAGTGCTGGAGCTGATGGCACAGGGCCATTCCAACCGCTCCATCGCCGCGCTGCTCGTAGTGTCGGAGCGGGCGGTGGAGAAGCACGTGGCCGCCGTCTTCACCAAGTTCGACCTGCGGGCGACGGAGACCGACAACCGGCGGGTGAAGGCCGTCCTGACCTACTTGACCGAAAGCGGGAGCTGATCCGTCGTCACAGGTGCGTCGGCAGCTCGGCGGTGACCGTGGTGGGCCCGCCCGGTGGGCTGTCGACCCGCAGGACGCCGTCGACCGCCGCGAGCCGCTCGGCCAGACCGGTGAGCCCGGTGCCGCCGCCGAGCGCCGCACCACCGCGGCCGTCATCGCGCACCATCAAGCGGATGCGGCCGTCGGCCGTGCTCGCCGTGAGCTCGGCCGAGCGGGCACCGCTGTGCTTGGCGACGTTGGTGAGGAGCTCGGCGGCGCAGAAGTAGATGGCCCGTTCGACCACTTGATGAGGGCGTTCCCGCAGGTCCAGGCGCATGGTGACCGGCACCGGCGAGGTGGCGGAGAGGCCGGGCAGCGCTTGGTCCAGGCCACCGTCCAGCGTCACCGGGTGCAGGCCCTGGGTGAGTCGTCGCAGCTCGGCGATGGTTTCGTCGGTTTGGCTGCAGGCCCGGCCCACCAGGGTGCGCAGCCGTTCGAGGTTCGGGCCGGCGGGATCGAGCGCGTCCTCGGTCAGCGCGAGCGTGATCGCCAGGGCGACCAGCCGGGCCTGGGTGCCGTCGTGCAGGTCACGCTCCAGGCGGCGGAGCTGCTCGGCGCCATCCGCGAGCAGGACGGTACGCGCGGTCTCCAACTCCCTGACACGCCGCTGGGCGCGGGCGGGGCCGAGCAGTAGCCGGGCGAGCCACCGGTTCGCCCGGCTCAGCACCCGGACCGCACCGGGAACCGCGGACAGGAGGACCGAGCCCAGCAGAACGGAAGCGGCAGCCATCGAAGCGGACGGCCCTGGGGCCGGGTCCAGTAGGCGCGCCCAGAGCGGAAAGCCGATCAGCCAGCCACAGCCGAGGGGAAGCGCCACGGCGGCGGCGAACCCGAGCACGCCCAGCGGCAACCGCAGCACCAGGTAGAGCAACGTCCGCCAAGCGACCGGGTCGGTCAGCACGACACGGCCGCGGGCGATCACACCCGCCGGGCGGGGCAATCTGGCCGGCGCCTCGATGGACTCCCTGAGCAACCGGCCGACCAGCCACCGGTGCAGGGTGCCGAAACCACGCACGCCCAGTAGTGCGGCGACCACGAACGGCAGGCCGAGCACGGTGAGCGAGAGCAGAGCACCCACGTACACGACGGCGAGCGCGTACACGCTGCCGAGCAGGGCGAGCGGCAGCCCGACAACGGCGAAGGCCCATTCGCGGCCCCGAACGGAGAAGTACCGTCGTTGCCCAGCCACCTCCACCCCGGGCACCTCGGCCGGCCGGCCAAGGGCGAGGGACGGCGCCGACCCGGCGGGCGGCGCGCTCGTCACGGCCCGAGGGCCCGGGTGGGTGGGCGTCCGTTCGCCGGCCGCACCCTCGCGAACCGGCTCGCCGCTCCGTTCAGTCACGGCCACCGCCCACCAACTCCGCCGCCGGACCACGAACCGCTCGAAGGCCCGTGACCAGAATGCTCGGCATGGTCAGCGCCACCGCGCCCGCGACGATCCAGCCGCAGGATGCCATTGGCACGGAGGGCATCGCCGAGCCGGTCACCGCTGTGCTGAACGCCGCCGACGCGGCTCCCGCGACCGCTGAGCCGAGCAGCACCGCCACCGCCGAGGTCAGTCCCGCCTCCGCGGTCAGCATGCGCAGAAGCTGCGACCGGGTCGCGCCGACGAGTCGCAGCAGGGCGAACTCGCGGCGGCGGTCGGCGGTCACGGCGATCAGCGTGTTGACGGTGGAGACGGCGGCGAAGCAGGTCAGCAGTGCCAACTCGGCCTGGCGCAACCAGACATCCGTGGCGGATGTGACGCTGGTACCTGTCGCGCCCGTTGCGTGCTCGGCAGTGCTCGTCATGATCATCATGGTGCCGCAAAGGCCCACGAGCAGCGCGATCGGTACCACGGCGGACGACAGCCGCCGCGCGTACCCGCGCAGGTTGGCGTCGGCCAGCCACCCCGTACCGGGCATCAGGGCCCGTATCGGCGCGCCCAACGCGGCCGCCAGGACG
The DNA here is from genome assembly GCF_042887545.1 of Streptomyces sp. NPDC057939. Taxonomy (NCBI): domain Bacteria; kingdom Bacillati; phylum Actinomycetota; class Actinomycetes; order Kitasatosporales; family Streptomycetaceae; genus Streptomyces; species Streptomyces sp. NPDC057939. Next base: position 361,611 of record NZ_JBHVPG010000003.1, read on the forward strand.
CGCGCCGCGAGCGGCCCAGCCAGGGCCACCGCGATCAGCAGCACCAGCGAACCGAGCAATGCTGCCTGCCCTGCCTTGTCCAGCTGCTCCGCCGGCCGCGTCGCGGCCAGTCGCAGCAGTAGGCCGCCGCCCACCAACGCGACGATCGCGGCCAGCAGCCGCAGCGCGCCCGTCCGTCCGTGCTCGGTCGAGGTCGCGGTCAGGGCGACCGCGGGAGCGATCCGGGAGATCCGGCTCGCCGCGACGGCCGACGCCGCCAGGCCGACGGCGAGCACGGCCACCAGCGCGATCAGCATCGGCACCGGTGTCCCCGGCACCCGCAGGCCCGACGCCGCCATCCCTCGCCGCTGCAGTTCGGTGAGGACGATACGGGCCGCCCCCGCGCCGGCGACCCAACCCGGCACGGTCATCAGCAAGGTGGCCGCGACGACCTGGCCACGGACCAGCCGCCGTGCCTGACGGGGCGTCGCCGCGATGGTGCGCAGTAGGGCCAGCTCGCGGTGCTGTTGACGGATGGCGAAGCCCAACGCGTTGACCACGACGAAGAACGCGACCAGAACGGAAATCTCACCGAAGGCGCCGGCGATCACCATCAGACCGGGCCCTACGACCCCCTTCCGGACGGCCGCAGGAGCGGTGACCTCGGTGGCGAACAAGGTGCCGAACAGCGTCAGGGTGGCGATGGCGAGGAAGAGCGCGACCGCCAGACCGACGAAAGCGGCCGGACTCCGGCGCATCTGCCCCAGGGCGATCGAGGTCATCGTGCTCACCCGCCCAGACGGCTCAGGCGCGCGCCGATCACGGCGGCGGAGGGCCGGTCCAACTCGTCGACCACCAGGCCGTCGGCGAGCAACAGCACCCGATCCGCGTACCCGGCGGCGACCGGATCGTGGGTCACCATCACGCAGGTTCGGCCGTACCGGTCCACATCGGCACGCAGCAGGGCGAGTATCTCGTGGCCTGTGGCCCGGTCCAGTGCGCCCGTCGGCTCGTCGGCGAAAAGCACCTGAGGGCTGGAGACCATTGCTCGGGCGATCGCCACCCGCTGCTGCTGCCCGCCGGACAGCTGCCCGGGCCGGTGCCGCTCACGCCCGGCCAGCCCCACCCGGGCGAGCGCGTCCAACACCCGACCGCGCTCAGGCCGCTCGCCGGCCAGCCGGCCGGGCAGCTCGACGTTCTGCGCGACCGTCATCGCCGGCATCAGGTTGAAGGCCTGGAACACGAACCCGACCCGGCTCCGCCGCAGTTCCGCCAGCCGCCGCTCGGGCAGCCGGGACACCTCGGTACCGCCCCACCACACGGAGCCCCGAGTGGGCCGGTCCATCCCCGCGAGGCAGTGCAGCAAGGTGGTCTTGCCGGAACCCGACGGCCCCATCACTGCCGTGAACGTCCCGGGTGCGAGGTCCACCGACACCCCCCGCAACGCCCGTACCACTGCGGTGCCGCGCCCGTACTCACGGTGCAGGTCCTGCGCCCGCGCGGCGGTTCCCGCACCGATCCCTGTCACTGTTTCAGCCATGACCTCATCCTCGGCGGGCGGGGCGCGGCTATCGATCGTGCCTGCCCCCGATGTGGGGGTTCGGGAAACCGAACCCCCACATCGGGGGCAGGGGCGTCCACGGCGGTGCGACGGGTCATCCCGTGTCCACTGCCGTGTCCGTGGGCGTGGGAGCCGGGCAGGCCGTAGTGCTGGTACAGCCTGCGCTCCTCATCGACGTCCAGGTGCCGGTCGGCGTCGACGCGCGAGGCGTCTTGTCACGGCAGGTTGAGTTCGAAGCGGCTGCGGGGGAGCGTCGGTATCCGGGACAGGGGAATGGTCAGGTCCTGCTCGGGAACGTCGAAGTCGAGCTGCGCCAGCTCCGTGACGACGGACGCGAGCACCGCGACGGTGATCTCCTCGCCGGGGCGGCGATGGCCCCTGGCCGGGTCCGCGCCGACCTGGGGCACGAGGTGGTCCAGCGGGCTGTTCGTGCTGATGAATCGCTGCGGATCGAAGCGGTAGGGGTGTTCCCACAGGGCGGGGTCGTGGTTCTGTCCGTACAGGTCGAGCAGGACCACGGTCCCCTTCGGCAGGTGCTCGCCCCGCCAGGTCAGATCCTGCGCCGCCACGCCGCCGACGAACGGGGCGAACGGGTAGAAGCGCCGGACCTCGTGCGCGAACGCCACCGCGTGGGCGCCCCGGGCGTCGGACCGCAGCAGCTCCCGGTGCTCGGGCCACCGGTGCAGCGCATGCGCGGCGAACGTGGCGAACCAGGCGACGGCGACGGTGGGTCGTACGAGGTCCAGCAACTCGACCGCCGCGGTGCGCAGGTCCAGGAGCCGCCCCTCCGTGCCGCGGTACCAGGCGACCGTCTCCAGGGCCGATCGCTTGGTGACGGCCTCCGGCTGGGTCCCGCGCACGTGCGCGATCAGGTCGGCGAGAGCCTTCTCCTGCCGGCTGCGGGCACGGCGGGCGCGCAGATGGCGGGGTCCGGGAACGGCGAAGCCGTCGACCATGGCCGTGCAGTCGCGTGCCATCTCCGAGGCCGCCGATTCGGTCAGGGGGAGCCCTGCCCAGTCGCACACCGCCTGAGCGAGGACCTCGGCGATCAAGTCGAAGAGCACCACCCGGTCCTGCTGCCGGCCCGCCACCGCCTCGCGCCACCGCCAGCCGACGTGCCCGGCGAGAGTGGCGGCGCCGGCCCCGTCCCCCAGGAGGGTGGCGAACATCGCCGTGCGGGCCCGGTGCGCGTCGTCGTCCGGAGCGGGCGAGGCGGCCCGCCCGTACCAGGTGTCGACAACGGGGCTCGGCAGGGCGGTAGTTCGTACGACGTGGCGCCGGTCGTAGAAGAACCGGGCCGCGCCCGGCCCGCCCAGGGCGACGACCGGGCGACCCAGCAACCGGGTCCTGACCACGCCCGCGGACTCCCGGCGAATCCGGCCGGGCAGCCACGCGTACCCGTGCGTCAGGAGGCCGAGGGAGCTGTCGTTCCACGGGACCGCGGGATTCCTGGAGGAGGTCATGCGACGCGGCTACCCGACGGGATGTGCGTCACACCCCTCATCCGCCCGTCGAAGCCGAGTGCAGAGTCCGGAGCAGGGTGAGGCCCCGACCATGTGCGCCTGAGCGTTCCACTCGGCCCCGGTGAGCACCGAAGTGGTCCTCGGAGGCTTGCGTCGGTGACTCAGTGGGCCAGGAGTTCGTGGATGGGTGTCCAGTCCAGGTGGTCCTCCTCGGTGCCCGGCGGGACGAGGGTGAAGGTGTTCTGCAGCCAAGCGCTCAGTTGGTCCCGGTCGAGGCTGAGGAGGGCGTGGCCGGGTGAGGGGCCGAGGCGCAGCCACAGTCGGCTGTCGATCGGATCGGGCCAGCCGATGATGTCGCCGCTGCCGGTGAGTGTCCGGGTGGCGGCGGCCAGTACGTCGCGCCCGAGCATCCAGGTGACGTCGTCGCCTTGGGGGCAGTGGAAGACGGCGTGGACGCACAGGGGGTCGCTTCGGCGGTAGGCGAAGGTCACCGGGATCGCCAGCGGCGCAGCCCGTTGGGGGAGGTACTGGCGGGCGAGGGTGGACCAGCGGGCATCGCGGCGGGCCGAGCCCGAGCGAGAAGTGGCGTCCACAAGATCCAATCTTGGTCAACGGTGGGGCGGGCGACGCTCCCCGTGTGCCCCCGAAACACGCTGCGACGCCCCCGCGGCTGTGGGCCGACCGGGTGGAAACCGGCCGCGCCCCGACTTCAGGGGCAGTGGCCTCCGGGACGCCGCCGCGGCCGACGGGAACGTAGCTGCCGACCTATCCCGCAGGCAACCGGGTCAGCCGGCCGTTGATGGCGAAGCGACTGTCCTCGCGCCGCCTGCTCGGGCAGGTAACCGGCCGAACCTCGTGCCGGGCGGAGGGACGGAAGAACAGGATGCTGTCGTGCTCGGGCGGGTAGTCCGTCCAACTGCGATCCTCCCAGGCCGTGGAACGCCCGTCCGGCCGGACCGGAGTCGCACCGTCGTACACCCGCAGCGCGCCGCCCTCGAACGGGCGGGGCGTGCGGTGCAGGTAGTACACGAAGGTCACCGCGCGCAGGGGATGGAACGTGTCCCACGAGTCCTGGTGCGGGACGAGGAACTCGCCGTCCGAATGGACGTTCAGGCTGTGGCGGGGCTCGGTGTCCCGGCATGACACGCCCAGTGCCCCTTCGACGCCGGGCAGCAGTTCGTGGACTGCTGCGACGAGCTCCGGCAGGGCGAAGCCGAAGTCCTCGTGGGACCGGCGTACTTCGCGCCGCACCTCCTGGGCGTGTCCGACCGTGGCCGGGACGAGTGGGCCACCGGCGGTGGCGATGGCGCGTTCGAGCAACCGGGCCGACACCCGCGGCCCGAGGAGGTTGCGAACCTGGCACACCGGCGTGGGCAGACGCCACATCGCGTCCGGGCCGATCGGGGAAGGGTCGAGGAGCCCGGTGGGCGTGGTGGGGGATTCCTGCATCTCTCCTGCTCCGTGGGAACGCGGACGTGAGGGTGCCCCCGGTCAGTCGGAGGAAGGAGTGCACAGCCAGCCGTTGACGGCGAAGCGGCTGTCGCGGGGGTCCCCGCTGGGGCAGCTGAGGGTGCGCACCTCGTGCCACCGATCGGGTCGGAAGAACACGATGCTGTCGTGGTCCGGGCCCCAGTCCTGCCAAGCCCGGTCCTCCCAGGCCAGGGGGCGTCCGTCGGCGTGCAGCAGGGTCGCTCCGTCGTACACGCGCAGCGCGCCGCCTTCGAAGGGGCGAGGCGTGCGGTGCACGTAGTACACGAAGGTCAGGCGGCGCCTGGAGGCAAAGTCCAGGGCCCCGACGTCCTGGTGGGCGCGGTAGAAGTCGCCGTCGTTGTGCACGTTCAGGCCGTAGGAGAACTCGCTGTTCGGGCATGAGATGCCGAGGGCCTGTTCCACGGACGGCAGGACCTCGTTGATGGCGGCGAGCAGTTCGGGGGCGGTGAAGGCGCCGTCCGATCGGGACCGGCGGAAGGCGGGCACGACCTCGCCGTCCCGGATGGTCGAGGCCTTCATGGTGCGGTCGGCGGTAACCATGGCCCGCTCCAGGATCCGGCCGGCACGCTCGGATCCGAGCAGGTCGGTGATGCGGCAGACCGAGGTGGGCAGGCGCCATACGGCGTCCCTGTGCACCGCGGAGCCGCGTCCGGGTGACGGTGCACCGTCAGGGGTGGTGACAAGGGTGGCCGCTGTCCGGGTCGTCATTGCAGTTCTGCCTCGGGTGGTTGTCGAATCGGGTGCGCCGCGGGCGGCGGGACCACCCCGAAGCACGAGGTGGTCCCGACGCCCGTCACCGGTTCAGGAGCAGTACGGGACAGGGGCCTTGTCGATCACGTACCTGGCCGGGACCCAGCCGCGGTTCTCGGGCAGCCGGTACCAGATCGCGTTGTCGCCGACCTTCTGGCCGTTCACCTTGCACTGGAGTGCGACCACGGAGCCGGGCTGGAGCTTGCCCAACGCCTTGTGCGAGGTGCCCGGGCCGGAGCGGATGACCAGTGGTTCCTTCGAGACCACCTTCCCCCTGCCCTTGTGGTGGTCCTTCGAGCAGTCACAGGTGCCCGGATCACCCTTGGGGCCGGCCGGACCGGTGGCTCCGGGCGCGCCCGGAGCACCGGAAGCACCCGGTGTGCCCGGCGTACCGGGCAGTCCGTTCGTGCCGTCGGCGCCGGCAGGACCGGGTGCGCCGTCGTTGCCGGGAGGCCCGACGGGGCCGGGCAGACCCGGCAGTCCGTCCTTGCCGTTCACTCCTGCCGGACCCGGCGCTCCGTCCTGGCCCGGCGCGCCGTTGGTGCCGTCCGTACCGGGGAGGCCGGGGCTGCCCGTGTCCCCCTTCGCACCCGGTGTGCCCGGCAGTCCGTCCTTGCCGTCGGTTCCGGCAGGGCCCGGTGCGCCGTCGTTACCGGGAGGCCCGACGGGACCGCTGGGACCGGGAGGACCGGGCTGGCCCGGCAGTCCCGGCGCGCCGTTGGTGCCGTCCGAACCCGGCACCCCGGGGTCACCCGTGTCCCCCTTTTCGCCCGGGGGCCCCGGCGGGCCCGGTACCGGGGTCGCCACGGCGAACGAGACCGGAGTGTCCGGGTAGCCGGAGTCGATCGCCCACTCGCCGTTCTCCAGCGTCACCCCGTCCGGTGCGCCCGCGTCCACCGTCAGGTTCACGGACAGCCGGGTGCGTGAATTCGCCGGGAAGGCGGGCTCGTTCCCGACCACGGCAGTGCACGTCAGCAGCCGGTTCGCGTTCGAAAGCGAACAGGGCATGGCGCCGACAACGCCATTGACGTAGTACTGATTCCCGGCGAACGTCGTTTGGTCGGGTGCCGTCACCCGGAACGCCGTGATGGAGGCGTCCCCCACTCCGTTCGTACCGATGACGGTGGCCTGGCCCGATTGGCCGGGCTGGATCAACGGCACGTACGGCTGATCGAAACGCATGGTTGCAGCGTCGGCGAACGCCATTGGAGTGGCCATCGTTCCGGTGATGAGCGCGACCACCATCACCGCATACATCTGCCTTCGGGGCATGGCTCCTCTTCTTGTGTGGAAAGCCAGGTTCGGGCGTGCAGGCAGGCGCATGCGCGAAGCCCCGCGCGGTGAAGCACGGGCGTCGCGATGCGGGCCTCGGTCGCCCCACCGGGACCTCGCCCGCCGACTCGGATTGCGGAAGGCGCTGAATGGGCCCGAAGGCCCGTCCAGGAAGTCGGCGGATGCGTCTTTCGAAAAGCTCACCACATCGGTTGACCGGAGAGGGAGATCGACACCAACGCTCCTCTCCGAAGAGGGGCGAATTCGGTTACGTGCCATGTGTGTGAATCGGTATTCCCGTGGACTGAGTCGCTGTTCGGAAAGCGAAATCCAATCCCCGTGGGAGTGTACAAAACGCGAAAGCAGCGTACGGACGGGACGTGTGCCGTCAGGCGGGCCGGCAAGCCGGCGTTTCCGACACGGGCGGAGGGGCGCTGCCCCCCCACGCACACACGTCTCGACGGCGACCGAGCCGGAGGGTGACCGGCCCAGATCTGCCGGCCGAAGCCGTGATCGCCCGCCGGAACGCCCATAGCGGCTGCTCCGAGCCGCTCACCGCGCCGGCGCCCGCAACGCCGACGCGGAACCTTGCTGTCGTCGGTCGACGAGGGTGACAGGCTGCTTCCGACGCCGAAGCGGTCCCAGCAAATACAATTCCTCGAAAATATCGTCCCGGGTGTGATCCTGAAATGCGGCTTCGTCGACACACCAAATAACTCCTGGATAAAAGCAGATTCCGCGCGGCAGTCGCGGTACCAGGCTGCTGAACCGACCAAGACCACCGGGACGCCGGCTACCCGGATGTGCCACGTCGCGGTCCGCGCGTCCGTACGAGGGGTAAGTCGCTGCGTTCTTCGTCGTCGGTGAGTGCGTCTGCGCGCAGGCGGCGGTAGTGACGCAGGAGGTCGGACACCTGTTCTGGTGCGACGTCGATGGCGGCTACGAGTGCCGCCAGCAGTTCGGAGCGAGAGGTACGCTCACCGGCTGCCGCAGCCGCCCGGACCAGGAGGTTCAGCCTGCCGTCAATGTCCTCGGGCCAGAACACCGAGGTCTTGTAACGTTGCTGGTGGCTCAGCAACTCCATGGCGCCTCCTCGGTGACGGCCGGTATGGCGAGTGGGAATGGGGACTCGGGGCTCAAACGCTTCGCGTCCGTGCCGGCTGGCGGCGCCGACGTGCCGACGGCCTCCCTCACCGGAGGCCCGCGGTGACGCCGGCTTCCGCATGGCGCTCGTAGGCCGACGCCGAGGTCGTTCTCGCCGACCCGTTCGTCGGCCGCCGGGTGAGAGGCTGCCGGCGCTACGTGAACGGCATCCTCATCCGGGGGCTCGGGTGAGGTCGCCCTGGACCGCGAACGCCTCGCCGGGGCCGATGTTGATCAGCGCTGCCCGCGTGGGCGGTACTCGGGTGTTCCTTGCCGGCAGCGACGGCCCTTCGCGACCGGTCGGCGGGCACCGCGAACGCTCCCGCACCGGTGCCCGCCGACGCGATCACCGGCGCGATCGCCGGCGCGTCGGCGGAGCTCACCAGCGCCTGCTGCATGCCCAACTCTCCGTCCCGAGCCATCAATTACTCCGGTTCGTGCTGAGTGGATCGTCGACAACCCGCCTCCACACCCACTTCTCCAGGAGGTGACAGGGCGGGTCGTGAAGATCTATACAGAAGACCGGAGAGGAATTCCGTAGACACGCCGGCGAAATCTTCCGCCCGATGTCCGGAATCGACACTGACGGCTCCATCGGTGCGGAGGGCCGGCCGAGAGATCACTTTCCGGCCGAGGTGCGAACCCGTGCCGGCGGAAATCAGGATCGCGATGGATCGCCCACTCACAAGGGCAGATGGTCCCGTCGGACAGAAAACGAATCCCCGCACGTGGAATATTCGGCATTGTCGGCCGGATGTTCATTGCCCGGCAAGATTGTGGAGGATCTCATACCGCAACCGAAGCTCCGGGCCGCACCCATTCCCGCAATTTCGCTTCGGGTGCAGGTCCATCAGTTCGTGCTACCGCCCCCGCCGGCGGCCACCGCGGGCATGTTGCCTTCGGGGCCCCTGGGCATCGCCCGCGGGGCGATGCAGAACGCCTTCGGCAGGCCGGCGGCCTGCGAACCCCATCGCCCCGCCCTCACCCGCCATCACGGACTGGCCCGAGGGGAACGGCCCTTTGGCGACCGGACGTGCAGCCGCGAAGGCCGCGACACGATCGTGTGAAAGACCGGCTGCCCGACCAGCATCCGTCCCGGTTTCCGCAACGATCGATGTATCCGGACCGAGCCTCACGGTCCGGTGAACCACCGAAGCGGACAACCAGTCAGGTCGGTATGGAACAGATCTTCTCCTATCGCGCGGACGAAATCGAAGGATTCCTCGCCCATTCGGGGTTCGAAAGTGCGCGCATCGAAAAATTTGAACCCGGTCAAGGCGCTCGGATCTCGCGCATCGATGCGGACGGCATGGTGTTCGACGAAGCGAAATACGGCTGTTCCTTCTTTTTCGAGTTCGATTCGATGCTCGGCGCGCTGGTGTCGGTGATCCACTCCGGAACGGTCGCCTATGAATGCGCCTCCGGAAAGGAAACGTACTGCGGAGGAGACGTCGCTTTCCTCGCCCCCGGATCGGGCCCGTACACCATGAACGTCCAGAGGCTGGAATTGATGGGCATCATTCTGGATCCCCGGCTGCTCCACGACACCGCTCCGGCGGGCTCCCGACACACCGGACGTCCCGTCCGCTTCACCTCGCCGAGGCCGCACTCCCCGGCCGCCGCACAGCTCGTACGAGCGGTCCTGCTGTTCGTGCGCGACGGCGTGCTCGCCAACCCCTTCGCTCGTCAGTCGCCCCTGATGACCTCGTCGGCGGCCCAAGCCCTCGCGACCGCTGTGTTGACGGCGTTCCCCAACGACGTCGCGGATGCCGAGCCGACCCTGACCGACACCCGGGACGGCAGCGGTGCGACATACCGGCGAGCGGTCCGCTACATCGAGGACAACGCCCACCGAGACCTGAGACTCGGCGACATCGCACGCCATGCGCGGGTGACCCCGCGCGCCCTGCACTACGCGTTCGCCCGGCACGGCGATTGCACGCTCCACCGTCACCTACGGCGCGTACGTCTGGAACGCGCTCACGCAGAGCTGAAGGCCGCGGATCCCGGCAAGGCGAGATCGGTCAAGGAAATTGCCGCGCGATGGGGATTCTCGAACTCCGGCCGGTTCGCCACCGCCTACAAGGACGCCTACGGAGTCAACCCGTCCACGACGCTGCGCTACTGGTGACCTCCCCGCCCGGCGGCCGATCCGCGGCGCCCGGTGCGGTCCGCAGGCAGCCTCAAGCTCCCTCTCACTCCTTGCGCAACGTGCCGCACGGGGACAGACCGTAGGCGTCGCGGTAGAACGCCGCGAAGCGACCCGCGTTCGAGAAACCCCACTTCGAGGCGATCTGGCCCACGGTGGCCAGGTGCGGGTCGGCACCCAGGAGATCCACATGCGCGTGGGCCAGGCGGACTTGACGCAGGTAACTCATCGGCGTCATCCCGGCATGCCGGACGAACGCGTACTGGACTGCCCGCGCGGAGACCTGCGCGGCCGCCGCGATCTCGGCGATCCCGATCGCACGATGGGCGTTGTCCTCGATGAACCGTGCCGCCCTCTGCCATGTCCTCCCGTACGACGGGCTCGTCCCCGCCGAAGGGGGGTCCTCACGTGGGAAGCCGTCCAGGATCGCGGCGGCCAGGTAGTCCGTCGCGGCCTTCGCCACCAGACGGTTGTCCAGGGCGCCCGCATCCGCCATACCGACCAGATGGGCGACGAGTGCGCAAAGACGGGCCTCCGCGTCACGGGAGACCGGATTGAACTCTCCCAGCGGGCATCCCGCGTCCTCATCGATTCCGGCAGCCCGGTTGATGATTGATGGATGCACCAGGACCGCCGTCTGTGCGTTCTGCGTGACGTTGCCCCGGAAGGACTCGCCAGGGCGACTCAACAACATGACGCTGCCCGGACCATGGGCCTCCATACCGGATCCACGGTGCATCGTGAAAACACCATGATGGACACTGACCAGGCAGAAGGACTCGAATCCATCGCAGGTGAATGAGAAGTCCGACGGCACCGTCAGACCGTCCAGACTCACGTCCGAGAAGACACGACGCACGAAGCTGAAACTACGACCGGTCTCCTCCCCGGACAGTCTGACCCGAGCGTATTGGCTCGTCAGAAAACTCTCCGCCTCGGGCAACCCGTCACCCTCGAAAATGATCTGCTTCAAGTAGTTCCATTCCTCGCCAACCGGCAACGAAGGCCCGCCAACCGCAAACCGGACCTGGGAAACGTCATTGTCGACGAGCCTCCAAGCGATTTCATGGGCATGCCCGACACTCCACGCACCCACGAGCGCAACGAGGGACAGAAAACGCAGGCTCAGGCCACCCGCACCCACACGCGACGGACGTCCGCCCACCCCCCACCGCCCCCGCACCCGAGGACCCATCGGCCGAACGGGTGACGAATGGCCGATGGCAGGGCCCGATCCCACATGTCCATCGAATGGACGCACCTGCGCCGACCACCCCACCCGCGTCCCCGCCCGTCGGCTACGAGGCGGCCGGCCGGACCGGCTCGGCCCGCGATGGCCCTCTCGGGCATGCTGGGCCTGCCCAACCTGGACTCGGCCGCCTTCGCCGCTACGGCCGCGACCCGCTTCCCTGCGGCCCCGAACGCGGAGACCGAGAGATCCGCCACAGGACAGGCTGCTGACCGGAGTCGGGGTACGGCCGAATCCCGGTCTGTTCGGCATCAAGAACGGCTGGACCTCCCGGGCGGGCAACACCCAAGTCGTCGCCGCCGCACGACGCGCCGCCACCGTCCTTGTCGCGGCGGTCTTCGACCCCGGCTCCGGTGCCCCGCACGCCGTTCACGAGGAGGGCTCGTAAGTCCTGTCCGACAATTTCCGACGGAGGCAAGGAGGGCTCGTGCCAAGCCGGCCGGCCCCGGTGGAAGTTGTCGGGCAGGCCCTAATCCCAGCGGCTCGGATCGTGAACGGCTCGGGTCCACCGGGCCTCGAACTCTTCTCGGTCGATCACGAACGGCACCCACGTGGGGTCGTGGCGGTCCACCCACGGCGGGTTGAAGGGCCAGTCCTCCGGAGTGCTCCGGTAGGCCGTTCCGTCCTCGGTCAGCTCGACCTGGCGGAGTCGACGACCGTCGGGGCCGACTTCCATCAGGTAGACCATCGGATCGTCGTCCTCGTCCCACCGGCGGCTCAGGTACAGCAGGTGCCGGCCGGCCAAGGCGCCGAAGCCGGGCAGGCCACGCTGGGTGTCTCGTTGGGCTCGGGCTTCGGCCAGGCCGGGTGGTGTGGTCGGTCCGTCGATGTCGGCCTCGTCGAGTCCCCAGGTCTCGGCCTCCGCGCGGGTGGCCTCGGTGTGTACGACTTCCACGTCGGCGAAGGTCTCCAGCACCTCCTGTTCGGACCGGGCGTGGACCCACCACCAGGTGCCGCCCATGCCGTAGTCGTTCAGGACCAGGAAACGTGTCTTCGATCCAGCGTCGGAAGGGGTCACCCGCACACCCTAAGGCGCCCAATGATTGATCTTGCGGCGGGTCGAGGCGACTTGAGGGACGCGGGGTCGGGAGCTGGTGGCGCCCCTGGTGCCGCTGGTGGATGGGCGCGGACGTCCGTGGCAGGACCACCGTCAGGTCGTCAACGGCGTGCTGTGTCGTTTGCGGACCGGGACTCCATGGCGTGACCTGCCCGAGCGATACGGGCCCCGACAGCCGGCGTACGAGCGGTTCTGCCGAAGGGAATCGGACGGCACTTGGGCCCGCCTGCTCGAACACATCCAGGTCGGCGACGAGGCGGTGGGCCGCGCGGGAGTGGACCGTCTCGGTCGATTCCACGGCCAAACACGCCCACCAGCACGCCGTCTGCGCCCGCACAAGGGGGACGCGGACACGGACGAACTGGAAGATGCGGGCCGCTCGCAGGCGCGTCAGAGCCTCGATCGGTCCCGAGGCGGGCTGACCACGAAGGTCCACCTTGCCGTGGTGGGCCGGGGCCTGCCGCCGTCGATCGTACTCACGTGAGCCGCGACCGGCCCCACCCAGCACGCCCTCGACGCCCTGGTGCTGCTCTACCAGCTCGGGGAGTACCGGCGCCTCGACGACCTCGCCCCCGGCTGCCGGTGGCACCTCCTCGCCACCGAGGGACTGATGCCGCCGCCCATCCGCGAGTTGCTCCAGGACCTCATCAGCCGGAACGCGCCCGGCGCCGGGGCGGGGGTCGATGCCGGGCCGGCCTCGTAGGGTCGATGGAGCCGACCATGGGCGAGATCAGCATCGAGCGGCGGCAAGGTCTACGCTGAATCGATGACGGGATTCCCAGGTTTCGATGTGCTGTTCACCCGCTTGGCAGAGCACCGCGGGCTGCGCATCGATGAGTTGTCCCGCCTGTCGGCCGTCCCGGAAACTGAACTGCGGGCGGTGTTCGACGGTGCAGCGCCGGACCCGTCGTCGCTGCGACGGCTCGCGCCCGTCGTTCAGCTGCACACGGAGGATCTGCTCGTCATCGCTTCCGTTGACCTGCCGTTGGAGATGACGCCGCTCGACCCGCGCGCCGGAACATGGGTGGCCGGCCTCGCCAAACACGCCGCACAGCTGCCGCAGGAGGACCGTGACCGGTTGCGCCGGCTCGCGGCGTCGCTGCCACAGGAGGACCGCACACAGCCGGCCCCGGAGCCCCGCTCGTATCTGCAGTATCCGCCAGGTCCCGGGGGCCTGCTCATGCGTCTGCTCGCCAATCGGAACCTTGGGTGGGCCGCCGGAGCCATGACTTTCCTGTCCCTGACCGGCCGGTACTGGTCTCCGGCCACGTACGGGCAGGTCGGCCGCGGCTGCAAGGAACTGACCCCCGACCTCTTGGTCGACTACGCGGCCGTGCTCGGGATCCGCGCCGACGACCTGGCCGTACTGACCGGCATCGTCCTGCCCGACGGAACCGCGCCCCTGACTCAGGTCACGGCCGACGTGGCCCGACTCATCTGGGATGTCCGACGCCTGACCAACGATCAGGTGAAGCAGCTGGGGGACACCGCGAGGGGGATGCGGCGTCCTTCCGTGCCTTGATCGGACTTCCCTCCGTCGGCGTCCTGCCTCGGGCAGCTTGACTCCGCTGTCGGTTCACCAGGCGGGCCCCGACACAGCAACGCCACCGTGACCGGCCGATGCGGACGGCCGGCACCTACCGCCATTACCGCAGGAGTAATCGACCCTGCCCCGGCGGACGGGCATGTTGGTCCCGCACGAGCGGCAACGGGCCGCATCGGGCGGGAACGGGACGAGGTACGGGATGTTCGCGGGGCGGCGTGGTGTGGTGGGAGTCGTGGTGGCGGCGGTCGTCGTGGGGGTGGCGACCTCAGCGGCGGCGCTGCCGGGCGGTGGGGAGGCCGCCGCCGGGGGCGACTGCCCGGAGGTGCGCGCCAAGGTCGAGCGACTGGAGGGCCGGATCACCCCGAACGCCTGCGCGTTCATGCGGCGCCAGATCGCCTTCGGTGAGCTGCCGACCGGCGTCCCGCCGGCCGTCGGGGACCTGAGTCACCCCCGGGTGAAGGCCTATCTCGACATCTTCGACGAGGAGGCCACCCTCTGGGAGGCGGGCAGCGCGCCCCAGCGCGGCCACACCGTGATCGGCACCTCCATCACCGGTTCCCTGCGGCTGGCACCCGGCCTGCGTTACCGGGGTACGGACGTGGTGGCCGACGGCGGTGTCATGATGTTCGGCCAGTGGAACGAGGTCACCCTGAAGGGGCACAAGGTGGCCTACCCGCAGATCGCGCGCAATGTCCTGGGGGACGACGGCAAGACCCTCCAGGCCCGCCGCTACTACGACCGCTACGCCCTGTTCCGGGACACGGTCCCGGAGCTGGCGCCCGAGGGCCTGTTCAACGGGATCGCGGACGCCGGCCGGGCTCCCTCCCGGGGCCCGGCGCCCGAGCGCTTGCGGGCCGCGGAGATCCCGGACCGCCTGGCGGCATGGAACGGGGAGGACGTCGACGCCCTGCTCGCCCGGATGGGGAACGCACGGCTGTCGGGGCCCGGGCTGGACGTTCCGCTGGCGACGAATGCCGGCAAGCGGGCCTACCTCCAGCGGTTCTTCGACACGGCGGACGTCCGCTTCAAGGCCGGCCAGGCCGCCTTCGGCAGGACCACCACCTACGTGGAGTGGCACGGCACGGTCTCCGGACCGAAGGGCAAGGACATCCCGTTCGGGATCGTGGAGCGCCTCGGCACGGGCGGTGAATGGGAGTTGTACTTCGACACCCTCCCGCTGGTCGCCAACCAGGTGGAGATCGGAGCGCTCTTCCAGAAGCTGGCCCAGCCTTAGCCTGCTCGGTGTCTTCCGACCTCGAACGGTGTCCCGGCCACATGGGGTGGTGTCGACCATCCTCCGGCGCAACGAGGAAGAATCCATCGCCCTCAGCGCGTTCCGGCCGACCGGCACCCCGCGACCTCCGAACCGTCGTTCGTGCCCGACTCCCGGCAGCGGCCGCCCCCCCCGGATGCGCGCGGAACTCCTCGCGTCAGAACTCAGCGCCTGGCGAGCGCGAGCGGACGCCGACCACGCCCACCCCGGGTCGCATCGACCCGGGGCCCGGTCCGCGTGCGCGGGTGGGCGGGGGGCGGCCTGCGCACGTGTCCCGGCATCGGGCGTCATGGCGCCGGCTGCCCGGGACGTGGTGCCGGCCTTCAGCCCGGCCGGCCCAGGTCCTGCGCCTCGAGGTTCGCGCGGAGGGCGGCCAGGGTGGTGGCGAGGCGCTTCAGGTCGGCGGCGGGGATCGAGCCGGTCAGTGAGGCGAGTGCGCTCTCCACCACGGGCCGGGCAGCCGTCAGCACTTCCTCGCCCTCGGGCGTGAGGCGCAGTACGGAGGAGCGGCGGTCCTGCGGGTGCGCGACGCGTACGCACCAGCCGGCGGCCACCAGACGGTCGACCGCCTTGCTGACGGCTCCCACGGTGATCGCCAGCTCTCCCACGATGTCGAGGACGCGGCACCCGTCGACCCGGTCGATGATCTGCAGGAACTCGAACTGGCCGAGTGTCAGACCGTGTTCGGCGCGCAGGCGGGAGCCGACCGCGTTGTAGAGGCGGGTCTCCGCCCGTACGAGATCGAGGAAGAGCGGAGTGAGGTGTCTCACAGAACCTCCGATAGATTCCTGGGAATCATCTTCCCTGGAATCCGGTTTGGATGAGCAGATGGATTCCTGGGAATCCATCCTTGCATCCCGACCCGATGGAGGCCACCATGTCCCGACAGCAGCGCGAAGCCCTGGACGCCCTGCTCCGCTCAGCCCCGCGCAGCGAGACCCCGCTGACCCCCGCCCAGCAGCGCGCCGCTTACGCCGCGGCCCTGACACGACCGGCGCCGGACGGTGTGACCACCCGCAGGACCGTCCTCGGCGGGCGGCCCGCGCTGGAGCTGGAACCGGCGGGATCGGCCGACCGCGGCCGTCTGCTGTTCTTCCACGGCGGCGGCTACGTCGTCGGCTCGCCGGACACCCATACCGGCCTGGCCGGCGAACTCGCCGCCCGCACCGGATTGCGGACGACATCGGTGGACTACCGCCTCGCCCCCGAACACGCATTCCCCGCGGCGGTCGACGACGGACTCGCCGCCTACCGCGACCTCCTGGCCGCCGGCGCGGACCCCCGCGACCTCGTCGTGGCCGGCGACTCGGCCGGCGGCGGCCTGAGCATCGCCACCCTCCTCGCCGCCCGGGAGGCTGGACTGCCGCAGCCGGCCGCCGTGGTCGTCTTCTCCCCGTGGGTCGACATGACCCTCTCCGGAGAGAGCATCCGCACCAAGGAGGATGCCGACCCGCTCTTCACCGAGGCCGACGTGCGCGCGTACGCCGACCTCTACATCGGCGCGGGCGACCGGAGCCACCCCCTCGCCAGCCCGGTGTTCGCCGACCTCGCCGGCCTGCCCCCGCTGCTCGTCCAGGTCGGGGCGAACGAGGTGCTGCTGGACGACGCGGTCCGCCTGGCCGGGCGCGCGGGCGCCGCCGATGTCGAGACCACCCTGGAGATCGGATCCGGCCTCCCGCACGTCTACCAGCTCCAGCACGGGCGGCTCGACGAGGCGGACGCCGCACTCGACCGCGCCGCCCGCTTCCTCGCCGGCCACCTCGGCCACCTCGGCCACCTCGACCACCTCGACCACCTCGACCACCTGGGCCGCCTGGACCACCTCGGCCGTCTCGACGTCCCGGTCTCCTGAAAGAGTGTTTCGTCCGGCCGGGGTGCTTGGAAACTCGGTCGCGGACGCTCCGTTCGGGTGATCCCGCGTGTCAGGATTCGTGCCGTGTGCGCGCCCAGGAAGCAGGTACACGCGTGGCTGTCCGAGCCACCAAGGAGGGGTGATGGAGATGTTCGCGGGGAGAACGGCACGGCTGGTGGTCGGCAACGACGACGAAGTGCCGTTGGATCTGATGCTGGAGCCCTGGGGTGAACTCCATCGGATCCTGCCGAAGGAGGAGTGCGTCGTTGTCACTCATTCCGCTGCGGGAGACGGATCGTGGCCCGGGACGCAGCTAGGGGACGAGCCGTTCCAGGTTGACCACCGGCGTGATTCGGTCACCGTCTGGGCCAACGGTCACTGCTTCCACCTTTTTGACCGGAGGGGCAACGAAATCGACCCGTACATCTATGGGGGATGCCCTGCACCGAGCCCGGCCGCCTGAAGGCGTTGTGTGTGGCCCAGGGTGTGGCAGTGAGCCGCTTTCGACGGAGTGGCGGAGGATGCCGCCATGAAGATGGCGAGCCGTCGTTCCAGGACGGTGGCTGGATCCCCGTCGAGCACTCGGTGGACGGGAGCGAGTCGCCGGTGCCGTTGGAGTTCGATGAGGTGCCGGCGGGCGCGGTGAGCCTGGCGCTGGTGGTGCGTGATCCGGATGTGCCGCGGGAGAGGCGACCGGACGGGAACTTCGACCACTGGGTGGTGTGGAACGTTCCCGCGGGGCGGCGTCGCCTGTCCGAAGTCGACGAGGCAGTGGGGGTGGTGGGGGTCACGACGAGGGGTACGAACACGTGGATCGGTCCGGCCCCGCCGCCCGGTGACGGCCCGCACCGGTACTACTTCACCCTCTACGCGCTCGACACCGACTTGGAACTGTTGCGCTCTGCGGGGCGTGCGGAGCTGGAAGCGGCCATGGAAGGTCATGTCCTGGAGCAGGCGGTGCTGATGGGCCGGTTCCAGAGGAGTTGAGAGGGTTTCAGGGCTGGGCCTGGCCGTCCGGGTTGTTCGCTCCGGTCGAGGGAAGCAGACCCGCGGCCGAAGCGGGACTGGTCAACGGGGTGACCGTGGGCCTGCCCCTGATGGTGGGCGTGGTGGCCGGTGATCCCGAGGCCGGGGCGCTGGTGTGCCTGGGCGCGTACGTGGCCGCGTTCACCAACAACGGCGGCCCCCGGAGGCAGCGGACGACGGGACTGGCGGTGGCGGGTGTTGTCAACGCGCTCGCGTTCTGGGCCGGAGAAGTGGCCGCGGGACTGTTCCCGCTCGCGCTCGCCCTGCTGGCGGGGCTGGTCTTCCTGCTGCCATGGGCGAGGCGGTGCACGGGACGGTGGGCCGCATGGGCACCATGCCGGCGACCGCCCTGCTGGCCGGAGCCGGCCAGGCTGCCTCCGGGCCCTCGGACGGCACAGTGCTGCGCGCCGCGCTTCTCGTACTGGTCGTTGGCCTCTGGTACGCCGCCGCCACCGGTCTGCTCACGCCTGCCCCGCGCCTGCGCAGCGTCCTGACGGCCGCAGCCGTGCCCTACCGGGAGGCCGGCCGACGCCTCGTCCGGATCGCCGCCGGCTCCGGCCGCGGTGACGGCGACCGTACGAGTGTGGTTCCCGCGTTGCGCAGGGCACAACAGACCGCTCTGGCACTGCATGGCCCGGGCGGCGACGAGGGCCTGGCGGCCCAGGTCGATCCACTGCTGCGCCAGGCGGCCCTGTCGGGCGACCTCACCGCGGCCCTGGCCCGGACCGGCCCCCCGCCACCAACCGTCCGAAGGCAGTTCACCACCGCCACCCAGGCGCTGGCCGACCACCTCTCCCATACCGCACGGAGGCTCGCCGCTCCGGGCCATGCGACCGCGCCGCCGGATACAGCCCGGGCGTTGAAGGAACTCGGCCTCGCCTGCGACGCCATGCGTTCACGGACGGCCCTCGGCCAGGAGCCGTACGCGATGCTCGCCGGAGCGGCGCGCCAACGCCGGCTTCTGGATCGCATCCACACCGCCGCGCTGACCGCGCACCGGCAAGCCGCTGCTCCGGCGGCAGCCGCTTCCACCCGAATCCACCAGGCCCCACCACCCAAGATCGGCTTCGACGCGGCACGCCTGCGCGCCGCGATGACCCTCGGCTCCCGCTCCTACCGCCACGCCCTGCGCGTCACTGCCGTCTGCGCCGCCGTCTTCATCCTCGTCACGGCCACGGGCCTTCCGCACGGCGAGTGGGCGACCTTGGCCGTCCTGCGCGTCCTGCGCCCCCAGTACGGCACCACCCTCGAACGCGCCGGACAACGCATCACCGGCAACCTGATCGGCGGCACCTGCGCCGCACTCCTCATCGCCGGCGTCAAGGACCCCACGGTTCTGGCCGTCCTGCTCTTCGCGATCATCAGCGCGGGCTTCACGCTCCGACCCGTCAACTACGCGTTCTGGGTCGTCTTCGGCACCCCCCTGGTCCTGCTCATCGGCGACGTCGCCCACCCCGGGGACCGGGCATCAGCCCTCGAACGCATCGCCATGACCGTCCTCGGCAGCGCCGCCGCGCTCCTGGGCGGCTACCTCCTGTGGCCCTCCTGGGACCACGACCGCCTCACCTCGCACACCACCCGGGCGACCCACGCCGCCGCCACCTACCTGGACGCGGCTCTTGAGTCGCTCACCAACCCCGAGGCGCCCGCCGCGGACCATGCCCGCCGAACAGCGGAAGACGCCCTCGCCAAGGCCCGGACCACATGGCACCACGCCGGAAGGAAACCCGGCCACGACGCCGAAGCCCTCGCGGTCGCCTCCGTCACGATCACCACGCCGGCCCCACTCATCGAGCACATCGGCGCTTTGACGGTCCACACCACACCGCGCGCCACGCTCATCCCCGACCTCGCCGACTACCGCACACACGCCCGCGAGGCCCTGACGGCACCACAGCCCGACGAACGGGACGCACACACACCGGCCCTGACCGACGCCCTCGACGATGTGTGCCTCTACCTCACACAGCTTCACGCCCAGCGCCTCGACGAGCTGACCACACACCAGAACGACGACACCCCGACACGCGGCGCACTCCGTGACAACGAACCCGTCATCGGACTCCTCACTGACATCGCGGCGTGCATCACGCGGATCACCCGCTCCGTGCGGTGAGAACACGCCCGAGGCGGTAGGAGCCGGCACTTCTCCAGCCCACCGCGCCGAGGTCCAGCGGACGGACCCGGCGGCGGCTTCGGCGGCGACGGCAGGTGCGGGTACGCACGGGCACCCACGAGGCGGAAGCCCGCCCGCCGTACCGTCGGGCACCCCACCCCACCGCACCCACCGCGGCCATCTGAGCGTCCGTTGGTGAAACCGGGCCTTCTGGGTATCCGCACGTCAACCGGATGCCCGTGCCAAGCAGAAGGAGAATCCCATGACGTCCTCCCTGATCGAAGCCGTCGACATCGAAGCCCCGGTCTCGGTGAGCTGGGCCCTGTGGCAGGACGTCGAGCGCTGGCCGTCCTTCCTCAGCCACGTCCAGCACGTCGAGCGGATCGACCCGACCACCTTCGCCTGGCAGGTCTCCCTGCCCGGTGCGGACAAGCAGTTCGTGGCCGAACTCACCGAAGTGATCGCCGAGGATCGGATCGCCTGGCGTACGACCCAGGGAGTGCACCACGCCGGCGTGGTCACCTTCCACCGTCTCGGCGAGACCCGGAGCCGCGTGACGCTTCAGATCGAGTACGACCCCAAGGGCTTCATCGAACATGTGGGCGCCCTCACCAACCTCGACTCGGTCCTGGCCAACTACGACCTGGGCCAATTCCAGGCGCTCGCCGAGCGCGACGCCGTCACTCTCCGATCTCTCACCGGAGAGTGACGACGGACCGAAAGGTCCTCAACCGGGCGCCGGCCCCAGCCGGTCAGCCGTTGCCGGGAGGGACGGCGCCGGTCATCTCGGCCAGCACCGTGCGCCGCTCCTCACCGGGACGGGCCCGGAGCGGTCCGGCCAGGCGGGCGCTGTCGTAGTGCCAGCGGTGATCGAGGTCCCGGGGGACGGTGTCCGCTTCCCGGAGTTCCGCCCGGGTTGCGAGCAGTTCGGTGAGGTCACGGGCCAGGTCGCGCCAGGAGACGTGGCCGCTGCACGCGTTGGCGACCCCGTGCACGGGCCGGTCCAGGCAGGCGACGACCGCCCGGGCGAGGGCGGCCGCGTGCACCCAGGCCGCCCCGTACCAGCCGTGTCCGCCGGCGCCGTCACGCGGCAGCTCGATCGGCAGTCCCTGGTGGGCCGACTGGTAGAGCGAGCCGACGGCGCCCCAACGCAGCTGTTCGCGCAGCCGGTCGTGCGCGCCCCAGACGATCGGTGACCGCACGGCGCTCGCGCCCCCGCGACCCCCGGTGCCCGCGGCGCGCAGCACCATGTCCTCGCAGTCGAGCTTGGCCTGACCGTACGGGCTCACGGGCCCGTGGGGCGGCGCCTCCTCGGCGACCCGCTCGGTGTCGGGGTGCCCGTAGGCGTCCACGCTGCTGACGAAGACGAACGGGCCGCGCCGCCAGGCGCCGACCATCGCCTCCATCGCCGCGAGGTCCACCTCGTGCCGGGTGAAGGTGCACGCTGCGTGGACGACCGCGTCCGCCCGTGCGACCGCGTCCCGCAGCCCGGCCGGGTCGCCGAGGTCGCCCTCGATGACGTCGACGCCCTCGGCGGCGATCAGGTGGGCGGACTCGGGGCGGGCCAGCGCCAGCACGGGGCGGCCCCGGGCGGCCAGTTCGCGTACGACGAACGCACCCACACCGCCCGTCGCGCCGGTGACCAGGACCGTGCCCGGCCGGACCTCCCGGGAGCGGTGGGTCGGCCTGCGCGCCGAGCGCGCGGCGCGCTGCCGTGCCGCGCGTGCCTCCAGGAGCACGGTCAACGCCCGAGGCGTACGGGCCTGGAGCACGTCGAGGCCCGTGAGCGGCAGTTCGAGTTCCGTGCGCAGCCGTTCGGCGAGCTGCACGGCTTTGAGGGAATGCCCGCCGAGCGCGAAGAAGTCGTCGTCCGGCGACACGGGCACACCGGTGTCGAGCACGGCGGCGAAGGCCGCCTCGACCGCTCCGGCCCGCGCGCCGGACGGTACGGCCGCCACGTCCCGGCCCGGCAGCCGTACCGGGTCGGTCGGTCCACCGGGTGTACGGGGCAGTGCGTCGAGCAGCGTGACCGAGGCGGGCACGGCTTCGGGCGGAAGGGACCGGCGCAGCAGGCCCAGCAGTTCGTGGCCGGCCGGGCCGACCCCGTCGCGCAGGACGGCGTAGGCCACGGGCGGCCCCTGCTCGGGCCGGACCACCGCGGCGTCGGCGACGTCCGGGTGGGCGCGCAGCACCCCCTCGGCCAGGTGGGGCCGACCCTCCGGGGCGGTGCCGCGGTCCGGGGAGGGCGGGGCCGCCCGGTCCAGGGGGAGGTCCGGGTCGGCCGCGATCGTCTCCAGCAGGGCCGCGTAGTCCCGTACGGCCGCCTCCGCCGCCGCGCTGTCCAGGGTGTGCGCGTCGTACTGGACGAGTGCCCGAGGGCGCTCGGCGTCGCCCAGGTCCAGTCCGTAGGAGAGGGCGAACTTCGCGCCGCCGATGGGGACGTCGACGTACTCGGCGGTCGTGCCCGGAAGCCGCAGCACGGTCGGCGCCCCGAGGACGTCGGAGGTGACGCGGACCAGGGCCGTGCCGTCGCCCCCGCGGGCCCCGGCGCCGAGGCGTTCGAGGACCAGGTCGAAGGGGAGGTGCCGGTGGCGGTGGGCTTCGAGGAGCGCCGCGTTCACGCGTCCCAGCAGCCGGGCGAAGGACGGGGCGCCGGAGACGTCCACCCGTACCGGCAGGGTGTTGACGCAGAGGCCGACCAGACCGCGCATGGCGGATCCGCTGCGGTGGGTGCCCGCCACGCCGATGACGAGGTCGTCGTCGCCGGTGAGACGGTGCAGCGCGGCGAAGGCGGCGGTGAGCGCCACCGCGAAGAGCGTGGCGTTCCGCTCCGCACCCAGGGCGCGCAGGGCCGCGGGCACGGCCGGTGCGAGGGGCACCTCGTGCGCGGCAGCCGGAGTTCCCGCGGCGGCCGGGGCTGGTTCCGACGGCCCGAGCAGGGTGGGCGGGGCGGCGTCCGCCAACTGGGCGCTCCAGCTGTCCAGTTCGGCGTCGAGGCCGGGCAGGGAGTCGTGTTCGCGGCGCGCGTGGTCGGCGTACTGGGGCGGCGCGGTGAGCCCGGTCCGGCCCGTTCCGTCGGCGGCCGCCGCGTAGAGGACGGCGAGTTCGCCGGCCACCGTCTCCAGCGAGGCTCCGTCGATCGCGATGTGGTGGAACGTCAGCAGGAGCGTGTGATCCTGCGAACCGTGCCGCAGTACGAGGGCCCGTACGCAGTCGCCGGCCTCCAGGTCGAACGGGCGGGCCGCCTCTCGGCGCAGCAGCTCCGGGGCGTGCGCCGGGTCGGTGTCGACGACGTGCACGGGGACCGTCCGCGGCGTCGGGAGCACCTCCTGGTACGGCTCACCCGCACGTTCCGGATAGCGGGTGCGCAAGATGGTGTGCCGGGCGATCAGCGAGGTGAGGGCGGTGGCCAAGGCGGCCGGGTCGAACGGGCCGCGCAGCCGGGTGGCGAACGGCACGTGGTAGGAGTCGCCGGCGCCGCCGAGCCGCTCCATCAACCACATGCGGTGCTGTGCCCGGGAGAGGGGAACCCGCCCCGCCTCCGTGGCCGGGGGCGCGTCCGTCGTGTCCCCGGCCCTCGTGTCCCCGGCCCTCGTGTCCCCGGCCGTCGTGTCCCGGCCCGTCGTCGCGGCCCGGGCCCGGCGCAGCAGCTCCCGCTGGAGTTGAAGGCGGCCGTCGCCGGCCGCGGACTCGGCGTCAGTGGACATCGGTGGGCTCCGGGGTGGTCTCGGGCTGGAGGTCCGCGTGGGCGGCCAGAAGGGCTTCCTCGACCAGCGCCGCCTGCGCGGCGACGGTCGGGGCGGCGAAGAACTCGGCGAGGGAGAGCTCCACGCCGAGTTGCTCGCGCAGGTCCTCGGTCACGACGAGGGCGAGCAGGGAGTGGCCGCCGAGGTGGAGGAACTCGTCCCCGGCACGGGTGACCTCGATGCCCAGGGCCTGGCCCCACACCTCGGCGACGGCCTGCTCCAGCGGGGTCATCGGCGCGTCCGGGCCGTCGTCGGCCGCATGCGCGGCGGCCCGGGCGCGGCCGGCCAGCGAGCGCCGGTCGACCTTGCCGGCCGGGGTCAGGGGAAGCCGGTCCAGCACGCCGATCACGTCGGGCACCAGGTGGGCGGGGAGGACGGCGGCGAGCCGCTCGCGCAGCGTCCCGCCGGAGGGCACCGGCCCGGGCGCCGCGACGACGAAGGCCACGAGCGATGCCTCGGCGGTGCCGGAGCCCTCGACGGTGACGACCGCGTCGTCCACCTCAGGCTGCTCGCGCAGGGCGTGTTCGACCTCGGCGGGTTCGATGCGGAAACCGCGTACCTTCACCTGGTCGTCGTTGCGGCCGTGGAACCGCAGGACTCCGTCGGGCCGTTGGGAGACGAGATCACCCGTGCGGTACAGCCGTCGGCCGGTGACGTGGTGGTCGACGAACCGTTCGGCGGTGAGTTCGGGCAGGCCCGTGTACCCGTGGGCGAGCCTGCTGCCGCCGATCCACAGTTCGCCCCGGTCGCCGTCGGCCACCGGACGGCCGTCGACGTCCAGGACGTGGGCGGTCGCCCCGTGTACGGGCCTGCCGATCGGCACCGGCCCGTCGCAGTCCCGGGCGGTGACCCGGTGGGCGGTCGCGAAGGTGGTGGTCTCGGTCGGCCCGTAGCCGTTGACGAGCTCCAGCCAGGGGAAGGCGGTGAGCACCTCCCGGGCCTGCGCGGCGGCCATCGCCTCCCCGCCGACGACGACCGAGCGCAGCTGGCCGAAGACGCGGGAGCGGCGCGAGGCCAGCTGGTGGAAGAGGGCCGTGGTGAAGAACGCCACCGTGACGCCGTGCCGCTCGACGTGCCGGGCCAAGTCCTCCAGGGAGGGCCGCTGCTCGGTGCAGACCACGACCGCGGCGCCGTTGGCGAGCGCGACCCAGACCTCGAACGTCGAGGCGTCGAAGGTCATGGGGGAGTGGAACAGGACGCGGTCGCGGCCGGTGACGGTGACGTAGTCGGGTGCGGTGACCAGCTCGGCGACGGCGCGGTGCGGTACGACGACGCCCTTGGGGCGCCCGGTGGAACCGGAGGTGAACATGATGAACGCCGGGCCGTCCGGGTCCGAGTCGTCGACCGGCCCCCCGCTCGCGAGCGGCTCCTCGGGCAGGGCGAGGACAGGACCGGGCAAGGTGGCCGCTTCGAGCAGTTTCGCGTCGCCGACGGTGAGGGTCACCCCCGCGTCGGCGATCACCGCCTCGGTACGCGGCCGGGGCTGGGCGGGATCGAGCGGCACGCACGCGGCTCCGGCGAGCCAGAGCCCGAGCTGCGCCACGACCGTACGGGACGACCGTGACGTCAGGAGCGCCACGCGGTCGCCCCGGGCCACGCCGTGGGCGCGCAGCCGCGCCGCGAGGGCGCGGCCCGCGCCCAGGAGACCGCCGTAGGTGAGGGTGGTGTCGCCGTCCACGACGGCGAGGGCGTCGGGGCTGCGGTCGGCGTGCCGTACGAGGAGCGCCGGCAGCGTGGTCGCCGGCTCGGTGGTGATCGTCGGCTTGGTGGTCGTAGGCGGAACGGGATGCGGGGCGATGAGCGTCATGTCAGGCTCCTTCCGGCCGCGGGGTCCGGCGCTGGTCGATGAGGGCGGCGAAGGCGCGCAGGTCGGTGCTGCGCAGGAGTTCGGGGGCGCGCACGCGCACGCCGGTCTCGCGTTCGACGGTCTGCAGCAGGCGTGCGGCGACGATGGAAGTGCCGCCGGCCGCGCTGAAGTTGTCGCCGAGGCCGGTGTCCGGCCGGCCGAGCAGGTCGCGCACGGTCGTCAGCACGAGACGCTCGCCGGCGGTGACGGCCGCCTCGTGCGGGGACGTGTCCCGGGACGGTGCGGAGCCGTGGGACCGGGCCGCAAGGGCCGGCCGGTCCACCTTGCCGTTGGCGTCGAGCGGGAAGGCGTCGACGATCCGTACGGCGGCCGGGACGGCCTGCTCCGGGAGCCAGGCCCGGACGGCGTCGAGGAGGTCCCCGGGCGCGGGGGCGGCGCCGTCCGCGGGTCGTACGTGTGCCACCAGGCGGCTGTGGCCGGAGCCGTCGCGCACGGCGGTGACGACGGCGCCGCGCACCCGAGGGTCCTGCTCGAAGGCGGCTTCCACCTCGGCCGGCTCGATCCGCACCCCGCTGATCTTTACCTGGTCGTCGAGGCGGCCGAGGAAGTCCAGGCTGCCGTCGGCGTTCATCCGTACCCGGTCGCCGGTGCGGTAGAGGCGGTCGACCCCGGACAGTTCAGGATCCTGCGGAGGAGCGGTGAACCGGCGCGCGGTCAGCTCCGGGTCGAGGTAGCCGAGGGCCAGACAGTGTCCGCCGACGCGGAGTTCACCGTCCTGGCCGCGGGCGACGGGGCGGCCCTCGGCGTCGGTCACGCACAGGGTGACGCCCGGCAGCGCGGTGCCGATGGGCGGCGGGGCCTGGCTGCCGGCATCCGGGTCCGTGGCGCGCATGCGGTGGGCGGTGGCCAGGACGGTGGCTTCCGCGGGACCGTAGGCGTTGTGGACGGTGGCGGTGACGTCGGCGCCGGGGCGGCGGCGCATCCGGTCGCCGCCGACGACGAGGTGACGCAACCTCAGGTCCTGCGGCCACGGACGCTCCAGGAGCGGATCGACGGTCGGAGTGGCCGCCACCGCGTGGGTGACGCCGGCGTCGCGCCACCACTCGGTGAGCACCCCGGAGTCCCAGCGGGTGTCGTCCGGGGCCGGGACGAGGGCGGCTCCCGAGGTCAGGCCCGCCCACAGTTCCAGCAGGTGCGGATCGAAGGCGACGCCGATGAGCAGGGACTGTCGGTCGCCCGGTGCGAGGCCCGTCTCGGCCCGGTACCAGTCGAGGGCTACGGCGAGCGAGGCCTCGGCCACGGCGACCGCCTTGGGACGGCCGGTGGAACCGGAGGTGAGGACGGCGTAGAGGGCGCCCTCCGGGGCGCGCCGGGTGCCGTGGGCGGAGCCGGGGGCGGGGAACGCCGCGACCGCGACGACGGGGGCGTTGACCCCGTCGGTGGGCAGCGGCAGCGACGTGTGCTCCCCGGTCCGGTGCTCCCCGGGCATGACGTCGGGGTCGCCGATGAGGCAGGAGACGTCGAGGTCCTCGGTGACGGCCCGGGTACGGCGTTCGCCGGGACGCGGACCGAGCGGCAGGTAGACGGCGCCGATCCGGGCGAGCGCGACGGCGGTCACCACCAGGGCGGTGGAGCGGTCGAGACAGACGCCGACCAGGTCGCCGGACCGGACCCGGTCGCCGAGGGCGGTGACGATCCGGTCGGCCGCCGCGTCGAGGTCCTGGTACGTCCAGGTCCGGGTGGAGTCGATCACGGCGGGTGCCTGCGGGGCGCACCGGACCCGGTCCTCGAAGCGTGCCAGGACGGCGGACGGTTCGGCGGCGGGGCCGTGGGCGACGCTCGGCACGGGCGTGGCCGTGGTGACGGGCGGCACGGCGGGGACGACCTGCGCGGTCGGGTACTGGGTCATCACGACTCCGTGGCGGTGGCGGTGGCGGTGGCGGCGAGGGCCCGGGCCTGGTCGGCGAGGACGGGGTTGCGGAAGAGCGTCCGCAGCGGCGGGCGCGTGCCCAACCGGGGTTCCAGCCAGGCGGCGAGCTCGGCGGCCAGCAGGGAGTGGCCCCCGCTGTGGAAGAAGTGGGAACGGGCGTCGAACCGGCCGTGGCCGAGCACCTGCCGCCAACCCTCCCTGAGCACGGCGGTCATCGGATCGTCGGCGTCGGCGTCGGCGTCGGCGGTCTCGGACGTCCCGGACGTGGTCCCGGGCGTCGCGGCGGCCTCGGGGCCGAGCGCGGCCGCCCGTCGGGACAGCGCCGCGCGGTCCGGCTTGCCGCCCGGCAGGGTCGGCATCGCCTCCAGCAGGGCCCACCGAGCGGGCACGAGGGGGCCGGGCAGTCGACGGCTCAGCTCGGCGTGCAGCGCCTGCTCGTCGAAGCCCGCCCCGGAACCGTCCGCCCCGGAACCGTCCGCCCCGGATCCGCCGGATCCGCCGGATCCGTCCTCCAGGAAGCCGACGAGGCGGGGCCCGGCCGGGTCCTCCCGGTCCAGTACGACGGCGCAGGAGCGACCGCCCAGCACCGCGGACGCCGTGGCCTCGATCTCCTCCAGCTCGATGCGGTGGCCGCGCAGCTTGATCTGGTTGTCGCGCCGGCCGAGGAAGTACAACAGGCCGTCCAGGCCCCGGTAGCCGAGGTCGCCCGTGAGGTAGACCCGCAGGCCGCCGAGTGCGCCGACGTTCACGAACCGGGCGGCCGTCGCCTCGGCGTTCCCCGGGTAGCCCTCGGCGAGACCGGGCCCGGCGACGGCGAGTTCACCGACCGCGCCGCGGGGCAGCGGGCGGTGGTGGGCGTCCAGGACGAGGATCCGCTCGCCGGGCAGCTCGGTGCCCAGGGGGATCTCCCCTCCCGCGTCGAGGGCGTCCCGGGACACCTCGTGGACGGTGGAGGTGATGGCCGCCTCCGTGACGCCGTACGCGTTGAGCACGACGGCCCCCGTGTCGGCGAGCACCCCGCGCAGTACCTCCGCGGGAAGGCGCTCGCCGCCGAGCACCAGGAGCCTGGGGGCCCAGCTCCCGTCGCGCAGGGCGGGGCGCAGGTCCTCCCGGGTGGCCAGGAAGTAGCTGGTCGGCAGGTTGGCGACGGTGACCCGGGCGGACACCAGCAGGTCGGCGAGTTCCCCGCCCGTGGGCACCTCGTGCTCGGGGAGCACCAGGCACGCCCCGGAGTACAGGGTCGGCAGCACCTCCTCCAACGCCACGTCGAAGGACGGCTGGGCGAACATCAGGACCCGGTCGGAGGTGATGAGGCCGAACCGGTCCGCGGCCGCCGTCATGTGGTGCACCAGCGCCCCGTGGCCGACGGCGACCGCCTTGGGCGTGCCGGTGGAGCCGGAGGTGTGGATGACGTACGCGGTCCCGGGGAGCACCGCAGCCCCGCGCGCGGGCGGCAGTACGGGCGCGTCGATGCGGGCGGCCGGCAGCGTGCCCGGCAGTTCCGGGGTGCCGTCGCCGGTCAGCACCAGCGCCGGGTCGAGCCGCTCCAGCAGCAGACCGAGCCGGGCCGGCGGGTCGGCCGGGGACAGCGGGCAGTAGACGGCGCCCGTCCGCAGGCAGGCGAGCAGAGCGACGACGGAGTCGGTCCCCCTCGGCAGGACCGCGGCCACCGGCCGGCCCGGTGTCACGCCGCAGGCGCGCAGCCGGTCCGCGAGAGAGGCGACCCGCTCGTCGAGCTCGCCGTACGTGAGCCGGCGGGCTCCGCACAGCACGGCCGGCAGCGACGGGTGGTGCGCGGCCACCGGGTCCAGCGGCTCGCGGTCGGCGGCAACGGGCACGGGCTCGGCGGCAGGCTCCGCGACCGCCGGCCCCAGATCGGCCAGAGCGGTCCCGGGGCTGTCGAGGTAGGCGCGCAGCAGGTCGAGGAAGCGGCCCGAGACCAGCCGGGCGACATCCTCGCCGAACAGGTCGGCGTCGTAGTCCCAGACCAGCGTCATACCGGGCGCGCCGTGTCGCGGGGTGACGCCGCGCCGGTCGTCCGGGAGCAGGACGACATCGAGGTCGAAGCGGGTGGTGCCGGTGTTGAAGCCCTCGAACAGCGTGATGTCGAGGCCCGGGACGTCGATCTCGGGCAGCGGGGCGTCGTGCGCGCTGAACATGACGGAGAACAGCGGGTTGTCGGCGCCGGAGGTGTGCATGCCGAGCGCCCGGGTCAGTTCCTGGACCGGCACGTCCTGGTGCGGCAGGGCCCGGATGAGGGTGTCGGTGACCTCGTCCATCACGTCCTGGGCCGGTGCGGCGGCATCCAGTGCGAGCGGCAGCGGGATGGTGTTGACGAACATGCCCACGGCGTCCTCGTAGCCGAGGGGGCGGTTTCCGACGGCGGTGCCGATGACCATCCGGGACCGGCCGCTGTGCCGACGCAGGAGTTCGGCGAACAGCCCGAGGAGCGTGCTGAACGGTGTGAGACCGCGGGCACCGGCGTGCCCGCGCAGGCGTTCGGCGAGGTCGGCGCCGATCGTCTGGCGCAGCTGCCCGCCGCGGTGCCTGCGGCGGGCGCCGGGGCGGGTGAGGCCGGGCAGCGGCAGGTCGTGCTGCTGGTCGCGCAGTTCGGCCCGCCAGAAGTCGAGGGATTCGGCGGCGTACGAGGGCTCGGATCCGGCCCTGGCGAGGACGTGGTCCGCGTAGGACGAGGCGGGCGGGAGCTCCAGGGCCTCACCGAGGACGTGGGCGCGGTAGACGCGGAAGACGTCGTCGAGCAGGATCGCGAAGGAGTGCCCGTCGTGGATCAGGTGGTGCTCGACGTGGATCAGCCGGTGGTGGAGTTCGGACAGCCGTACGAGCGTCCAGCGGATCAGCGGTGCCTCGAACGTGTCGAGCGGGGTGTGCGCCTCGGTGCGCAGCAGCCGCGCGAACGCGGCCTCCGGGTCCTCCTCCGCGCTGAGGTCGGCCGTGTGCAGCCTCGGCGCGCAGTGCGCGGCGACCCGCTGGTCCGGTACGGACGCGGGGGAGGCGACGAGTTCCAGTCGCAGACCGGGGTGGCGTGCCAGCGTGGCGGCGAGCCCCCGGCTCAGCGCCTCGGTGTCGAGCGTGCCCCACAGGTCCAGCGAGGCGGTGAAGTTGTAGGCACGACTGCCCGGCTGCATCTGTTCGTGCAGCCAGACGATCTCCTGCGAGGAGGAGAGGGGAAGCATGGGCGATCCCTGAGGTTGTCGGGTCGGGCGTAGGAGCCGGTCACGGTGGTGTCCGGCGGTGGTGCGGGCGGCTCCGCGGGTCGCGCGGCGCCGCTTCGTGCGTGGGGATGCCGTGGGGGAAGCAAAAGGCGAGGGTGCGGGGACGGGCCCTACCCCGCGGTGTGGTCCGAGGGACGCGGTGCGGGGGAGAGCGCGCGGGTGAGCGCGTCGAAGGCCCGGTGCGCGGCCTCGTCGTCGATCGCCGCCCGGTCCCACACCATCCGCAGGCGCAGCTCCGCGCCCTGGGTGACGGAGACGGCGAAGGGGCCGGGGACCGGGCGGCCGTCGAGCTCCACCTCGCGCCCCTCGACACCGGCCAGCCGCAGCGGCGGGCGGCGCGTGTCGTCGTCGACGGTGAGCAGTCCGTTCAGGCCTCCGGTCCAACCCGAGCCGGCGGCCCGCACGGCGGCCACGACGGCGTCGAACGGTACGTCGGCCCGGTCGAGGTCGTCCCACCACGCGTCGGCCGTCGCTTCCGGGCCGAGCCCGCGGCCGGTGTCGGCCGGGAAGACGAGGGTGTTGAGGAAGCAGCCGACGACCGGCTCCGTGCCCGCGGGACGACCGCCCCAGGGGTAGCCGAGCGGGACCGTGAGGTCCGGGCCGTACAGCTCGCGGGCCGCCGAGCGGCAGGCGTCGAGCAGTCCGGGGAAGGAAACGCCGCCGTCGTGCCCGGGCAGCCGGGCCTGCGCGGCCCCGCTGGGCGCACCACCCCCGGGCAGCCGGGCCGCGCCGCGCGCGGGAGCCCCCGCGCCCAGCGCCCGCAGCCGCTCCGCCCAGTACGCGGCCGCTCCGGGCGTCTCCGCCCGCTCCTCGGCGTCGAGTTGGCGCAGGACCGCCGCGCGGTAGGCGGCGGGTTCGGCTTCCGTCCCGGCGACCTCCCCGTCGTACGCGGCGCCGAAGTCGTTCACGATCCGCGCCAGCGAACGGCCGTCGCAGACGGCGTGGTCCAGGGCGATGGCGAGAACGTCCTCGGCCCGCTCCTCGTCGTGCACGAGGAAGAGCCGCAACGGCGGGCCCTGCGCCTCCCAGGCGGCCAGCGCCCGGCGGAGCACGTCGGCGGGCGACTCGCCCGGCGCCCGTTCGGGCCGGGTCAGGCGCACCTCCGGCTCGCAGACGCGCAGGACGGGAGTGCCCCGGACGACAGCGGGCCGCGCGCGCAGCGCGGTATGCCGTGCGACGAGCCGGCCGGCCGCCGTCCGCAGGCGTTCGGGGTCGACGGTTCCGTGCGGGAACGCGAAGACCATCGGCACCAGGTCGGGGCGTCCCGACGGGTCCAGCGAACGCACCAGTACGAAGCGTCGTTGCGCTCCGGTGGCCGGGAGCAGGGTGTCGTTCCGGTCGTCGTCGAGACGCCGGAAGCGGGCCAGGTACTGACCCGTGATGCTGGGCACGTGATTCTCCGTGTCGTGGTCATCGGTACGTGGTGCGGCAGCTGCCCGGACGCGTCAACCGGCGGGGGCGGAGGCCGCCCGTTCCCCGTCCTCGGACGGGAGGGCGCCGTCGTCCTGCGGTCCGGGCAGGTCCCGCATGCGGCGCAGCGGCGAGAGCAGCAGCGGCACGGGGACGCCGAGGATGCCGATGGCGCACCAGATCAGCGCCGTGCGGGTGCCGTAGGACTGGGCGAGGGCCCCGCCGAGGAGCGCGCCCAGCGGCAGGGTGCCCCACATGAGGAAGCGCAGCGTGGCGTTCATCCGGCCGAGCAGCCGCGGCGGGCACATCCCCTGACGGAAGCTGACCTGGGCGACGTTGTAGACGACGGCGCCGAAGGAGACGACCGCCGATCCGGCGGCGAAGAGCGCCGCTCCGGTCGCCCCGTGCCCGGACAGCGGCCAGAGCAGCGCGAACGGTCCGGTCGCCAGGACGGACAGCAACATGACCCGGGCCTGCCCGAGCCGGGCCGCGAGGCGCCCGGCGCACAGCGCGCCCAGGAGCCCGCCCACGGCCGAGGCGGAAAGCACCAGCCCGAGCCCGCCCGCCTCCAGCCCGACGACCCGGACGAGGTGCACGGTCTGCGTCGCCATCAGGACGGCCATGGCGAGGTTGGCGAGTCCCGTGGTGAGGGCGATGACGCGCAGCAGCGGGTGTCTGAGGATGAAACGCACACCCTCGCCGATCTCCCCGCGCAGAGAGCTCCCGACAACGGGCTCCGGCGCTTCCTCGGTCTGCTTCACACGGGAGAGGAACAGGGCGGAGAGCAGGTACCCGACGGCGTCCACGATGACCGCGAACTGGGCCCCGAGAAGTTGCACGAGTCCGCCGCCGACACCGGGTCCGGTGACCTGCGCGGTGGAACGCACCGTCTCCAGCGCGCCGTTGCCGGCCACGAGCTGGTCACGGGGCAGGATCTGCGGCAGGTAGCTCTGGTGGGAGACGTCGAAGAACACCGTCGCCACGCCGGTCACGAGCGCGACGGCGTAGAGCTGGGCCATGGTCAGGGCACCGGCGAGCGCGGCAGCGGGAATGCTCGCCATGGCCACGGCGCGCACCAGGTCCGCGCGGATCATCAGGGGCCGCTTGCGCATGCGGTCGGTGAGCGCCCCGGCGGGCAGCCCGACGAGCAGGAAGGCGGCCGTCTCCGCGGCGGTCAGCAGGCCCACCTGGAAGGCGGGCGCGTCGAGTTCGAGGACGGCCACCAAGGGCAGCGCCACCAGCGTCACCTGGGCACCGAACTGTCCCGTGGCGGCGCCCGCGAGCAACAGCCGGAAGTCACGCAGGCGTAAGGGGCCGCTGGTGGCAGCGGCTCGGTTTGTGTCGGACATGTGAAGGACACTCACCGATGCATCCGTCGGGAGTCAAAGCAAACCTGTCACTTTCGGACGTATTTGACGGCCCAACAGCCCCTCCTCGAAAAAATCTTCGCACCATCCGGGGTATCACCGTGTGAATTCCTGTGAGCGAGGCGGTCGGCGGGAGGCGGTCGGGCCAAGGGGTGGCCGAAGTCGGGCCTCTGGGCAGGACGATGCGCCCTACCCTGAGTAACCGCTCCCACCTGACCGAAAAGGCACATCCGCGGTCACGAGGTCCCGGAACCAATCATTCCGTCCGCTATGCGAACGGGCACCCGCGAACGCACCGCCTTCCGGTCGCGCCCCGGCATCTGGACGCATCCGGGCGAAGGCACGTAGGAGCCGATCACGACCCGCCCGCTCCGACCGCCGGTCGGCCGAAGTCGCGTCGCAGGCATCCGACCGCCGTCCGGTCGGCCGGCCGGGGGTTGGGTGTGGCCGGCCCTACGACGTGATGAACAGGGTGGTGATGGCGAGGGTGAGCGGTGTGGAGATGACGCACGCGAGGGTGGCGGCGACGAGGGCGGGTGTCCGGTATGCGCGAGGGTCGGCGAAGTTCGCGCAGATGAGTAGGGGTGCTGAGGAGAGGAACGCCCAGGTTCCTTCGAGGATGCCGACGACGGACCATCCGAGCACCAGGACGGCGGTGATGACGCAGGAGGTCATGAACCACGCCCGGTTCCGACGGAGGGTCAGGGGTATCCCGAGGAGGAGGGCGGGGACTGCCAGGCGGAAGATCGACCCGCCGTCGACTGCGACTGCGAAGGCGCATGGCAGCGGGAGCATCAGGGCTGTCAGCGCGATCCTTGTCTGCCACGGGTGAGCGGCAAGCCTTTTCGCTCCGACTTCTAGTCCTTTGTCCTTCGTGGTGTGCGTGTCGCCTGGCATGCGCCCCCCGGTCCCCAGTGATTTGAACGCGTTCAGTCTATGGTGTGTTCCTTTTTCGCGCAGGTGTTGCCGAACATCGCGTCCCCGATGCCGACGGTGTTGGTGCGGTCCGCACTGCTCCGCAAGACATCCGGCGGGTCTCGGACGGCCTCCCGCACCGCTCTTCACCGTCCTCCTGAAGCTCTCCCGCGCCTCCGCAACGCGACCGGTGAGGCGATCTTGGTTATGAGGGTGAGTACCAGGTGGCGGGGGTGGCCGGCATGGCCGAGCCCCCGTCGCGGGTCGGGCGGACGGCGAGCAGTTGGTCGACGCCCATGCGGCGTTCGGAGAACGCCAGGGAGGCTCCGGCCAGGTAGAGGCGCCAGACCCTGCCGGTGGTTTCGCCGACGAGGTCCTCGACCTGCGTCCAGCGGTCCTCGAGGCGGGTCCGCCAGGCATCGATGGTGGTCGCGTAGTGCTCGCGCATCGACTCGACGGAGCGGACCTCCAGACCGGCGGTCTCCAACAGGTCGGTCGTGCGGCCGACCGGTCGCATGTGCATGTCGGGCGCGATGTAGGTCTCGATGAAGGGTCCACCGCCGGGAGCGTTGGCCCCGCGCGACATCTGCTGCACGAGCAGACGGCCTTCGGGCCGCAGGACATCGTGCAGCTTGGTGGCGAAGACCGGGTACTCGGCGTCACCGACGTGTTCACCCATCTCGATGGCGCTCGCCGCGTCGTACCCGCCACCGTCGATGTGGCGCCAGTGCCTGAGCTGCACCTCGACCAGATCGGACACTCCTTCCCGAGCGGCCCGCTCGGTGACGAAGTCGCGCTGCGCCCGTGACAGCGTGACCGC
This sequence comes from Streptomyces sp. NPDC057939, assembly GCF_042887545.1. Classification (NCBI taxonomy): domain Bacteria; kingdom Bacillati; phylum Actinomycetota; class Actinomycetes; order Kitasatosporales; family Streptomycetaceae; genus Streptomyces; species Streptomyces sp. NPDC057939. The sequence continues at coordinate 396,766 of NZ_JBHVPG010000003.1, forward strand.
CGTGACCCGCACCTTGTGCGCGCGAGCGGCGTGCACCGCGAGGGAACCCCAGCCGCAGCCGACGTCGAGGAGCCGGTCGCCCGGCTGCACCCCGAGCTTGCGGCAGATCAGCTCCAGCTTGTCCCGCTGCGCCTCGGCCAGCCCGTAGTCGGGGCCGGCGGGACGGGTCCAGTACGCGCAGGAGTAGGCCATCGACTCGTCGAGGAGCAAGGCGTAGAAGTCGTTGGACAGGTCGTAGTGGTGGCTGATCGCGGCGCGGTCCCTGGAGGAACTGTGCAGACGGCCGACGAGTCGGGCGCGTCCGTCGGGCCGGCGGGGCGGCGGGCCGGCCGCGCCCAGCCCGGCCGCCAGGGCCGCGGCCGCTGCCAGTCGGGTCGTTCGTGGACGCGGGATCGCCTGGTCGCGCACCGTCCGACCGGCTGTTGAGAGGGCGGCGGCGAGGTCGCCGTCGATGTCGAGGTCGCCGCTGATGTAGGCCTCCGCCAGGCCCAGCTCGCCCGGCTGCCAGAGCAGGCGGCGCAGGGCGGTGGGAGACCGCAGCACGACCGTGGGTGCGTGCTCGGGCCCGGACTCGCTGCCGTCCCAGCCTCGCACCCGCACGGGGACAGGGATGGGAAGGACGTGTCCCAGCAGTTCGGTGAGGCGTTCGGCGACGGGCTTCATCGCGGGATCCCTTCGGTGAGGAGCATGTGACGGACGTGGGGCCGAAACTTGCGGCGGGCGCGGGCGCCCGCTCCCGCCACTCGCCACGCCGCCTTGTGCGGCCGATTCACCCGTACTTCGCAGCCGGGACGCGAACGGATTGGGATCGCCGGTCACATTGATCACCGATCCGCACATTGATCACCGCTCCATACGTTGATCACCGATCCGGCGCCCCCATGCGGTCGCCCCGTGCTCAGGCCGGGAGCCGTCGGCGTGGCCGCGATTCACCACAACAGCGAGGAGTTCGCGACCCCCGCCCGCGGCCCCGATGTTCCGCCCCCCAGGGGAACGGGGACGGGGTGTTGTCCCGGAGGGCCCCGAGGGTTGTACTGGTGGCCGGGGTCGTAGGAACGCGTGCGTCTCCCACCGTGATCCCGGCGTGCGCCGGGCGCCGTTCAGGAACGGAGACGGGCGATGAGAACTCCCAGCAACTGCCCCAACTGCGGTGCAGGGGCGCAGCAGGGTTCTGACGGACGCTGGTTCTGCACGAACTATTGTGGGTGGAGCGCGGTCGTGCCGGGCGGCGGGGCGTTAGCGTGGGCCCATGACGCGATGGGAACCGCCGAGCCTGCCCAGTGGCGAGGAACCGCCTTTGTCCGCGCTGGAGATCACCGAGACCGAGTGCCGGCAGTGCGGAACGTTGATCGCCGGCCTGAACGGGAGGTACGCCTGCCCGTTGTGCGGTTGGGTGAACGATCACTTGGAGGGGCATTCCGCCCTCCCCACGGCGCAGGACGACCCGGACCATCCGGGCAAGCGCCCGCGTAGGGCAGCCCAGCGGAAATCCCGCCTCATCTAGTCCGCACGCCCGAAGCCCGACACCCGAAGCCCGACACCCAGCGCCCGAAGCCCGGCGCCCCACCCCCGCCGACCCGGTTACAGGCCCCGCAGTCCCCGCATCAGCTCGCTCAGGGCCCGCGCGGCTCTTGTGGGGCCGTGCGCGTGTACGTGCGCGCTCAGCGCGTCGAGGGCGTGTCGGGGTGCGTCCAACAGGGTGGAGACGGCCCGGCCCGCCGTGTTCGCCTCCAGTCGGTTGGGGTCCAGACACAGGCCCGCGCCGGACCTTTCGGCATCGTGCGCGACCGAGAACTGATCGCTGGAAAAGGGCAGCACCAGGGCGGGCACACCTGCCGCCAGGCATTCGGTGAAGGAGTTGTTGCCCCCGTGGTGGACCATGGCATCCACGTGTCGGAGCAATGCCTGCTGCGGCACGGTCGCCGCCACCGCCACTCGTGGCCCTACCAGATGCGCGAGGGCGTCGGCCTGGTCCCCGGCCGCGAGGATCACCGAGGTGTCGTTCCGTTCGGCGAGAACGCCGCGCGTCACCGACTCCAGTACGTCCCGCCGCGCGGAGAGGAAGGTGCCCAGCGCGACCAGGACCAGGCGCTTGCCGGCCCGGCGCAGCCGGCCCACCTCGGAGTTCCAGAAGGGTCCCGGGTCGAGGGCGTCGGCGGAGGTGAGGTGTCCGCTGAATACGTAGGCCGGGCCTTCTGGGCGTTGGGGCAACCATTCGAGCCGGGGGTAGTTCAGGACGACCGCGCTCGGAGAGCAGTGGGCGAAGGCCCTGCTCGGTACGGGTCGGTGGGGAGCGTGGTGGGCGATGAAACGTGCGAACAGCGCGGTGAAGGAGCGGTCGTTCGCCCGGGCCTCCTCCCGCAACGTCCGCAGGTCCGCGGCGCTCGGTCGCACCGCTCGCGGCCACGCCTGGGGTACTCCGAACAGGGCCCCCGGGGCGGCCGGCAGATAGCTCGGATGGCCGGGACAGAAGGTCGCGTACGGCAGGTCCAGACAGTGCATCGCGAGCGTCACCGCATAGCTCAGCTGGTCCACGACGTACCAGTCCGCCGGTCGTCGGGCGTGCAGCGCCCGCAGCTCCGCCAGGACCCGTTCCGGTTCGGCCAGCATGTCGGCCCTTCGATGGCGGGCCTGCACCAGCAGGGCGGGAACGGCTCCGGCCCGGGTCGCCTCCAGGAACTCCTCCAGGCGCCGACCCTCGTCGTCGGCCTGAACGGTGCGCCGGGCGATTCCCGTGTTCGCGTTCCGGCTCACGGTGAGCGGGGCGAATCCCACCCCCGCCGTCCTGGCAAGGGGGGCGAACGGCTCCGCGCAGGCGAACGTCACCTCGTTCCCCGCTGCACGTAGCTCGCCGGCCAGCACGGACAGGGGAGCCGCGTGCGAGTGGAACGGCGGAGCGATCACGGTGACACGAGGCATGGGGGATTCACTTCCGCTGGACGGACATCGGTCCCTTCTTCCTCGCGGGACCCGCGTCCGGAGGCATCGGACCGATGAATTCTGCCCCCGCATCCGAAGCCGGCGAGCTCACGGAAAGAAGGGTGACGATCCGACCGAGCGAGAGCGGCGCCCCATGGACGCAATCACCCCGCAGGACGGGACCGACCCCTTTGTCGCGGCCCGCCAGAACTTCTGGGCGCCCGGGACGGCCGAGAGGGTTCCCCCTACGTGCGGCACTCTCACGGCATTCCTGAACGCCGAGTACCTCGCACCGCACCACGAGGAACCGTTCCCACTTCCGGCCGATCCCCTCGACCGGACGACGGCCTCGTTCCGCCGCGCCCTGCGGGCCCGAGAGGTGATCGCCCCCGAGGACCTCCTGGCCGCCGCGCTGAGCGATGACGAACGTCTGCGCAGCACCGTGGCCGAGGCCTGGCCCGCGACGCTGAGCCATCACGGCTCCGCGTACGTCCGCCGGGCACTGCGCGACGACATCCCGCGCTGCACCGACCCCGCCGCGCTGGCCCGCCTGATCGATCTGGCCACCGCGACGCGCCTGGCGGTACTGGACGCCGCCGAGTGGGCCGACATGGCCACCCGGAAACCCTTCCGGGACAGGGCGGCCCGCATCGCCCTGTGGCGTCACCTCGCGGGCCACCCACCCCTTCGCCACCTCCTTCCGAAGCCCGACACGGCCGCCGATGCCTACGAACACCTGCTGCTCACGGTCGCAAGAGACGGAAACGCGTTCGAACGACCGGTCCTGCCGCAGAAGGACGGTCTGCTCGTGGTCCAGTCGATGCTGCTCGGCGAGATCGACAGTCCGGGGCAGGGAACGAGCGGAGGACTCGGAGTCTTCCTCACGGGCCTCGGCGATACGCTCGCGCGCACGCGGGGCATCGACGCGGTGATCACCCTCGTGACGAAGGACGCGCGGGAGCTCCCCCGGGAGCCGACTCTCCTGCGCGGCCGCGGCGCCGGCCACTGGACGCTCTGCCTGCCCGTCGACGCGCACGACAACGCCGCGCCCGGGCCGGGCGGCCCCGGACGGCACGCCTTGAGTTGGTGGGCGAGCACCCTGGTGGCCGGACTCGGGCGACGCCCCGACCTCGTCCACGTCAGATACGCGGACGACGGTTCGCTGGCGATCGCCGAGGCCGCCCGAGCGATGGGCGCACGCCTCGTCTTCACCGCGACGCCCGATCCGCACCGCCGCATCGGTGAACGGCACGCCGGACGCACGGCAACCGGAGCGGCGGAAACGGAGGAGCTCCGCGACGACCTGCACCGCGTCTTCGTCGCGGACATGCTCGTCGACCGAGCCGACGAGGTCATCGGCATCCCCGGGCGGGGCGGAACGGCCGAGCTGATCCGCTACTTTCCGCAGCTCGCCGCCTCCAACGGCGGGGAAGGCCCCGACGCACCCCCGGAGGGGATCACCGCCTACCTTCCGGCCGAAGGCGAAGCACTGCGGCAAGGGCGACTGCTGGAGGGCCTCTTCGACTCCGGGCTCTCCGGGCTGCCCTCGGCGATCGACCCCACGGTGCGAGACCTTCCCGTCCTGCTCACCGTGGGGCGCCTCCACCCGCTCAAGCAGCAGCACGTCCTGGTCCGCGCGTGGATCGAGTCCGGCCTCCACCTCCGATCCGCGCTAGTCGTCGTGGGCGGGTCCGCCCGACCGGAATCAAGGGACCCGGCGGAGCGGGAGGTACGCGCGGCCATCGCCGATCTGATCGAGGCACACCCCGAATCGGCCGCCCGGTTGGCCCTGGTGCCGGCCATGCCGAACGCCGAGGTCCGCTGTCTGGAGCGGGCGCTGGCCCACTCGGAAACCACGGGCCGAGCCTTTTACGTCTGCCCCAGCGTCAAGGAGGAGTTCGGCATCGCCGTGCTGGAGGCCATGGACGCGGGCCTGCCCGTCGCGGGCACCGACCGGGGCGGCATCCCGCACTACCTCCAGGACATGGTCAACGGAGTTCTCCTGGACACCTCGTCGCCCAAAACCCTGGCCGAGGGCTTGGAGCGACTGATGGCCCTGGATCCTGAGGCCGTCGACGCCATGACCCGGCGCGCCCGAGCAACCGTCCGGGCGCGATACTCCATCGAAGTCGCGGCCTCGGCGTTCGCCTCCGTCTACGCCGGCCCGCTCAACCCCTCGGCCGCGACCCGATCCGCTTCCTCCACGAGTTCGTCCACGAGTTCATCCACGAGCAGAGCCAAACCCGAGTGAGCTGCCCGGCCCTCACCGGCCACTGCCCGGGCCCGGTCGGCGGTGGGTCGCCCGTGTGTCCGCCGTTGCTGCCGCGCCGCGAGCGTTGGAGTGCAGGACGTGTTGCCCGAGACACAGGTGGGTCTCCTGATCGGCTCCCGCCAGTGGCCTTGGCCGACCCACCGCATGGACCGGATCTTCGACCAGGGCGTTCCGGCCTCCACGGCGCGTACTTGGCCTGCACCGGCGACAACACGTCCTGGAAGGGCGGCCCGTCCTCCACCGCGGTCGGGCGCCTCGTGGACGCGCTCCCGCACTATCTGACGCCACCGTCCTCCACCCGCGCCGCGCCGCGTTCCGCGGGAGGGTTCCCCGGCCGCCGCCCGTTCCCGCCCCACGTTCATTCCAGTCGCCGCATTCGGCTGCCGCTGCTTCTCGCCCTGTCACGGGAGCTGCCGGCCACCGACGGTCCGGCTGAGGCAGAGAGTGGTCGGTCAGCGGAATCGAGAGGGCGCCCCCGGCCTCGCGGTGTCCCGGCCTACCAGGCCGGGCGCGGGTCCCGCAGTTCCTCCGGAGTCTGCTCGGGCAGCCACGTGTGCCCGACGTCCGTACGAAGCAAGTACCCGGGGTGGGGTGCGTACTCCTGCGTGGGCGGGGCCGGCCTGTGGAAGCGCTCGGTGCCTGGCAGCGGCAGCTCCACCAGTTTGCCCTCACGGAACATCCACAGTCCGAAGCAGTCGTCCTCCTCGTCGTGGAGCATGACCTGCACGCACTCGGGGTTGTTCCACGGCAGTGCCTCCAGGTCCTTGAGGACTCCGGTGCGCTGACCCTCCCGGAAGAACTCGAGGTACCACCCGCCGACGAACCAGCCGGGTATCGCCGCGAACCGGCCGCGCCATGTACGCGACTCGTCGTCCCGCGTCAGCGGCTCCATCACCTCGTCCTCGTACCGGGCCAGCACGAGTACCTGCGCCATTCTGCTCATGGCCGTATGTGACCGGACGCGGCCCCTGCGGGCAAATCGTTTCCTCCGAGGTGTCCGCTGGGAGGCTTCGGGTCGCCCAAGTGCCATCCGCCGGCCGATGCCGGGTCTGGGAGGCTCCCAGGGAGCGAGAGACTCATCGCTCCGTGTCGATGGCTCGGCAGAGCAGCCTGCGCCCGCACGTTCTGAAATCCGTGGCGCCGTTTCGGATCTCTTCGTGTTGAGGCGCTGACATGGGTCAATGAGGATCTTGATGGATCCCGTTCTCCTTCTTGGGGGCGGATCGGATCCGCTTCTTCGCCGCCGCCCTCTTCATGGCTGTGTTCTTGGTGGAGGCGGTGGCCTCACTCTGGTGGCCTCCGGGTTCGCGGCCCGCTCCGAGTCGGTGCGCAGGGCCATGAGGTCGATGACGCCGGTCGACGCGGCTGCGGGTTCGGCTTTCTCCACTGCTTCGCCCACCTCCTTGGCGTCGTTGGAGATGCTGGGGAGGTGCGGGTGATCGACCGGTTCCGGTCGAGGTCGGGTGGCCTGCGGTTGACTCGGCCGACCAGCTTGCGGGGCAACGCCTCGGCGCCGCCGGCGGGCGGGGTGGTGCGCCACGGGGCGACGTACGCGGCCCCGGGCCAGGCGGTGTCCGCACCTGCCAGGAGTGCGGCGGAGCACTCCCGGTGTTTGGTGCGCGGAACATGGCGACAGGTCACCCCGGTGCTGGAGCGGCATCCCGGCGGCAGCCTGCGCCGCATCCTTCGATGCGACGACGGGCGGTTCAACGAGCACATCGAGGAACGCAGCCGCCAAACCGTCCTGGCACGCCGAGGTCGGCGATGGATTTCGGCTCACAGAGCCGCCCGGGTTCTGCATGAGCTCAACGGACCCGGGCCGGGGCGCTGGTGAGTTCGGTGGTGATGTCACCGGCCCCGGCGATGCCGGGCCGGTGAGTGGACCGGGTGAGTTGAAGGGTGGCCGTCGTCCTTGGATGGTGCACGCCTCACCGGGGTTCTCTGGTGGTGGCGGTCACGATGACGCACTGTTGGGGGCATGCGGATCATCGAGCTTCTTCGGCGGGGTCATTGGGCCTGGCCGACCAGTTCCCCTCCGACCGTTCCTCCCGGCGGACCGCCGGTGTTTCACTGTCCGGAGTGCAAACGGATGGCACCTGCCGGGCAGATGGTCTGCGGCTCGTGCGGCTTCCGTCTGGTCGGAGAAGGCCGCTGAGGTTCGGGCGGTCAGTCGTCAGGTGACACCCGAGCCCCCGGCTGCACTGAGCATCCGTCGCCCGCCTGGACCATGGCGCTCTACACGTCCGGTGCACCTGGCTCGTTGAGAGAGAGAACATGTTCGCTGTCCTGCTGTGCTTGATTCCGGCCGTCCTGCTGGCTCTTCTTGTGCAGGGGATCCGGCTCGCGATCCGAGGAGTCCGGGTCCGGGCGTGGGCCGGGGCGGCAACGTGGGCCGGTTTCGGACTCACCACAGGCGTTCTCACGATCTTTGCGTACGCAATCGGCGCCTTCGTCGGCTGGGGAGGCATGGACAAGGGCGAAGCCTGCGGTGAAGACGCGTACGACTCGAAGATCGATGCGTTGCATCAGAACGATCCGCCGTTCCCGCTGCACAACTGGTGCAACGCCGAGCTCGACCTCGTCCCCTCCTGGGTCAACCCGACTGTTGCGGGCCTCGCCGTGGCCTTCCTTGTCTTTCTGACCATGGCTGTGGTGCTGGGTGCTGCCCGCGCCGTCGGTAAGAAGAAAGCAGAGAGCACACAGGGTATGAGAGGCCCTGGGCTGTCCGGGAGGACGTAGCGCCGGCCTGGGGAACCGCGTCCCGCCACCCGGACGGGGACGCGTAGTGAGCAGTTCCGGGAGCCGGCTCCTCTACGAGCGCGACGACGCGATCAACCGCATCGCGATCCGGCTGCCACTGAGGATCACTCGCAATGATCGACAGGACGTCCTCGCTCATGGCTACCGCTCCCCTTTCGACAGGCCACTGCAACGCCGCGACGGGATGCTATCGATCGCACGATCTGATGCTGCACCGCACCGCACCGCACCGCACCGCACGGCACCGGAGCCGATACCCGGCACGGTCAGTCGGATGTTCCTGGAACCCGGCAACGTTCCGGAGCCGGCTCAGCATCGGATGATCTGGAACCCGCCGACATCCGTTCTTGGTTCGCACCTACGCAGCCGCAGCCGCAGCCGCAGCCGCAGTCTCGGATACGTACACGCCGGGCACCCCGACAGAGCCCTGCCCCGAGTCCGCCGACCGCCCGGTCGGCGGCGGTTCGCCCGCGTGCCCGCGGTTCTTGCCGGCTCCTGGCCGTATGCACGGGCAGCACCGGCCTGTTCAGGCGGCGCCGGAGTGGGCAGACGGGGTCTGCGATGCCTGTCCTCCTCCTTCGCCCTTCGTCCCGGGAGCTTTCATGACCCTCACCCAAGATTCCGCCGAGTCGGGGCAGCAGCCTTCTCCGTCCCCGAGAGCGGGGACCGCCGAGGCCCGGGTGGCCAGGCTTCGGCGGCGCCTGGAACGGTTGATCGGCATCGCCGCGACCGAGGGCAACGCCCTCACGCCGCTGCGCAACGGGGACGAGATCTTCGCCGCGATGCTTGCCGGCATCCGCGGTGCGCAACACACCGTCGACATGATGACGTTCGTGTACTGGAAGGGCGAGATCGCCCACGACTTCGCCCGGGCCCTCGCCGAGCGGGCCCGGGCCGGAGTCCGGGTTCGACTGTTGCTCGACGGCTTCGGCAGCCGCCTGATCGAGCGGGAGCTGCTGGACTCCATGGAGGAGGCCGGAGTGCAGGTGGCCTGGTTCCGCAAGCCGCTCTACCTCTCCCCGCTCAAGCAGAACCACCGCTGCCACCGCAAGGTCCTGGTCGTCGACGAGGAGACCGCGTTCACCGGCGGGGTCGGGATCGCCGAGGAGTGGTGCGGCAACGCGCGCAACGAACGCGAGTGGCGCGACACACACGTCGAGGTCCGCGGACCCGCCGTCGACGGGATCGCCGCCGCCTTCGCGCAGAACTGGGCCGAGTGCCACGACGAACTCTTCGACGACCACGACCGGTTCGTCGACCACCGGCCGCAGGGCGACGCCGTCGTGCAGGTGGTGCGCGGCTCGGCCAGTTTCGGCTGGCAGGACATGCAGACGTTGGTGCGGGTCATGCTGGAGTCCGCCGAGGAACGCTTCCGCCTGGCAACCGCCTACTTCTCGCCGGACGAGTACTTCATCGAGCTGCTGTGCGCGACAGCCAGGCGGGGGGTCGAGGTGGAGATCCTGCTCCCGGGCCCCCACACCGACAAGCGGGTCTGCCAGCTCGCGGGCCAGCACCACTACGAGGCCCTCGTCGCCTGCGGGGTCAAGATCTACCAGTACCAGCCGACGATGATGCACGCCAAGGTCATCACCGTCGACGGTGTCGCCGCGCTGGTCGGATCCACCAACTTCAACCGCCGCTCCCTCGATCACGACGAAGAGGTCATGCTCGCCGTGCTGGACGAGCGGTTCACCGGGATACTCGACGGTCACTTCGACGAGGACATCACGGCGAGCGAGCTGATCCGGGAAGGCCGTTGGAAGCGGCGCCCCACCCTTCAGCGGGCCCGGGAACTGGCAGTCCAGCCCATCCGCCGCTTCCTGTGACCGGCACCGGCACCGGCACCGGCACCGGCACCGGCGCACAGGACCCGCCCGCGGCCCGCCCAGGACATACCCGTCCGGGGAGGACACCGGACGGCCGGCCCTCCGCCGCTCAGCTCGTACGAGGTTCGGGGCCGGGGGAGGGGCCGGGGGAGGGGGAGGGGCCCGGGGAGGGGCGGGGTCCCGCGGCGCGACGGAGCCGGTTGGCGATTGCCAGTCCCAGGCCCTCTTCCACCGGCGTCGAGGCGATGATGAGGTCACAGCCCTGTTGGTCGAGCTCGCGCAGGAACCCGTACAGGCCGCGCGCGTAAGCGGTCAGGGAGTCGGGGAGGGCCACCACGGCGTGGGCTTTCAACGGGGCGGTGACCTTGGGCGGGAGCAGGACGCCCACCTGATGTCCGAGCCCGGTCGCGCGCTCCGCTTCCGAAACGATCGTTTCGGGCTTGACGAGGACGACACGGGCCTGCGGCGCGTAGTGGGACGGGTGCTGGCCCGGCACCCGAACGAGTGCGGTCTCGGGTACCGGGACGGGGCAGCCCAGCACGGCTTCCAGGTCCTCGCGGGTCACACCGCCGGGCCGCAGGATGCTCGGGGCCGCACCCGTGACATCGACGATCGTCGATTCGACGCCGACCTCGCAGGAACCGCCGTCCAGCACGAAGTCGACCGCCGGGCCGAGTTCCGCGCGGACGTGGTCGGCCGTGGTCGGGCTGACCGAGCCGAACCGGTTGGCGGAAGGAGCCGTGACGCCGCCACCGAAGGTCTTCAACAGCGCGAGCGCGACCGGGTGGTCGGGCACGCGCACGGCTACGGTCTCCAGACCACCCGTCGCCTCGAAGGGCACACGCGGACCGCGCCGCAACACCAGCGTCAGCGGACCCGGCCAGAACCGCTCGGCCAGCAGCCGTGCCATCGGGGGCACGTCCTCGACCCATTCGTCCAGCTGTTCGGCGCCGGCGATGTGCACGATCAGGGGGTGGGTCGGCGGCCGCCCCTTGACCTGGAAAGTGCGCCCGATCGCGGCAGGGTCCTCGGCGTTGGCGCCCAGACCGTAGACCGTTTCGGTCGGGAGGGCCACCAGCCCTCCCGAGCGCAGCACACCGGCCGCCTTCTCGATGTCACTGGTAAGTGCCTTCATGGTCTCGATTGTCCCACTGTTCCCGGCCCTCCCCTCCACGTCCCCATCCCCCCACGACGCACCAAGATCGAGAAGGGACGGCCGGAGACAGGGCGCGACTTCGACCCACCTCGGGGGCGGGGCCTCAGAGGTTTCGTGGTTCGGCGCTGTGAGAGGCTGCCGGTCATGACGTACTGGGATCCGTTGCCCGCACTTGCCGCGCTTCCCGCCGACTCGCCCTACGCCGATGTCCGTTGGGACGGCAGGTGGGAGGAGCGGAACTGGCGCAATGTGCCCGGACCGTTCTACGGCGCTGCCACCGACACCTGCTGGACGGGGCGCCTGCACGCTCCCGAGTCGGTGCTGTACGACCCCGAGTACGGCCTGGAGTACGTCTATCGCCAACCCCGCGACCCCGGGGAGATCGAGAGCCTGCGCGAGGCCGCCTGCGAGGAGGCCTACGGGGGGTACGGATACGACGGCGACCTGTACTGGACTCCGGACGCGGTGCGGGCCTGGTGGCGGGACCGGGGACGGGTTCGGGAAGATGCCTTCTCCCTCGGGTGGGGGGAGTGGGCGACCATCGGGCGCGAGGCGCTTCAGGACCTGGCGGCCGGCGCGCGAGCCTACGTCGCCCACATCGACGGGGACCTGAACGGGTACCTGCGCGGGTACCTGTTCCGTCTCCAGGAGGGCCGTGCGGCGCATCCGGGGGAGAGACTGCCGGAGCTGCGGCCATGAGCTACTGGGACCCGATGCCCGATGCCAGGGAGCTGGAGGGCGGACCGCTGCCCGACCCGGAGGGCGGGACGTGGACTCCCGCTCCGTCGCCCTGCGGTCTGTGGAGCCCGTCGCCCGACCGGTGGGAGAACCGCGACTGGCGCAACGTTCCGGGGCCGTTCTACGGGGCGGGGACCGACAACTGCTGGATGGGCCGGGAGATCGCGCCCGCCAACGTGTTGTACGAGGACGAGTGGGGCGCGGAGTTCGTCTACCGACAGCCCCGGAACCGGAGCGAGACCCTGGCCGTGCTGGGAGCCGCCGCCCAGGACCCGTACGGCGGCTACGCCTGCGACGGCGACGACCACTGGACCCCGGAACAGGTCCGGGAATGGTGGCGTGATCGAGGGCGGGTACGGGAGTGGGCCGTCGCGCTGGACAGGCTGTGGTCGGCTTCGCGACGCGCCGACGAGCGGGATGCCGCCGGCGGGGCCCGCGCGTACCTGGCCCACATCGACGGTGACCTCGGACCCTGGCTGCGCGGCTACCTCTTCCGGCTCCAGGAGGGCCGTACCGCCCGCCAGGGCGAGACACTGCCCGACCTATGAACGCCACACGTCGAGGGCCGGTCGCGAAGGCGACGGCAGTCGGCGAGCGACGCCCGCGGGGGCTCGGCGTGACAGGGTGAAACCGGTGTAGTCGTTCGCCGCGGAGTCCTCGCACAGTGCCCGGTAGCGGTCGAGGCCACCGGTGTAGGCGAGGAACGTCCGAGGTTTGTCGGGGATGTTCGCCCCGTTGTACCAGGAGGCGACGCCCGGGTAGAGGGTCTGGTCGGCGAGGGAGTTCACGTGCTCGCACCAGGCGTCCTCCGCGGCGGCGGTGGCGTCGATCTCCGTGTAGGAGTTCTCCCGCAGGTGCGCGACGCAAGCTGTGATCCACTCGACGTGCTGCTCGATCGCGGTGACGGCATTGCTGAGGACGGACGGGCTCAACGGCCCGGTCACCGTGAAGAGGTTCGGGAAGCCGGCCGCCAGCAGGCCCAGGTGGTTGCGGGGGCCGGCCGCCCATTTCTCCCGCAGGGTGGTGCCGGCCTTGCCGGTGATGTCGATGGCCAGTTGTGATCCGGTCATCGCGTCGAAGCCGGTGGCGTGGACGATGACGTCCACCGGGTGGTGACGGACGCCGGTCCGGATGCCGCCCGGCGTGATCCGCGTGATGGGCTCCGCGGCGAGGTCCACGACGGCGACGTGCGGCGCGTTGTACGTGTCGTAGTAGTCGGTGTCCAGGCAGGGGCGCTTGGTGCCGTACGGAAAGCCCCGTGGGGTCAGCGACGCCGCCGTGGCGGGGTCGGTGACGATTTCGCGGATCTTGGAGCGGACGAACTCGGCGACCGTCTCGTTGGCCTCCGGACGGACGAGAACATCGGTGTACGTGCGGAGGAGGCCGCTGAGCAGGCCGGACTCCCAGGCCTTCTGGTAGGCGGCGGTGCGCTCGGACTCCTCGACCTCCAGAGCCGAGCGGGTCGGAGGTTCGAACACGGTGCCTCCGCCGGAGCGCCGCTGGGCCGCGCGGAACTGTGGGTAGTCCGCCTTGAGGGCGGCGACCTCGGCGTCCCCCAGGGGACGGTTGCGGGCCGGGAGGGCGTAGACGGCGGTGCGCTGGAAGACGGTGAGGGACGCGGCCTGCCGGGCCAGCAACGGGATGGCCTGCACCCCGGAGCAGCCCGTGCCGATCACCGCGACGCGCTGTCCGGTGAGGTCGACGCCGTCGAGCGGCCAGTCGGCCGTGTGCAGGGCCCGGCCCGAGAACGTGGCCGCTCCCGGCAGGTCCGGCTCCCTGGCGACCGACATGCAGCCGGTGGCCAGGACGACGAACCTGGCGTCGACGGTGTCACCGGTGTCGGTGGTGACCCTCCAGGTGTGTGCCTGTTCGTCGTACGCCGCACGGATGACCCGGGTGCGCAGGACGATGTCCTTGCGCAGATCGAAGCGCTCGGCCACGTGCCGGAGGTAGCGCAGCAGTTCCGGTTGGGTGGCGTAGCGTTCGCTCCACCGCCATTCCTGGTCGAGTTCGGGTGAGAACGAGTAGGAGTAGGCGGTGCTCTCGATGTCACAGCGGGCGCCGGGGTAGCGGTTGCGGAACCAGGTGCCCCCGACGTCGTCGCAGGCTTCGAATGCCCGCACCCGCAGGCCCAGTTCCCGTAGGCGGTACAGCTGGTACAGGCCGGCGAAGCCCGCGCCGATCACGAGGGCGTCGAGGGTGGCCGTGGCGGAGGGCTGCTCGGGGGCGCTGGGCATGCGGGTCTCCTGGGGTGTGCCGGGCGCGTGTGTCGGGTACGGGACGCGCCCGTCGCTCATCCGAACAGCCGTTCATCAGGCGGGCTCGGGTGGGCCGAGGACGGGCGCCCGTGGTGCGGGGACGGGCGGCGCGGGATCGGGTGGGCCGAGGGCGGAGATCTGCGCCAGGCTCATGCCCATTTCCTCGTGGAGGAAGCGGACCATGGTCCAGTGGGGCAGGGCGTCCTCGTCGAAGGGGCCGAAGGCCGCGGTGTACAGGGGGATCCACCTGAGCGCCTCCTCGATGGACCTCTCCCGGGTGCGCTCCACCCCGTGGTCGTCCCGGTAGCCCGCGTAGGTGATGCTCCGGTGGTGGATGAAGTGGGCGCCGGGCAGGCGTTCCTCGCACAGCTGCCGGTATTCGCGGGTCTGCAGGATGAGGAAGTGCCAGATCTCGTCGATCTCCTGCTCCACGGGCAGGAACAGGCCGCCCAACCGGTCGGGATGCCGGGAGACCAGGTACAGGTAGCGCAGGCATTCGCCGACCTGGCGCTCGGCGTGGTCGCGTCCGTGCGTGCTCCTCGCGGCGGCGTACCCGACGGCTTCCTCGTACAGATCGGTGCCCAGGAGCTCCGGGGCGGTGGGCGCCGCGGTGACGGTCGCGGCGCGGGGTGTCGGCGTTCTCATGGCCTGGTCCTGTTCGGGGCCGAAGGGGCGGGGCTCGGAGGTCGGGAGGACGCCCCGGTCAGGAGGCACGCTCCAGCCAGGCGTACTTGCCCGAACGGCCGATCGGAACGTGGGCGCGGTGGGCCGGCACGCACCTGCCGCCGATGAGGTCCTGGACGGTTCGGGTGAGGTGGTCCTCCGACCCGGCGTCGAGCGGGCCGTCGTCGAAGGTCACGTACTCAAGGGTGGCGGGCGCCGCGCCGCCGTCCTCCGTACCGGCGCCGGTGATCAGCCGACAGATGAACACCCTGTCGCTGACGGCGGCGACGCGGGCGTCGAGGTCGGCCTGCGCGACGGGGCCGTCGGGGGTGTCGAGGAGTTCCTTCTCCCGGCCGCAGAAGGCCATGATCTGCCCGGGGTCGGTCGAGCCGTCGGCGGTGCGGACGCAGTCGCCGGACCGGTAGCGGACCAGCGGCATGAAGGGGTTGCGCAGACTGGTGACGATCAGGCTGTGGATGCCGCTGCCGGGCGCGACGGGTATGAGTTCGACGCTCATGTCCTCAAGGTGCGGACGGTAGCGGCCGGTGTGCGCGTCGCTGGAGTACAGGTAGCCGAGTTCGGTGCTGCCGAAGAGGTCCACGACGGGGCAGGCGAAGCGGTCGCGCAGCAGGACGCGGACGTTGAGCGGGGTGTACTCGTAGGCGTGGACGATGCTGCCGGGTCGGGGGAACTCGTCCCACAGGTTCCAGGCGTCCACCTTCCGGACGAGGTGGGCGAGGTGGTAGCCGGAGCAGTCCAAGTGGTAGACGCCCGCCGGGTGGGCGCGGGCGATCTCCGAGATCTCGGCGAGCATCCTCCGTACCTCCGCACGGTCCCAGTGGGCCGGGTCGAGCGTGCGGTTGAGGTAGAGCGTGCGGTCGTCGAGCCAGCGTTCGCCGGGGGTGGCACCGGGGTTCTTGGCATTCACCCGGGCGACGTGCTCCGTGGCGAGGACGGTGGTCAGGGAGACGCGGGCGCCGCCGGCCGCCCAGGTGGCGGCCAGGTCGGGGTGCAGGCTCCACAGCCGGTAGTAGGAGCGGAGCAGGAAGTAGGGCGGCCTGATGAGCTGCATCCGCGCGTGGTTGGTGCCGGTCGACAGGACGTACTCCGCCTCGCCGGACGCGAGGGCCTCGGCGAGCGCGGTCGTCATCCAGTTGTCGGGAAAACCGCGGGCGATCTCGGCCTTCTCCAGGATGGGAAAGTCGCCGCGGGCGATGCTGTCGCGGTAGAGCGGGACGTCCCGCACCCGGTCCACGACGTGCGGGCTGGGCAACGGACTCATGGGGCAACCTCCAGGGGGTCGCGGGGGTCGCGGGGGCCGCGGACGACCGGCCGCGGCCCCCGCTGCGGGACGTCGGGTCAGGAGATGCAGCCGGTCTTGCCCGCCGCGCTGATGCAGCCGGCCTTCCCGGTCGTGCTGATGCATCCGTCCTTGTCGCCCTGGGTCGAGTTGACGGCGATCCACTTCGCCCAGACGGCGTCCTGAGCCAATTCCTGGATGAGCTTGTCCATGGGGACCTCCTCGTGTGCGGTCGGGTGAGAGCCGGCAGGCGGGCGGCCGGGCCGATGCGCGTCAGCCCGCACGGCGACGGTAAAGAGTGCACCAAAGGCCAGTCAAGAGCGAGTCAAGGCCAGTGGCGTGAACGTGGGCTCCGGCACCGGCGACCGCCCGCGGGGCCCCGTCGAAGACCATCCCGGTCGGACCTCTCCCGCCGGGGGCGACGGGCCCGGGGCGCGGCGTCAGCCTCTGCTGCCCTCGGTGAACTCCGAGGGTCCACCGGGCCCGACCGGCCCGTCCTCGCCCTGCGGCTCGGCTACCCGGTCCGTCGCGGCGGTCCGAGCGACGTCGGCGACGGTCAGCCGCACCGGCTCGCCACCCACTTCGTTGTGCCGCAACGCCCATCCCTCCAGCGCGGTCTGACAGGCCAGATCCAGATGGGACACGCCGGTCAGGTCCAGCTCGATCGGACGGTCCTTCGGCAGCGCCTCCAAGGTCTCCAGGACGCGTGGCAGACGCAGGAACGTGGCGTTCCCCGACAGGGTCACCACCATGCGTCCGCCGGTCAGTTCCCGCACACCGACCTGGATGTGCGAGGTGTCCCAGGCGGACTTGGCCACCGCGAGCACCACGCCGAGGACCACGCCCTCGAAGAGGTTGGTCGTCACGATGGCGACCGCCGTCGCGCCGAGCACGAGCGCCTCGCCCCGGGACCTCCGCAGCAGCGGCCCGATCTGCCGGACCGGTACGAGCTTCCAGCCCGCGTGCACCAGCACCCCCGCCAACGCGGCGAGCGGTACGAGGCCGATGGCGACGGGGAGCAGCGCCGTGAACAGCAGCAGCCACGCCCCGTGCAGGATGCGCGAGAGCGGAGTCCTCGCCCCCGCGCGCACGTTGGCGGAACTGCGGACGATCACGGCCGTCATGGGCAGCGCACCCAGCAGTCCGCACAGGCTGTTGCCGACGCCCTGCGCCACCAGCTCCTTGTCGTAGTGCGTGCGCGGCCCGGTATGCATCCGGTCGATGGCCGCCGCGCTGAACAGGGACTCGGCGGAGGCGATGAGGGTGAAGGCGACGACCGTCCCCAGGACGGCGAAGCCGCCCAGTGCCGCGAGATCGTCGCCGCCGGGCGGCTGGACGACCTCCAACAACCCGCGCACCGTCACGTGAGCCACGTCCAGGTGGAACACGGCGGTCACCGCGGTCGCCAGGCCTACGGCCGCCAGCGGAGCGGGCACCACGCGAAGGCGTGCGGGAACCGTCGGCCAGAGCACGAGCACGGCCATGGTCCCGAACCCGATCGCCGCGCCGGTCAGCATGGTCGGGTCGGAGAGCACGTCGATCACCAGACCGGGCACGCCGAGCAGCTTGTCCAGGCCGGAACGCGGCTGCGGCGCTCCGGCCATGGTGTACAACTGACCGAAAATCAGGACCAGCCCGATACCGGCCAGCATGCCCTCGACCACCGAGACGGACATGGCGCGGAACCAGCGTCCGCACCGCAGCAGACCCAGGACGACCTGGAGCACGCCCGTGAGCAGCACGATCGCTCCGAGCATCCCGAGGCCGAACTCCTGGACTGCTTCGAACACGAGGACCGTCAGCCCGGCGGCCGGGCCGCTGACCTGGAGGGTGCTGCCGGGCAGGAAGCCCACCACCAGCCCACCGATGATTCCCGTGATCAGGCCGAGTTCCGCGGGGACTCCGGACGCGACGGCGACCCCGACGCACAGGGGCAGGGCCACGAGGAAGACCACCAGCGACGCCAGCACGTCCTGGCGCAGGACACGGGGTCGACGCAGTTCTCCGAAGGTCGAGCGAAGATGCGAGCGGGTGACCGACTCGCGTCGCGAAGCTCCTGGGTCGGCCCGATGGCGGTCCTGCGACCCGCCGTCGGGCACGGCCCCGGTCACAGGGCCCCGATGGCACGGCGGCGGCCGGAGGCGCCGGAGCACGGCGCGGACGTGCGCGTGTCGTACCCGAAACCGCCGTGCGAGTGCCCCCGGACGGCGATGGATCGGAAGCCGGGCACGCGCACCGCGTACTCGATGGTCGCGGTTCCGCCCCGTGGCCGGTCGTCGGCCGGATGCGGCGGGACGACGCTGCCTGCCGTACGGAGTGCGAAGAGCGCGCCGGGCCGCGCGCCGGTGACGGGGGAGGGGGCGACGCGGGAGTCGGAACAGGTGATGGACGGGGCCTGGGGTGACCGCCCCGCCTCGAAGGGGCGGAAGCCGTCCGCGTGTCGAGGGTCGGCGACTTGGCTCTGCGCGAAGGGGCGTCCGTGGTCGATGAGTGACTTCATGATGGCCTGCCTCCTGCGCCCGTCACGGCGTGCAGCCGCGGGCGCGGTGTGGTCGGGTCGGCGGAGGGATGCCTGGGCACGCGGTGACGGTCCGGTCCGCCCGGCATCGTGGATCCTGACGGAACGTCACTACCACTTTGCCGGCGCATTACCCCGACTTGGTAGATCGCTTTCTTGCCAAAGTGATGGCACACAAGCCATTCACCTGCGAAGGGGCGCTCGAATGTTCGCTTTGCACCCCGGATCGCACGCCCCCTTTCGGCCCGGAGCCGCCCCACGCACTTTGCCTTCGTGAGGCACCGCACCGGGAACCCTGGCGGCGTCCCGGAGGCGGCGCCGTCCGCCCGATGGCCGGTCATTCCGGCCCCCGGGGAGCCGACCTGTGCGGCGGGGTGGGGTGATGCCACCGCTCCGTTCTCGGGTCTGCCGCCTGCCGCCTGCCGCCTACCGTTTCCGGATCAGCCGCTGCTCGCTCGTTCCGTACGGCTCGGTGCCGGATGCGCTTCTCAGCGGTGAGCGATGAGGACGGCCGCGGTGTCGTCGTCGAGCCCGTGCCTGCTGAACCGGTGCAGATCGCCCGACAACAGCGCGGGAATCCTCTCGTCCGGTTCCGTCGCCCACGCGGCAAGCCGCTCGTCGAGCGGATAGAACGCACCGCTGTCGTCCCGCGTTTCGCTGACACCGTCGGTATACAGCAGCAGCCGGTCACCGGCCTCGAAGCGCACTTCCTCCACCACGTGCTCCTCGTCCACCGCGACGGGAAGGTTGACGGGCAGCGACGGCTCGCGGAAGGAAACGTACTCCGTGCGCCCGTCGTGCCGGCGCACCGGCGGCGGATGACCACAGCTGAGCAGACGCACCACGGGCAGGTCGTCGGGGATCTCGGCCAGCAGGACGGTGGCGAACCGGTCCGCCATGGTCGTGTCCCCCCGGGAGGAGTAACGCTCCATGCTGGTCTGCAGGCGGCGGGCGACCCCCGGCAGGTCCGGCTCGGAGTAGGCCGATTCCCGGAACGACGCCAGAAGCACCGCCGCCGTCTCCACCGCACCCAGCCCCTTGCCCTGCACATCGCCGATCATCACGCGCACCTTGCCCGGCACGTGCAGCGCCTTGTAGAAGTCGCCCCCGACATGAGCGCCGGCCACGGACGTCTCGTACAGCAGGTAGAGATCCAGACGCCCGAGACGGTTGGGCAGCGGATGCTGCATGGCCCGCTGCGTCACCTCGGCCACCTCCCGCATCCGTCGCGCCTCCAGTTCGTACCGCTGGCGTTCGGTGCTCGTCCAGGCGGCCACGGCGCTGAACACCATCATCAGCACCAGCCCGGCCAGGCCCGCCGGGAGGAATGGTTCCCCGCGAGCCGCGTCCAGACCCGTGTTGACCAGCGCACCGACCACCCCGAAGGCCATGGTGGCGACAGCTCCCCACGCCACGGCGGCCAGACCCGGCACGATGAACAGGAAGGCGTCGTAACGCTCCTGCGTCGGTGTGCACAGATCGGTCACCGCGGACGCGGCGATGACCAGCAGGGGCAGAGCGCGCACGAGACGATAGCGGGTACTCGTCGAGCGGGATGTGGGCATAGTGGTCATCTTCACCGCGGTCGACGTTTGCGGCAGGCTGCGACCCGGTGTGACCGTAGGGCCGGATCGGACACGGTCCACCCCGACGTCCCGCTTCATTCGTCACGAGAACCGCCTCCCCACACGCTGAACGAGCAATGCCGGAGGTCGTGAACGATGCCGGCAGGCGGACCGACAGGAATCCTCCCCTGCTGCCCGGCGTCTCGTCGGCTCAGCTGAACATGTCGAGGTAGTGCTGTGCGTGGACCGGGTGGTAGTCGCCGAAGTCGACGGACGCCGGGTCACCGCCGGTCTCGGCGGCGACGAGCCGGTCGAGGTAGTAGTCCCAGCCGGGGCCGACTCCGCCCGCCATCGCCGGGTCGTCGCCGACGGACTGGGTGAAGGTGAGGGTGGTGGCGCCCTCGTGCTCGACGAGCGTGAGGGTGATGTGCCAGACGAAGTCCTGGCCGGGCACCTGCGACGTGAGGACGAGACGGTGGGGAGCCTGGCACTCCTGGATGGTGAAGAGCTCGGCCTGGTGTTCGTCCCCCTCGTAGAGCATCCGGAAGTCGACCGAACCGGTCGTCGGGTCGCCGGTCCACTCCCCGATCCATCGGGCCAGGCGGTCCGACTCGGTGACCGCCGCCCAGACGTCCTTGATGCCTGCCCGGAAGGTGCGGTCGAAAGCGATGCTGTCCAGGCCGTCGACGGTCACGCGACGCCCGGTGGGGGTGCTGGTCATGCGGATTCCTCCTGAGGTCTTCCGGCGCCGGGAGCGGCGCCGGGAGCGGCGTCGGTAGCGGCCCGGCGGTCGTGGACGGTCCTGCGGACCTCCAGGTCGAGGGCGTCGAAGGCGCTCTCGGGGATCGGGGGGCGCAGTCCGGCGAGCTCGTCGAGCAGGGCACGGACCGGGGCGAGGCCCGCGCGGGCGAGCGCGTAGTGGCGTTCGCGACCGTGGTCCTCGACGGTGGCCAGCCCCGCCTCGGTGAGCAGTCGCAGATGCTTGCTCACCGCGGGCCGGCTGATCGGATGTCGTGCCGCGAGGTCGACCACCCGGGCCGGGCCGGACGCGAGGGCGAGCAGCAGGTCACGGCGTATGGGGTCGGCCAGGGCGATGAACGGGTCCACTCCTCATTGGTAACCCATGGGTTACCAATATGCAAGTCTTCGCCCCGGTGCTGTTCTACGATCACGGTGCGGCGATCATGCGGGACGCCGTACGAGGAGTGGACGGACTGGGGGACGGAATGGCGATCGACAGGCCTGGTCGGCCGGAGGACCTGCCGGCGGCCGAAGTGCTGTGGGCGCGCTGGGCCCTGCTCGCCGTGCTGGAGACCACGGCGGCGGCGGAAACCCGGACCCGTCGCGTAGGCACGTGGATCGACGGCGAGGGTCTGCACCTCGACGACTGCGGCTGCACCTGGTGGACGCTCCAGCAGATGGGAGAGGGGCGCTACCTGTTGTACGGCGAGGACGAGTCCAGCGCCGTGAAGTGGCACGACCCCCCGATCGACATGCTGGCGCAGGGGCCGGACTGGCTGCCGTACGAGCGCCTGCGGGAGCTGTTGGCGGGCTGGGAGCTGGGCTGCGTGTACTGGTACGAGAACGGTGCCTGGGCCCGCGCGCCCTACCCGGACGAGCTGGACGACGACGGCCTCGACTGCGGAATGAGCCGGTTCGCGGTGCGCGAGGAAGCGCTCCAGGAACTGATCGCCTCTGAACGCGGGCTGCCCCGGGGGCGGGCCGACGCCCTGCTGGCGGCGGCCGAGGCGCGCAGCCTCACGGCCTCCGAGCTCCGCGAGGTGCTGGACGCGGCCGCCGCCGCGCAGGAGTACGTGCCGGCGGACCGGGAAGCGCTGCTGCGATCCGTGGAGCTCGCAGCCCTGACGGCCCCCGCTTCCGTCACTCCGGCCCCGTCGAACCACCCCGGCTGACGCACGGCGGTCCATCCCGTCGGCCCCCGTGACAGGGGGCTGCCGGTTGCCGGCGGCGAAGGGGTGCCCGGGTGTTTTCTCCCGGCTGCTGCTGGTGGGGAGTTGCGCGCACCGGGCCGGACCCACGTCGGGGCCATGGCGGTCGCCGGGTCCGATCATCGATGGCCGCTGGACCCCGATCGGGGCAGGCCGTCAGGACGCCGGTCGGTCGGCGCGTCGTTCCTGCCGGGGGAAGGCGGCGGTCGCGGTGATGCCGTGTTGCAGGGCGGTGAGTCCGGTGGCGAGTGCGTGTCGGCTGTCTGCGGTCATCGTGTCGAGGGCTCGGGCGAGGGTCTGCTCGCGCTTTTCCCGTATTTGGGCGAGGTGCTTGTCCCCGGCGGGTGTCAGGCGGAGGGTGAGTTCGCGTCCGTCGCCGGGGCAGGGATGGCGGCGTAGGAATCCGGCGGCTTCCAGGCGGTCGCACAGCCGTGTCACGGAGGGGCCGGCGGCGCCGAGGAGCTGGGCCAGGGCGCGCATCCGGATGCCGGGGTCGCGGCCCACGAGGAACATCAGGCGTAGCTGCGTCGTGGAGACCGGTGACGGTTCGGCGGCTTGGCGGGCATTCTCGTAGACGATGTCGAGGAGGTCGGCGATCGTTCCGAGGGAGCGAGCCACGTCGGGGCTGATGCCGGCGGGCTCTTGGGCCGGGTCGGGCATCTGGGGTTCCCTCCGGGTGGCGGGCCGCCTGCCGGTGTCGGTCAGGTGGTGGTGTCCGTACCGCCGGAGCGGGACGGTATCGCTTTCTCCGAGGCGGCGGACCGTCTCTCCACCGTCGAGGAGGTTGGTCGCTCGCTCGCGCTTCGGTCGGTGAGGTGGTCCAGCGTACCGGTGACCTTCAACATTCTGTCCAGGATCGGCGGGCGGTTGCCGAGATGGAGGGTCACGCCCGCGGCGTCGGTATGCCGACGGATCATCAGCAGCACCGACAGACCGTGTGAGTCGATCGCTGTGATTCCGTCGCACTCCAGGTGCAGATCGAGTCGCCTGCCCGGTTCGGCGAGGACGACGGTCACGAGGTTCAGGAGGGTGTCGGCATCCTGGTGGTCGAGTTCGCCCTGGAGTTCGATGCGGACGGCGTCGTCCGTGTCCTGGCGCGTCAGGTGGAGCGGGCGACCGGTCGGGGGATTCATTCGGTGGCTCCGCTCGCGGTGAGAGGGGTGGTGGTCAGGTGTTCGGTGGCTGAACGCAGGATATGGGTGGCGCGGGGGAAGTCCTTGAGTTCCCGGCCGAGGACGTCCAGCGCGGGTGGCAGGCTCCGTGCGGGGACGCCGCGCGCTTCGAGGATCTGGGCGGTCCAGAGCAGGAAGCGGGAGAAGAGGGCCTCGTCGCCGGTGTAGAGGGCGGTGCCGAGGAACTCCACGATGTGGCCGATGTCTTCGGCGGTGCGTTCCCGCTGGTCCTCGTCGTAGCCGCGCATCGCCGGATAGGCGTCCTCCAGGCCGGTGAAGACGCTGCGCACGAGCTGGGGGCGGCTTCGGGTGACGAGGGTGTACTCCTGGTCCACCAGGTGGGGCAGGTCGTCGATGGGCTGGTGGTCGGGTTGGGGGCGCGGAAGCGGACGGCGCTCCAGGCGGTCGGCGGCCGAGCGCGCGTCGGGCGCCCAGGCGTCGGCGCCGAGCAGGCGGGCGTACTCGCCGTCGGGTCCGAAAGCTGCTCCACCGACCAGAACCGGCGTCCCGGCGGCCTGGCATGCGGTGATCGTCGCGTGTGCGGTCGGCAGTCGGGTGGGGATCGAACCCGACAGGGCCACGACGTCGGGCCCGGTGCGGTGAATGTGCGCGACGAGGTGCCGTGTCGGTACGTGGGCGCCCAGGTGGTCGACGTGCCAGCCCCGCAGCTTCAGCACCTCGGCCACGAGCCGGGCCGGCAGCCCGTGCCACTCCCCGTCCACGCACGCGACCAGGACCCGCCCGCGCCACGGCCGGGCGCGGGCGGCGGGGTGTGCGGCGACGACGGCGACGGCACGTTCGTTGATCGCGGTCGCGGCGTGCTCCTGCGCGACGGTGATCCGGTTGGCGGCCCACTCCAGACCCACCCTGCCCTGAACCCGGGCGATCACGTCCAGGAGCACCG
Source organism: Streptomyces sp. NPDC057939 (assembly GCF_042887545.1). NCBI lineage: Bacteria > Bacillati > Actinomycetota > Actinomycetes > Kitasatosporales > Streptomycetaceae > Streptomyces > Streptomyces sp. NPDC057939. The sequence continues at coordinate 420,766 of NZ_JBHVPG010000003.1, forward strand.
ACTCGGGATCCGTTCCCTCGTCCAGGGTCTGACGCACCACTGCGGCCGACGCCCGCTCGTCACCCTCCAGGACGGCCTGCCACAGACGCTCCGTCGGGTCGCCGGGCGCCGCGGGACTCGGCACCTCCCCACTCACGCGGTGAACCTGCCCCTCGTGTGCCCATCGACCGCACTGAGGTGGTTGGTACGCGGCGCGGAGATCACCACCACCGCCATGTCGTCGTGGCTGCCGCTGCCCAGCCATTGGGAGGCGAGCATCTGCACCCGCTCCACGACGGCCTCCGCCGGCATGCCCCCGCACTCCGTGAGTACCCGTCGCAGCCGGGCGTCGCCGAACATCGCCTCGCCCATCGGACCGCCGCGAGCCTCGGTGATCCCGTCCGTGTACAGGACGCAGGCATCACCGGGCTCCAGCGTCGCGCGCACCGTGATCGCCGATACCTGGTCGAGCGCGCCGACCAGCGTGCCCTGGGTCGCCGCCTCCTCGACGCGGCCGTCGGCACGCACGATCAGGGGGGCCGGATGTCCGGCGCTGGTCAGCCGCAGCTCCACCCGGCTGCCCCGTCGAACCGCGGAGGCGAGCACGAGGGTGGCGAAGCGGGCGTTGTGGGTGGTGAGCAGGGCGGTGTTCAGCAGGCCGAGCATTCGCTGGTGGTCGTCGGCCATGGGCAGCAGGGCGTGCAGGGTGTTGCGGATCTTGCCCGTCATCACCGCGGCTTCCAGCCCCTTGCCGCACACGTCCCCGAGCACGATCAGGGAGGGCTCGCCCTCCACGGCGGCGGGGTGCACGTCGTAGAAGTCGCCGCCGATCCGCTCGTGGTCCTTCGACGGCCGGTAGCCGCCCGCGTACTCCACCCCCGAGACCTGGTGCAGTGACGGCGGGAGCAGTTCCCGCATGAGGGTCTCGGTGAGCGACGCCTGCTCCGCGTACAGGCGTGCCGCCGACATCGCGGCGCCGGCCCTGGCGGCGAACAGGCGGGCGAAGATCTCCTCGCCCTCGGTGAATCCGGTGGCGCCCGTACGCCGCAGGAGGACCAGGGCTCCCGCCGGGACGCCGTGTCCGGGCAGGGGGGTGATCACGATTGATCCCACCGTTCCGAAGCCCTCGGGGATCAGCCAGGCCGGGGCGGTCGCGGGATCGATCCATCGGGAGGGCACGGGCGGAAACCCCTGAAGGGCTTCGGCCAGTCCCGGCACGTCCTCGGGACGGGCGGTGACACGTGAGGTCGTCGGTTTCCCGCCGCGCAGGCAGGAGACGACCGGCAGTTCGCGGCCGCGGGAGGGGGAGATCACCAGGGCGGCGTCGGCGAGGTGTTCGGCGGCCATCTGCGCGGTGACGTCCATGCACCGCTCCAGGTTCAGTGAGGAAAGCAGCAGGTTCGAGGCCTGCCCCAGGAAGGAGGTACGTTCCCTCTCCATCCGCAGGGCATCTCGGGCCAGGCGGTGATCGGTGTCGTCGACGAGCCACCACGCCACGGTGTTGTCGTGGCGGAGCGTCGGATGGGCCTCGAAGATCCGCTCGCCGACGGGACCTTCGACCAGCGGTCGCGGGCTCGGCGCGGACGGTTGTGCGGCAGGCGCAGGAAGACGAAGACGTGCGTGTGCCGTGGACAGCCATGTGGGTACCGCACGGTCCATCGCGGTGCCGGCACGGGCGTTGGGGAACAGGAGGCGGGCAACCTCGTTGGTGAACAGCAGGGTTCCCCGGTCGTCGGCCACAAGCACCGGGTAGGGGGCTTCACTCCACGGAGCGCGCGCGGGAGCGGCGGCCTCCTGGGTGGGATTCACCAAATGTTGAGGGCCCGCTGAGCGAACCCCTCACCTCAATTATCTAGAAGAAGACTCCTTGCCTGGCGGCAACCATCCCCCATCCGTGGGCTTCCTGGCAACCGGCCCTTCGCTCCGCCACCCCCGTCGCTGCCCCTTTGGTCCGTGTAACGGTGGGTGAAGGATTCACCCGAAAGGGGCTTCGCGAACCGTTCGACGTGCGGCGAACCCATGAGGCGGCGGGGAAGTCCGTCGTTCCGGGTGGCTGCCCGCACATCGCGATCACCAGGTCGTTCGAGACCGCCCGCCCGTGCGGGGATCTCGTTCGATCGGAGGAACAGCTTCCAGGGGCATGACATCCTGAGTGCACATGGCGGCCGTCCCCGAACCGGCGTACGGCGGCATGATCTTCCTCATCCAGGGCAGGCGGTGACAGCATGAACCCGCCCGAGGGGGCCGACGAGATTTTCGGCTCCGAGCACGGAGAGGACGGTCAGCGACCTGCCGTCATCACCTCGGCGATCGCGCGCCGTACGGTCGGCGAGCTTCTCGAGCGGGCGGGGATCAGGCTCGACGGTGTTCTCGCCGCGGACGCGCTCCTGGTCACCTCGGAACTCGTGACCAACGCCATCCGCCACGGTGGCGGCCTCACCCACTTCCATACCGCCGTGCTCGACGACGTCCTGCACCTGGAGGTCGGTGACGCCAACCCGCTTCCCCCCACCGTCCGATCCACAGGTCGCGGACGTCCGGGCGGCTACGGATGGCCCCTCGTCCAAACCCTCACCGACCACATCGACGTGACCCCTCTGCCGACCGGGGGCAAGACGATCACCATTCGGCAGCGACTGGCGGTGAGCCGGTGGACGATGCGCATCCCTCAATCCCAACTCCCCTACGGTGTTCGGGCCGAGCAATGAAAAGCAAGATGGGTCCGCATGACTGATGCACAAGTCGAGATCGTCATCGCAACCAAGATCTCCGAGTACCTTGCTGCGATTCGCCCGGACGAACCGGACCCCGAACATCTCGCAAGGATGATCATTCGGGCGCTGGAGCAGGTGGGAGTGACCCTCGGCAGCGTCCGGAACCAGTTCTCCGACGAGGCGCCCGGGGAGCAGCAGGTGCTGGTGCTGCCCGATCGGCACGACGGCGTCCGCGTCATCGTCTGCGCCGGCGAATTCGACCAACGGACCCTGGGCCCCCTCAGCACCGTGGGCGCCGGGGCCCTCGCCGAGTCGGCCGTCAGCCGGATCGTGCTGGACGTCAGCCGCGTCACCTTCGCCGACTCCTCCATGCTCAACGAGATGTTCCGCCTGCGGCGCGGCAGCAGCCTGGTACTCGTCGGACCCCTGCCGGCCACCCTGGACCGGGTCCTGGAACTCACCCAGGCCCGGGAGCTGTTCCGGATCGCCGATGACATCGAGGCAGCCCGCACCTTGTGAATCGGCCGCAGCCAACCGGCCCCAAGTCTCTTCGCGGCGCCAGGACCGCAGGTGGCCGGGCTGCGGGGCGCGCGGCCGCTTCGTCCACCGCTCAGGACACCACCGTCGACGCGCGAACGGTGAGCGGGTTCACCCGCTCAACGGGTGAGCCGGGGCGGAGAGGGGGCAGACGGGAGTGATGACCACGACGGATGGGCGGGTGTACTGCGGCGACGACGGCCACTGGGCCGGTCCGTCGCCCGGATGCGTCTACGTGGCTCTCCTGGGCGGTCCCCTGGATGGCCAACTCTTCGACGTATCGGGCTGGTCCCGGCAGCAACGCGTGGTGGGCGCGCTCCTGATCACCGACCGGGGCTTCTTCGGGCCCGGAGGGCGGGCACTCTACAAACCGTCCACGGCCGACCCCGAAGGCCCGTTCCTCTGGGACAGCGACACCCCCTGACCACGCCGAGCGCAACTCCGCCGGCCGAGGCCTCCTGCCACCGCCCGACCGTCAGGGGGCCTTCGCGGATCAGGTCAGGCGCAGGAACGTGGCGATGGTCTTGCCGTGAGGGTGCCTCTCGACGCGGGTGCTCTCGGAGAGGTTGTGGACGAGCGGCCACCCGTAGCCTCCCGGGCGTTCGACGCTGCCTGTTCGAGGCACGGGAGGCTGAGGGTCGGCGTCGCCGACGGACAGGTGGAGCACGCCGTCGACGATCTCGGTGTGGAAGGTGGTGAGGCCGCCGCCGTGGCGGATCGCGTTGGTGACGAGTTCCGATGTGACCAGAAGTACGTCCGCGGCGGTGATGCTGTCGAGATCGATGCCCGCGGTGCGCAGCAGATCGGTGACGTGGGACCGGGCGGCCGCGGCGCTGGTCGGAACAGGATCGACGCGGGGGTGCCCGTCCTGGGGGGAGGGTCCGTCCGCGTCGGAGGCGACCGGTGGCGTGTTCATGCCCTCATCGCCTGTTCGCGATCGTGTGCGGCATGCCGTCGCCGCCTTGTCCGACGAGGGGGTGTGGTGGTCAACATGGCAGTGCGGTCTCCAGGCTCTGCGTCATGCGGAACGCCGATCGGGTGCCGGTGACCTCGAACAGGCGGTCCACCGCGACGTGCAGTGGGCCGGCGACGACCAACTCGTCTTCCGCCACGCCGTGGGACCGGCGGGTGTCGAGCAGGGCGTGCAGGACGGAGGAGTCCGCGAAGAGCGTTCCGGAGAGGTACACGACCGTCCGTCGGACGGTCGCCCGCGCGAACCGGGGCCGCGGGTGTGAAGGCGGCTTCGCGTCGACGCCGTGCCTGCGGCGTTGCTCTCCGCCCGGCTGCGGGCGCCCCGAATGTGGCCGGGCCCCGACCTGGGGGAGTAGGTCGGGGCCCGGTGGAGCGCGACGGCCCGGGACCGTGCGCGGGTGATCAGCGGCGGAAGGTGTCCTTGACGTCTTCCTTGGCCTGACGGGCGTGCCCCTTGGCCTGGTCGGCGCGGCCCTCGGCGGTCATCCGCTCATTGCCGGCCATGCGCCCCATGGCTTCCTTGGCCTTGCCCTTGGCCTGCTCGACAGTGGCCTTGGCCTTCTCCGTGCCCGACATCGGGACCTCCTCGTGTAGTACCGGATTGGTCGTGACGCTCTAGTGCTCCGGATCGTCGCCCGCAAACCCCCGGGTGTCGGCCGATCTCGCGGAGCAGGCGCTGCGACTGTCCCGGTGGTGCGCGGGAGGGCCGTCCCGTCCCGGGCCCGGGTACGCGGAATGCCGGTGGCCTGGCCCCCCGTCACGATCGGGGGGCCAGGCCCCCCGCCATCAGCTTGTTGCTGCGTTGTGGGGTCGCGGCTACCACC
>NZ_JBHVPG010000004.1:1956-3813 GCF_042887545.1 Streptomyces sp. NPDC057939
GGTGCGGCTGGATCACCTCCTTTCTAAGGAGCACAGTACCGATTGCAGGCAAATGTTCTGCACGGTCAGCTCATGGGTGGAACGTTGATTATTTGGCGCCAGACGATCTGATGATTCTCAAGTACTGCTTCGGCGTGGAAAGAGGGTTCGGACGAGGTCTGGTGCCTGGCACGTTGTTGGGTATCTGAGGGTACGGCCGTAAGGTCTTATCTTCGCGATGCCGGCCCCAGTGAACTCGCCAGCTTGTCTGGTGGGGTGATGGGTGGCTGGTCGTTGCTTGAGAACTACACAGTGGACGCGAGCATCTGTGGCCAAGTTTTTAAGGGCACACGGTGGATGCCTTGGCACCAGGAACCGATGAAGGACGTGAGAGGCCGCGATAGGCCCCGGGGAGCTGCCAACTGAGCTTTGATCCGGGGGTGTCCGAATGGGGAAACCCGGCAGTCGTCATGGGCTGTCACCCACTGCTGAACACATAGGCAGTGTGGAGGGAACGAGGGGAAGTGAAACATCTCAGTACCCTCAGGAAGAGAAAACAACCGTGATTCCGGGAGTAGTGGCGAGCGAAACCGGATGAGGCCAAACCGTATGCGTGTGATACCCGGCAGGGGTTGCGCATGCGGGGTTGTGGGAATTCTTTTGATCGGTCTGCCGGCCGGTCGGCGAGTCAGAAACCGTTGATGTAGTCGAAGGACATGCGAAAGGTCCGGCGTAGAGGGTAAGACCCCCGTAGACGAAACATCAGCGGCTTGCTTAAGAATCTCCCAAGTAGCACGGGGCCCGAGAAATCCCGTGTGAATCTGGCGGGACCACCCGCTAAGCCTAAATATTCCCTGGTGACCGATAGCGGATAGTACCGTGAGGGAATGGTGAAAAGTACCGCGGGAGCGGAGTGAAATAGTACCTGAAACCGTGTGCCTACAAGCCGTGGGAGCGTCGCTGTATGTGCTTGCACATGCAGTCGTGACTGCGTGCCTTTTGAAGAATGAGCCTGCGAGTTAGCGGTGTGTAGCGAGGTTAACCCGTGTGGGGAAGCCGTAGCGAAAGCGAGTCCGAATAGGGCGATTGAGTTGCACGCTCTAGACCCGAAGCGGAGTGATCTAGCCATGGGCAGGTTGAAGCGGAGGTAAGACTTCGTGGAGGACCGAACCCACCAGGGTTGAAAACCTGGGGGATGACCTGTGGTTAGGGGTGAAAGGCCAATCAAACTCCGTGATAGCTGGTTCTCCCCGAAATGCATTTAGGTGCAGCGTCACGTGTTTCTTGCCGGAGGTAGAGCACTGGATAGGCGATGGGCCCTACCGGGTTACTGACCTTAGCCAAACTCCGAATGCCGGTAAGTGAGAGCGTGGCAGTGAGACTGTGGGGGATAAGCTCCATGGTCGAGAGGGAAACAGCCCAGAGCATCGACTAAGGCCCCCAAGCGTACGCTAAGTGGGAAAGGATGTGGAGTCGCAGAGACAACCAGGAGGTTGGCTTAGAAGCAGCCACCCTTGAAAGAGTGCGTAATAGCTCACTGGTCAAGTGATTCCGCGCCGACAATGTAGCGGGGCTCAAGCGTACCGCCGAAGTCGTGTCATTGCAGCAATAGGGCCAACGCCCGCTGTGATGGGTAGGGGAGCGTCGTGTGCCGGGTGAAGCAGCAGCGGAAGCTAGTTGTGGACGGTTCACGAGTGAGAATGCAGGCATGAGTAGCGATACACACGTGAGAAACGTGTGCGCCGATTGACTAAGGGTTCCTGGGTCAAGCTGATCTGCCCAGGGTAAGTCGGGACCTAAGGCGAGGCCGACAGGCGTAGTCGATGGACAACCGGTTGATATTCCGGTACCCGCTTTGAAACGCCCAATATCGAATCC
>NZ_JBHVPG010000004.1:3913-155629 GCF_042887545.1 Streptomyces sp. NPDC057939
AAGGCTGAGACCTGATGCCGAGCCGATTGTGGTGAAGTGGATGATCCTATGCTGTCGAGAAAAGCCTCTAGCGAGTTTCATGGCGGCCCGTACCCTAAACCGACTCAGGTGGTCAGGTAGAGAATACCGAGGCGTTCGGGTGAACTATGGTTAAGGAACTCGGCAAAATGCCCCCGTAACTTCGGGAGAAGGGGGGCCATCACTGGTGATCGGATTTACTCCGTGAGCTGGGGGTGGCCGCAGAGACCAGCGAGAAGCGACTGTTTACTAAAAACACAGGTCCGTGCGAAGCCGTAAGGCGATGTATACGGACTGACGCCTGCCCGGTGCTGGAACGTTAAGGGGACCGGTTAGTGACCTTTCGGGGTTGCGAAGCTGAGAACTTAAGCGCCAGTAAACGGCGGTGGTAACTATAACCATCCTAAGGTAGCGAAATTCCTTGTCGGGTAAGTTCCGACCTGCACGAATGGCGTAACGACTTCTCGACTGTCTCAACCATAGGCCCGGTGAAATTGCACTACGAGTAAAGATGCTCGTTTCGCGCAGCAGGACGGAAAGACCCCGGGACCTTTACTATAGTTTGATATTGGTGTTCGGTTCGGCTTGTGTAGGATAGGTGGGAGACTTTGAAGCAGCCACGCCAGTGGTTGTGGAGTCGCCGTTGAAATACCACTCTGGTCGTGCTGGATGTCTAACCTCGGTCCGTGATCCGGATCAGGGACAGTGTCTGATGGGTAGTTTAACTGGGGCGGTTGCCTCCCAAAGGGTAACGGAGGCGCCCAAAGGTTCCCTCAGCCTGGTTGGCAATCAGGTGTTGAGTGTAAGTGCACAAGGGAGCTTGACTGTGAGACCGACGGGTCGAGCAGGGACGAAAGTCGGGACTAGTGATCCGGCGGTGGCTTGTGGAAGCGCCGTCGCTCAACGGATAAAAGGTACCCCGGGGATAACAGGCTGATCTTCCCCAAGAGTCCATATCGACGGGATGGTTTGGCACCTCGATGTCGGCTCGTCGCATCCTGGGGCTGGAGTCGGTCCCAAGGGTTGGGCTGTTCGCCCATTAAAGCGGTACGCGAGCTGGGTTTAGAACGTCGTGAGACAGTTCGGTCCCTATCCGCTGTGCGCGTAGGAATATTGAGAAGGGCTGTCCCTAGTACGAGAGGACCGGGACGGACGAACCTCTGGTGTGCCAGTTGTCCTGCCAAGGGCATGGCTGGTTGGCTACGTTCGGGAGGGATAACCGCTGAAAGCATCTAAGCGGGAAGCCTGCTTCAAGATGAGTATTCCCACCTCCTTGAGAGGGTAAGGCTCCCAGTAGACGACTGGGTTGATAGGCCAGATGTGGAAGCCCGGTAACGGGTGGAGCTGACTGGTACTAATAGGCCGAGGGCTTGTCCTCAGTTGCTCGCGTCCACTGTGTTAGTTCTGAAGTAACGAACCGTGTCCATGCCCGGTTGGTCAACTTCATAGTGTTTCGGTGGTCATAGCGTTAGGGAAACGCCCGGTTACATTCCGAACCCGGAAGCTAAGCCTTTCAGCGCCGATGGTACTGCAGGGGGGACCCTGTGGGAGAGTAGGACGCCGCCGAACAACTCGCCCTTTTAGCTCAGTCGGTAGAGCGTCTCCATGGTAAGGAGAAGGTCAACGGTTCGATTCCGTTAAAGGGCTCAGGTAAGACAAAAAGGCCCCCGCCTCTTGGCGGGGGCCTTTTTGCGTTCCGGGTTCAAATCGATGGTGATGCCCCTCGCGATGCCTTTTGCCGGGAATCCGTTCAGCACGGGTTCCCGGCAAGGCCGGCAGGTATCGGTCAGGCGCCTTCGCGCTGGTGGGGGACTCGGAAGGCGAGGATGGCCATGTCGTCCGAGGCGGGTTCGGCCGCGAATCGTTCCACCGCGCGCAGGACGCGGGAGGCGACCGCGCCGGCCGTCAGCCCGGTACAGGTCGTCAGGACCTCGGCGAGGCCGTCGTCGCCCAGCATGCGGCTGCCCTCGCGGCGTTCCGTCACGCCGTCCGTGACGCAGAGGAGGACGTCGCCCGGATCCAGGGTGAGCGTCTGCTCGTAGAGGTCCAGGTCCTCGATGACGCCCAGCAGGGGCTGCGGTTCGGCCGCCGAGGTGACCTCGCCGTCCGGGCGCAGGCGCAGCGGGAGCGGGTGGCCGGCGCAGACGACCTTCATCAGGGCGCCGCCGTCCGGCTGGGGGTGGAGCTCGCCGTAGAGGAGGGTGAGGAACCGGCTGCGGGCGCCCTCGTCGAGGATGGCCGCGTTGAGGCGCTCCAGGACCGCCGGGCCGCCGAGGCCCTCGCGGGCCAGCAGGCGCAGCGCGTGCCGGGCCAGGCCGGTGACCGCGGCCGCCTCGGGGCCCGTGCCGCACACGTCGCCGATGGCGAAGCCGTACACGCCGTCACGGATCGGGAAGACGTCGTAGAAGTCGCCGCCGACCTCGTTGCCCTCGCCCGCGGCGCGGTAGATGACCTCCACCTCCATGCCGGGGATGGCGGGTGAGCCGGGCGGCAGGAGACTGCGCTGCAGGGAACGGCTGATGGCGGTGCGCTCGGAGTACAGCCGGGCGTTGTCGAGTGCCAGGGCCGCCCTGCGGGACAGGTCGTCGGCCAGTTCGAGGATTTCCTGGCGGAAGTGCTCCTCGCGGGGCTTGCCCAGGGTGAGCATGCCGATCACGCGGTTGCGGGCCAGGAGGGGCAGGACGACGGAGTCGCCGCCGACCGCGGTGGCCGCGGCCGCCCACGGGCGGGCTCCGGCCTCGCGGACCGGTTCGGGCGGGCTGACCCGGGACAGCAAGGCCTTCAGTCCGTCGATGTTGTCCTCGTCCTCGTGGAGGACGTAGGCGAGGTAGGGATCGGAGGCCTGGTCGGCGATCGTGTAGACGGCGCACCAGGTGGCGAGGGTCGGGACGGTCATCTGGGCCATGAGGGCCAGCGTCTGGTCCCGGTCGAGCGTGCCGGCGAGCAGGTCGGAGGCCTCGACGAGGAAGGACAGGGAGCCGCGGCGCAGGCGTTCCAGCTCGCCGAGGCGGGCGGACTCGACGGCGAGGGCGATGCGGTCGGCCGCGAACTGGAGGCGCAGGGCCTCCTCGTTGCTGTAGCGGCCGGGGCTCTCCGCGGCGATGCCGAGGGAGCCGGTGAGGCGGCCCTCGACCTTGAGGGGGACCGTGACGGCCGAGCGCATGCCCGTCGCCTCCAGGAGCGGTACGGCTCCCGGGACGGCCGCGAGGTCGTCGTGGACGGCCGGCATGCGGGCCGAGCCGTACCGGTTCGTGCCCGCCTCGACGGGGACCCGGGCGAACCGCTGGCGGGTCGAGGGCAGGCCGGTGGTCGCGCGGACCTCCAGCTCCGTCTCGTCGTCCGTGGCGAGCAGCAGGAACGCGGCGTCGGCGTCGAGCATGTCGCGGGCCCGCTCGACGGTGCGCTGGAGGAGGCTCTCCAGGTCGTCCGGGGCGGGGGAGCCGATGAACACCTCGAAGGGGTCGACCGGGCGGCTCTCGCCGGGGTGGCCCCCGTCGGAGGGGATCCGTACGGGGGTCTGGAGCAGGGCGCGCTCGTCGTCGTGGACGAGGAGGCAGACGATGGAGGGTTCGCCGTGGGCGTCGCGCACCCGCAGGTGGGAGGCGTACACGGGGATGACGCGGCCGTCGGCGCCGCGGATGCCGTAGCTGCCCTCCCAGCGGGACAGGCGCAGGGCCTCGGCGATGCCGGTGCCGGTGCCGGGGGTCTGGGGCCAGGCCGCGAGTTCCGCGAGCGGGCGGCCCACGGCCTTCTCGGCGGGGTGGCCGAAGATGTGCTCGGCGTCCTCGTTCCAGGCGGCGACGGCGTCGCCCGCGTCGACCTGGATCACGGCGACGCGGACCCGGCTGTCGGTCAGCGGGAGGAACTGGTCCGGTACGACGGGTCCCGAGGAGCGGGTACCGACCGGACGGTCCGGCAGGTCCAGCCGGAACCAGACGTGCTTGTGGGTGGCCGTGTACTCGACGCCCCAGCGGGTGGCCAGGGCGGCGCAGAGCATCAGGCCACGGCCGCTCTCGCGGTCGGGGTCGGCGTAGGGGCGTTCGCCGGGGTGGGCGAGCGGCAGCTCGCGCTCCGGGTAGTGGTCGGCGACCTCGACGCGGATGCCGTCCTCGGCGCGCAGGCACAGGACCTCGGCCCGGGTTCCCGCGTGGACGACGGCGTTGGTGACGAGCTCGCTCGTGAGGACCACGGCGTCGTCGACGATGTCCGCGAATCCCCAGCCCTGCAGGGTGTCGCGGACGAACGCTCGGGCAGCGGCGACCGAGCGCCCCTGGGGGTCGAAACTGGCAGCCGCCCGTGCCGTGATCAACAAGTCTCCTTCGACGCGGTGGGACATCGGATGCCAGGTTACTTACCTTCGCGGAGGCAAGGAGGCCGTCGTGGGGGATTCCACCCGCAGGGTACGGCCGGTGTGCGATGGTGCCGGAGTGTTATGGCCGGGTTGGGCCGGGGTGAAACACTGGGCAGGCTTGGAGAGCCGGATTTTGGATACTCGGATGTCCGGTGGAACAGCGGTCGACCCTTTCGGGAGGGACACGGTGGAGTCTGGAGCAGCGGTGCGGCGTGCGGGAACGCGCCCCAAGGGGGGCCGGTCCCGGCGCGGTGGCACGACGGAAGTCGATACCGCCGCTCTGAACCGGCTGCTCACGGCACTGGTGTCGATGCGCGACGGGAACTTCCGCAAGCGGCTGACGGTGTCCGGCGACGGCGTGATGGCGGAGATCGCCGCCGTCTACAACGAGGTTGCCGACCGCAACCTCCACCTGACCGGTGAACTGTCCAGGGTCCGACGGATGGTGGGCCGTGAGGGCAAGCTGAGCGAACGGCTGGAAACAGGGGCCTGCGAGGGTTCCTGGGCCGCCGCGATCGACGCCTCGAACCAGTTGGTGGACGATCTCGCCCGCCCGGTTTCCGAGGTGGGTCGGGTGCTCTCGGCGGTCGCCGAGGGCGATCTCGATCAGCGCATGGACTTGCGCACGCGGGCTTCGGAGGGGGCCGGGCACCCACTGCGCGGGGAGTTCCTCAAGGTCGGTCGTACGGTCAACAACCTGGTCGACCAGCTGTCCGCGTTCACCGACGAGGTGACGCGCGTGGCACTGGAGGTGGGTACCGAGGGCAAGCTCGGCGGACAGGCGCAGGTGCGCGGAATGTCCGGTTCTTGGAAGGACCTGACCGACTCCGTCAACACCATGGCGTACCGGCTCACCGCCCAGGTGCGTGACATTGCTCTCGTGACGACGGCGGTGGCCAAGGGCGATCTGTCGCGCAAGGTCACGGTGCACGTGGCCGGCGAGATGCTCCAGCTGAAGAACACCGTGAACACGATGGTGGACCAGCTGTCGTCGTTCTCGTCCGAGGTGACCCGGGTGGCCCGCGAGGTGGGCACGGAGGGTGAGCTCGGTGGTCAGGCGAAGGTGCCCGGGGTCGCGGGCGTGTGGAAGGACCTGACCGACTCCGTCAACACCATGGCGGGCAACCTGACGGCCCAGGTGCGCGGGATCGCGCAGGTGACGACGGCCGTCGCGAACGGTGACCTGTCGCAGAAGGTGCGGGTCAGCGCGCGCGGCGAGGTGGCGCAACTGGCCGAAACGATCAACCAGATGACCGAGACGCTGCGTACGTTCGCGGACGAGGTCACGCGCGTGGCGAGCGAGGTCGGCGCCAAGGGGCTGCTCGGTGGTCAGGCGCAGGTGCCCGGGGCGGCGGGGACGTGGAAGGACCTCACGGACTCGGTGAACACGGTCTTCCGCAACCTGACCACGCAGGTGCGGGACATCGCGCAGGTGACGACGGCGGTGGCGAACGGTGATCTGTCGCAGAAGGTCACCGTCGACGTGGCCGGCGAGATGCTGGAGCTGAAGAACACCGTCAACACGATGGTCGACCAGCTCCAGTCCTTCGGTGCCGAAGTGACCCGGGTGGCCCGTGAGGTCGGTGTCGAGGGTGAACTGGGCGGTCAGGCGCAGGTGCCGGGAGCCGCGGGGACGTGGAAGGACCTCACCGACTCGGTGAACACCGCCTTCCGCAACCTGACCGGGCAGGTCCGCAACATCGCGCAGGTGACGACGGCGGTGGCGAACGGCGATCTGTCGCAGAAGGTCACCGTGGACGTCTCGGGCGAGATGCTCCAGCTGAAGAACACCGTGAACACGATGGTCGACCAACTGTCGTCCTTCGCGGACCAGGTGACGCGCATGGCGCGGGACGTGGGTACGGAGGGTCGTCTCGGTGGTCAGGCGCGGGTCGAGGGGGTTTCCGGAACCTGGAAGGAACTCACCGACTCGGTCAACTTCATGGCCGGGAACCTGACCTCGCAGGTGCGCCAGATCGCCCAGGTGACGACGGCGGTGGCGCGGGGCGACCTGTCGCAGAAGATCGACGTGGACGCCCGGGGCGAGATCCTGGAGCTGAAGAACACCATCAACACGATGGTCGACCAGCTCTCGGCGTTCGCGGAGCAGGTGACCCGCGTCGCCCGTGAGGTGGGTACGGACGGTCGGCTCGGCGGGCAGGCGCAGGTGCCCGGGGTGGCCGGGGTCTGGCGCGATCTGACCGATTCGGTGAACGGCATGGCCGGGAACCTGACCTCGCAGGTGCGCAACATCGCCCAGGTCGCGACGGCGGTGGCGCGCGGTGATCTGTCGCAGAAGATCGACGTGGACGCCCGGGGCGAGATCCTGGAGCTGAAGAACACCCTCAACACGATGGTCGACCAGCTCTCGAACTTCGCGGAGCAGGTGACCCGCGTCGCCCGTGAGGTGGGTACGGAGGGCATCCTCGGCGGTCAGGCGGAGGTGAAGGGGGTCTCCGGCACCTGGAAGGACCTCACGCAGTCCGTCAACTTCATGGCGAACAACCTGACTTCACAGGTGCGCAACATCGCCGAGGTCACCACGGCGGTGGCCATGGGCGACCTCTCGAAGAAGATCACGGTCGACGCCAAGGGCGAGATCCTCGAACTCGTCACCACCGTGAACACGATGGTGGACCAGCTGTCCTCCTTCGCGGAGCAGGTGACCCGGGTGGCCCGTGAGGTGGGTACCGAGGGCATCCTCGGCGGTCAGGCCCGGGTCCGGGGGGTGACCGGCATCTGGAAGGACCTCAGCGACAACGTCAACACCATGGCCGGGAACCTGACGGCGCAGGTGCGCGGGATCGCGCAGGTCTCGGCGGCGGTCGCCAACGGCGATCTGACGAAGAAGGTCACCGTCGAGGCGCGCGGCGAGGTCGCGCAGCTCGCCGACACCGTGAACACGATGGTCAAGACCCTGTCCTCGTTCGCCGACGAGGTCACGCGCGTGGCCCGCGAGGTGGGTACGGAGGGTCGTCTCGGTGGTCAGGCGCACGTGCCCGGGGTCTCGGGGACGTGGAAGGACCTCACCGACTCGGTGAACTTCATGGCCTCCAACCTGACCGGTCAGGTGCGGCAGATCGCCATGGTCACGACCGCCATCGCCAAGGGCGACATGACCAAGAAGATCGACATCGACGCGCGCGGCGAGATCCTGGAGCTCAAGACCACGATCAACACGATGGTCGACCAGCTGTCCTCGTTCGCCGACCAGGTGACCCGGGTCGCCCGCGAGGTGGGTACGGAGGGCATCCTGGGCGGCCAGGCCCGGGTGCGGGACGTGGACGGCACCTGGCGTGACCTCACCGAGTCCGTGAACGAGATGGCCGGGAACCTGACCCGTCAGGTACGGGCCATCGCGGCCGTCGCCACAGCGGTGACCCGGGGCGACCTGAGCCTGAAGGTCGACGTGGACGCGGCGGGGGAGATCCAGGTCCTCCAGGACAACATCAACACGATGATCGTGAACCTGCGCGACACCACCTTGGCCAACAAGGAGCAGGACTGGCTCAAGGGCAACCTGGCCCGGATCTCGGCCCTCATGCAGGGCCGCCGGGAACTGGACGACGTCGCCTCGCTGATCATGAGCGAGCTGACCCCGGTGGTTTCCGCGCAGCACGGGGCCTTCTTCCTGGCGCTGCCGACCGGCGGGAGCACCGAGATCGGGACGGACGGCGGCGCGGACGGCTCGTACGAGCTGCGGATGCGCGGGAGCTACGCGTACGCCGGCGGTCAGATGCCCATCTCCTTCCGGCCCGGGGAGGGGCTGATCGGCGCGGTCGCCGAGGAGAAGCGGACGATCCTCGTCGAGAACACCCCGCCGGGCTACCTCAAGATCTCCTCGGGGCTCGGCGAGGCGCCGCCGGCGCACGTGATCGTGCTGCCGGTGCTCTTCGAGGGGAAGGTGCTCGGTGTCATCGAGCTGGCCGCCTTCCAGCCCTTCACGCAGATCCAGAAGGACTTCCTGAGCCAGATCGCCGAGATGATCGGCACGAGCGTCAACACCATCTCCGTCAACTCCAAGACGGAGATGCTGCTGAAGCAGTCGCAGGAGATGACGGAACAGCTGCGGGAACGCTCCGACGAGCTGGAGAACCGGCAGAAGGCCCTCCAGGCCGCGAACGCGGAACTGGAGGAGAAGGCCGAGCTGCTGGCCCAGCAGAACCGGGACATCGAGGTGAAGAACACCGAGATCGAGGAGGCGCGGCAGGTCCTGGAGGAGCGCGCCGAGCAGCTCGCGGTCTCGATGCGCTACAAGAGCGAGTTCCTGGCGAACATGTCCCACGAGCTGCGGACCCCGCTCAACTCGCTGCTGATCCTGGCCAAGCTGCTCGCCGACAACGCCGACGAGAACCTCTCGCCGAAGCAGGTGGAGTTCGCGGAGACGATCCACGGGGCGGGTTCGGACCTGCTCCAGCTGATCAACGACATCCTCGACCTGTCGAAGGTCGAGGCGGGCAAGATGGACGTCTCGCCGACGCGGATCGCGCTGGTCCAGCTCGTGGACTACGTGGAGGCCACGTTCCGGCCGCTGACCGCGGAGAAGGGCCTGGACTTCTCGGTGCGGGTGTCCCCGGAGCTGCCGGCGACCCTGCACACCGACGAGCAGCGGCTCCTGCAGGTGCTGCGCAACCTGCTGTCGAACGCGGTGAAGTTCACCGACACCGGGGCGGTGGAGCTGGTCATCCGGCCGGCCGGAGGCGATGTTCCGACCGCGATCCGGGAGCAGTTGCTGGAAGCCGGTTCGCTGCGCGAGGCGGACGCCGACCTGATCGCCTTCTCGGTGACCGACACCGGGATCGGGATCGCGGCGAGCAAGATGCTGGTGATCTTCGAGGCGTTCAAGCAGGCGGACGGGACGACGAGCCGCAAGTACGGCGGCACAGGCCTGGGGCTGTCCATCAGCCGGGAGATCGCCCGGCTGTTGGGCGGGGAGATCCACGCGGCCAGCGAGCCGGGCCGGGGGTCGACCTTCACCCTGTACCTGCCGCTCCACCCGAGCGAACTGCCTCCGCAGGGGTACGCCCCGCCCACGCCGGGCGGCGCGCGCGGGGACTACCGCAGGGCGGCCGAGGAGGCGCTGCCCGAGCCGGTGGCGTTCGCACCGACCCCGGTGTCCGCGCCTCCGGTGCGGGCGGCGCTGCCCGCGGCGGAGCCGTCGGGGCAGGGGTCGTCGGCGTTGTTCCGGCGGCGCCGCAAGGCCCAGCCCGAGGCGCCGGTGCGCGGTGAGGTGCCGGGGCAGGCGGACGGGGGCGGGTGGGACCTGGAGGAGCCGCTGCCGACGCCGCCGCGGACGTACGACTTCCACGGCGAGCGGGTGCTCATCGTCGACGACGACGTGCGCAACGTCTTCGCGCTGACCAGCGTGCTGGAGCAGCACGGGCTGGCGGTCCTCTACGCCGAGAACGGGCGAGAGGGGATCGAGGTCCTGGAGCAGCACGACGACGTGGCGCTCGTGCTGATGGACATCATGATGCCGGAGATGGACGGGTACGCGACGACGTCGGCGATCCGCAGGATGCCGCAGTTCGCGGGACTTCCGATCATCGCGCTGACGGCGAAGGCGATGAAGGGCGACCGGGAGAAGGCCATCGACTCCGGGGCGTCCGACTACGTCACCAAGCCGGTCGAGCCCGACTACCTGTTGTCGGTGATGGAGCAGCACATGCGCGACGAGTGATCACCGACCGGAAGGCGGGCGCGTGGTGGGCGGGGCGAAGGGGAACCTTCTCCCCTCCCCTCACGTTTCCGCTTAGTGCACAGTGACATCTTGGTGACAGGGTGTGGCGATCTCGGGACTGGGGCTACGATGACCGGCACAAGGACGGACGGCTCAGGGATGCCGTTCTCTGGGGCGGGGCCCGGCACACAGGCCGGCGCCCGGAGCCGGGGAGGCCCCATGCCGGGGCGAGGAGGACAGGGCATGGTGCAGAAGGCCAAGATCCTCCTGGTCGACGACCGGCCGGAGAATCTGCTGGCGCTGGAGGCCATCCTCTCCGCGCTCGATCAGACACTGGTCCGGGCGTCGTCGGGGGAGGAAGCGCTCAAGGCGCTGCTGACGGACGATTTCGCGGTCATCCTGCTGGATGTGCAGATGCCGGGAATGGACGGATTCGAAACCGCCGCGCACATCAAGCGGAGGGAACGTACCCGGGACATCCCGATCATCTTCCTCACCGCGATCAACCACGGCCCGCACCACACGTTCCGCGGTTACGCGGCGGGTGCGGTCGACTACATCTCGAAGCCGTTCGACCCGTGGGTGCTGCGCGCCAAGGTCTCGGTGTTCGTGGAGCTGTACACGAAGAACTGCCAGCTCCGGGAGCAGGCGGCGCTGCTGCGGCTCCAGCTGGAGGGCGGCGGCTCCAACGGCGTGGACGGCAGCAAGGAGACGGCGGGCCTGCTGGCCGAACTCTCCGCGCGGCTCGCGGCGGTCGAGGAGCAGGCGGAGGCGCTGACCAAGCAGCTCGGCGAGGACTCCGCCGACGGCGCGGTCGTGGCGACGGCCGCCCATCTGGAACGGAAGCTGACGGGGCTGCGGCGCGCGCTCGACGCGTTGGAGCCGGGCACCGGCGGGCCGACCGCCGTGCTTCCCGCGCAGGGCTGAGCCGGCGGCGTCGGCGAGCGGGCGGAGCCGTCCCGTCGGGGACGGGGCGGCCGTCCGCGGGCCGCGTCGCCGGGCTCCGGCGGACGACTCGGCGGAACGATGCCTTCCGGTAAGCGTGCTGGGGGGACGTCAGGTCTGCCGGGGCGTCAAAGTGCGTACGGACCGGGCGACACGAACGGGTGAAGGGGTGGGCACGCGTGTCCACCGGCGCGCGCACCGGTAACCTCGGCCCATGGCCTCAAGTACGTCCGGCAAGGGTTCCCCGAGCAGTGCGGGCACCGCGAAGGGCCGCACCGGCCGTACGACGGCGCCGGCGAAGAAGTCCGCGCCCGCGCGCAAGCCCCCCGCGAAGAAGGCCGCTGCGGCCAGGCGCGCCCCGGTGAAGAAGGTCGCCGCCAAGCCGGCGCCGTCCCCCACCGGGGGCGTGCTGCGACTGGTGCGCGCCTGCTGGCTCGGTCTGGCGCACGCGGTCGGGGCGGTCTTCCGCGGGGTGGGCCGGGGTGCCAAGAACCTCGACCCGGCCCACCGCAAGGACGGGCTCGCGCTGCTGTTGCTGGCCCTGGCGCTGATCGTGGCCGCGGGGACCTGGTCGAACCTGAGCGGACCTGTCGGGGACCTCGTCACCATGCTCGTCACCGGAGCCTTCGGGCGCCTGGACCTGCTCGTGCCGATCCTGCTCGGCGTCATGGCGGTACGTTTCATCCGCCATCCGGAACAGACCGACGCCAACGGGCGCATCGGCGTCGGCCTGTCGGCGCTCGTCGTCGGGATCCTCGGGCTGGTGCACATCGCCTGCGGGGCGCCCGGCCGCGACGAGGGCACGACCGCGATGCAGAACGCGGGCGGGCTCGTCGGCTGGGCCGCCTCCAAGCCGCTCATCTTCACGATGGGCGCGCCGCTGGCCGTCCCCATGCTGGTGCTGCTCACCGTGTTCGGACTGCTGGTGGTCACCGCGACCCCGGTCAACGCCATCCCGCAGCGGCTGCGCCGCCTCGGCATCCGGCTGGGCATCATCGCGCCGAACGAGTACGACGAGGGGTACGGGGAGTCGGAGGGCGCCGCCCCGCAGGGCGGGCGCGACCGGCACGACGCCGAGCAGTGGCGGGCCCGCGCCGGGGAGCTCGCGGACCACGGGGACCCGGCGGACGCCGCCGAGGAGGCCGCGCTGGCCCGCCGGCGCCGGCCGAGGCGCAGCGCCTCCCGGCCGGGGGAGCGGGAGATGGACGCCGTCGACGTCGCCGCGGCCGCCGCCGCCGCGCTGGACGGCGTCGTCTACGGGGGGCTGCCCCCGTCCCCGCTGGTCGCCGACCTCACCCAGGGCATCTCCACCGGGCCGGAGGGCGCGGAGATCACCGCTCCGGTGCCGCCCGCGCGGGAGGAGCGGACCGTCGCCGCGGGCGCGCCCGCACCGTCCGCGCCCGCACCCGAGGTGTCGGAGCCCGCGCCCGCCGCGCCCGTCGCCGCCGAGCGGCCGAACGAGCGCACCGCCGCCGCTTCCGGGACGCTGTCCGTCCCGGACCTGACGCGCGCCGCGCCCGAGGCCCAGCCGCTGCCGCCGCGGGCCGAGCAGCTCCAGCTGCGCGGGGACATCACGTACGCACTGCCCTCGCTGAACCTGCTGGAACGGGGCGGGCCGGGCAAGACCCGCAGCGCCGCGAACGACGCGGTCGTGGCCTCGCTGAGCAACGTGTTCACCGAGTTCAAGGTCGACGCGCAGGTCACGGGCTTCACCCGGGGCCCGACGGTCACCCGCTACGAGGTCACCCTCGGCGCCGCGGTGAAGGTGGAGCGGATCACGGCCCTGGCGAAGAACATCGCCTACGCCGTGGCCTCCCCGGACGTGCGGATCATCAGCCCGATCCCCGGCAAGTCGGCGGTCGGCATCGAGATCCCGAACACCGACCGCGAGATGGTGAACCTGGGTGACGTCCTGCGCCTCGCGGACGCCGCCGAGGACGACCATCCGATGCTGGTCGCGCTCGGCAAGGACGTCGAGGGCGGCTACGTCATGGCCAACCTCGCGAAGATGCCGCACGTGCTGGTCGCCGGCGCCACGGGCTCCGGCAAGTCGTCCTGCATCAACTGCCTGATCACCTCGGTGATGGTGCGGGCCACCCCGGAGGACGTCCGGATGGTGCTCGTCGACCCCAAACGGGTCGAGCTGACCGCGTACGAAGGCATCCCGCACCTGATCACGCCGATCATCACCAACCCGAAGCGGGCGGCCGAGGCCCTCCAGTGGGTGGTCCGCGAGATGGACCTGCGTTACGACGACCTGGCCGCCTTCGGCTACCGGCACATCGACGACTTCAACCAGGCGATCCGCGACGGCAAGATCAAACTGCCGCCGGGCAGCGAGCGGGAGCTCAACCCGTACCCGTACCTGCTGGTGATCGTCGACGAGCTCGCGGACCTGATGATGGTGGCGCCCCGCGACGTGGAGGACTCCATCGTCCGGATCACCCAGCTCGCCCGCGCGGCCGGCATCCACCTGGTGCTGGCCACGCAGCGGCCCTCCGTGGACGTGGTGACGGGTCTGATCAAGGCCAACGTGCCCTCCCGGCTCGCCTTCGCCACCTCCTCGCTCGCCGACAGCCGGGTCATCCTGGACCAGCCGGGCGCCGAGAAGCTGATCGGCAAGGGTGACGGTCTGTTCCTGCCGATGGGTGCGAACAAGCCGGTCCGCCTCCAGGGCGCGTTCGTCACCGAGGACGAGATCGCCGGGATCGTCCAGCACTGCAAGGACCAGATGGCGCCCGTCTTCCGGGACGACGTGACCGTCGGGCAGAAGCAGAAGAAGGAGATCGACGAGGAGATCGGCGACGACCTGGACCTGTTGTGCCAGGCCGCGGAACTCGTCGTCTCGACCCAGTTCGGCTCCACCTCGATGCTCCAGCGCAAGCTGCGCGTCGGCTTCGCCAAGGCGGGGCGGCTGATGGACCTGATGGAGTCCCGGGGGATCGTCGGTCCGAGCGAGGGTTCGAAGGCGCGCGACGTGCTGCTCAAACCGGACGAGCTGGACGGCGTGCTCGCCGTGATCCGGGGCGAGGACACGCCGTAGAACGGGCTCCGTCCGGCTCACTCGACCGTATGGGATCGGCGGGCAACCGTTTCCCTTGGGCGTGCGTCAAGTTGAGGAGACGACGGGGGTCCTCCCGAAGCCATTCGGATGGCGTAGGAAGAGGACCCTCCGGTTGCCCCACCCTTTCGTCACCCCCCTAGACTGGTAAGCCAGCAGGTGGCTACACGCTCGAAAGGCGCCCTCGTGTCCATCGGCAACTCCAACTCCCCCGAAGAAGAGCGGCCTTCGACCGACGACCGGTCCGAGGACCGCATCGTCGAACGTTCCGTCGAAGAGCCGTCGATCGGGACGGCCCTCAAGAAGGCCCGGATCGCCGCCGGGCTCACCGTCGACGAGGTCAGTTCCACCACCCGCGTGCGCATCCCGATCGTGCACGCGATCGAAGAGGACGACTTCACGCGCTGCGGCGGCGACGTCTACGCCCGCGGTCACATCCGTACGCTCGCCCGCGCCGTGCACCTCGATCCGGCACCCCTGATCGACAGCTACGACGCGGCCCACGGCGGCCGGCCGGCACCCACCCCCGCCGCGCCGATGTTCGAAGCCGAGCGCATCCGTCCCGAGAGGCAGCGGCCCAACTGGACCGCCGCCATGGTCGCCGCCATCGTCGCCGTGATCGGCTTCGTCGGCTTCACCGCCTTCAGCGGTGGCGACGCCCAGAGCAAGCGTCCGCTGGCGGAAGGTTCCGCCTCCCCGAAGCCCGCACCCAAGCAGACGGCGGGCAAGCCCGCCGCACAGCCCCAGCAGACCCCCCAGGCGCCGAAGCCGACGCCGTCCGACAGTGCCATCGCGGCGGCTCCCAAGGACCTCGTCACCGTGGTCCTGACGGCCAGCGAGGGCGAGAGCTGGATCTCCGCGAAGGACCACAGCGGGCGACTGCTGTTCGACGGAACCCTCACGCAGGGCGAGTCGAAGACCTTCACGGACAAGGAGTCGATCGACCTCGTGCTCGGTGACGCCGGGGCCGTGAACCTCTTCGTGAACGGCAAGGAGATCAAGGACAGCTTCCAGCCGGGTCAGGTGGAACGTCTCACCTACACCAAGGAAGATCCGCGCCAGGGGCAGGCCCAGGCGGGCTGACCAGCACGGAATAGCAGATTCCGGATCCCCGGGACGTCGCGCGGCACCCGCCGTCGACCCCGGGGATCCTGTCGTGGCGGGACGTGGGGCGGGGGCCGGGGTCGGGACGAAGTAGTCTTGAGTCCATGCCCGAACGCCGTACCGTCGCCCTTGTCACTCTTGGCTGCGCCCGTAACGAGGTGGACTCGGAGGAGCTCGCAGGCCGCTTGGCGGCGGATGGCTGGGAGCTCGTCCAGGACGCCGCCGACGCGGACGTAGCCGTCGTCAACACCTGCGGCTTCGTCGAAGCCGCGAAGAAGGACTCCGTAGACGCCCTGCTCGAAGCGAACGACCTGAAGGACCACGGCAGGACCCAGGCCGTGGTCGCCGTCGGCTGTATGGCCGAGCGCTACGGCAAGGAACTCGCCGAAGCGCTCCCCGAGGCCGACGGAGTCCTCGGTTTCGACGACTACGCCGACATCTCCGACCGCCTCCAGACCATCCTCAACGGCGGCATCCACGCCTCCCACACCCCGCGCGACCGGCGCAAGCTGCTGCCGATCAGCCCGGCGGAGCGCCAGGACGCCGCCGTGGCCCTGCCCGGCCACGCGCAGGAGCCCGAGGCCGCCCCGGCCGACCTGCCCGACGGCCTCGCCCCCGCCTCCGGCCCGCGCGCGCCCCTGCGCCGCCGGCTCGACAAGAGCCCGGTGGCCTCGGTGAAGCTGGCCTCCGGCTGCGACCGCCGCTGCTCCTTCTGCGCCATCCCGTCCTTCCGCGGCTCCTTCATCTCCCGCCGCCCGAGCGACGTGCTCGGCGAGACGCGCTGGCTGGCCGAGCAGGGCGTCAAGGAGGTCATGCTGGTCTCCGAGAACAACACCTCGTACGGCAAGGACCTCGGCGACATCCGCCTGCTGGAGACCCTGCTGCCGGAGCTCGCCGCCGTCGACGGCATCGAGCGCGTCCGCGTCAGCTACCTCCAGCCCGCCGAGATGCGGCCCGGCCTGATCGACGTGCTCACCTCGACCCCCAAGGTCGTCCCGTACTTCGACCTGTCCTTCCAGCACTCGGCCCCCGACGTGCTGCGTTCCATGCGCCGCTTCGGGGACACCGACCGCTTCCTGGAGCTGCTGGACACCATCCGCTCCAAGGCCCCGCAGGCCGGCGTCCGGTCCAACTTCATCGTCGGGTTCCCCGGTGAGAAGGAGTCGGACTTCGCCGAGCTGGAGCGTTTCCTCACCCACGCCCGCCTCGACGCCATCGGCGTCTTCGGCTACTCGGACGAGGACGGCACCGAGGCCGTCACGTACGACGGGAAGCTGGACGAGGAGACCATCGCCGCGCGCCTCGCCCACATGCAGCGCCTCGCCGAGGAGCTCACGTCGCAGCGCGCCGAGGAGCGCATCGGGGAGACCCTGGAGGTGCTCGTCGAGACGGTCGTCCCGCTCGACGAGGCCGAGGAGGGCGAGGGCGCCTACGGGCGCGCCGCCCACCAGGCCCCGGAGACCGACGGCCAGGTCGTCTTCACCGACGGCACGGGACTGGTTCCCGGGCGTATCGTCACGGCAAAGGTGGTCGGCAGCCTCGGCGTCGACCTGGTGGCCGAGCCCCTGGGCATGGAATTTGAGGAGGCGGCCGGATGACCGGAGTCCCGGCATCGGCGGCGGGCGGGACCGGCCGCCGGCCCGCGCCCGGCACCAAGCTCGGGACTGCGGCCGTCAACCAGGCCAGCCTGTGGAACATCGCCAACATCCTGACGATGATCCGGCTCGTCCTCGTGCCGGGATTCGTCATGCTGCTGCTCGCCGACGGGGGCTACGACCCCGTCTGGCGGGCGTGGGCGTGGGCGGCGTTCGCCGTCGCCATGATCACGGACATCTTCGACGGCCACCTCGCGCGGACCTACAACCTGGTCACCGACTTCGGGAAGATCGCCGACCCCATCGCCGACAAGGCGATCATGGGCTCGGCGCTCATCTGTCTCTCCTGGCTGGGTGACCTGCCCTGGTGGGTCACCGGAGTGATCCTCGGCCGGGAGCTCGGCATCACGCTGATGCGCTTCTGGGTCATCCGCTACGGAGTGATCCCGGCCAGTCGGGGCGGCAAGCTGAAGACCCTCGCCCAGGGCACGGCCGTGGGCATGTACGTCCTCGCGCTCACCGGACCGCTCGCGACCCTGCGGTTCTGGGTGATGGCCGTCGCCGTCGTGCTGACCGTGGTCACCGGTTTGGATTACATCCGGCAGGCCGTCGTCATGCGTCGCGCTGGATTGGCCGCGGAGCGGGCCTCGAAGTGACGAACGGGGCGGGGGACGTGCCGGAGGTCGCACGGGCGCTCGAAGGCACCGCGGGGGTGGCCGGGGACGTACTGCGGCTGCTCGCGGAGAGTGATCAGACGGTCGCCGTGGCGGAGTCGCTGACCGGAGGGATGGTCGCGGCCGAGCTCACGGCGGTGCCAGGCGCCTCCCGCGCCTTCCGCGGTTCGGTCACGGCGTACGCGACGGAGCTCAAGCACCGCGTCCTCGGCGTGGACGCGGGGCTACTGGCGGCCGAAGGCGCGGTGAACGCGCAGGTCGCGCAGGAGATGGCCGACGGGGTGCGGCGCGTCATGGGCGCTTCGTGGGGGATCGCGACCACCGGAGTGGCCGGTCCGGACCCTCAGGACGGGCAGCCGGTGGGCACCGTCTTCATCGCCGTGGCAGGTCCGGGGGGCAGGAAAACGGCCCGGCTGCGGTTGAACGGCTCCCGTACGGAAATTCGTAGGGAGAGTGCACGGACTGTGCTCGAACTGTTGTCGAGCGAACTCCGCGAGAATCTGCGGGGGCAGGATACGGAACAGAACGGGGGGATTTGATGTTTGCAGCCCTGAGTGAACACGACATCGCTCCCCGCACGGCCGCGGCGCGAGGCGGTACGGTGGGGCGTGAAGGTTACGGCTACACGGTCAGAGGAGGGAGCCACCGATGATTCTGCTCCGTCGCCTGCTGGGTGACGTGCTGCGTCGGCAGCGCCAGCGCCAGGGCCGTACTCTGCGCGAAGTCTCCTCGTCCGCCCGAGTTTCGCTCGGCTATCTCTCCGAGGTGGAGCGGGGGCAGAAGGAGGCATCCTCCGAGCTGCTCTCCGCGATCTGCGACGCGCTGGACGTACGGATGTCCGAGCTGATGCGCGAAGTCAGCGACGAGCTGTCGCTGGCCGAGCTTGCGCAGTCGGCAGCTGCAAGCGAACCGGTGCCGGCACCGGTGCGCCCGATGCTCAATTCCGTCTCCGTGGCCTCGGTCACGGGACCGGAGCGGGTGACCATCAAGGCACCCGTGGAAGCGGTGAACGTCGTAGCCGCTTGAGTGCACGTGAGCATGTGAGTGTGGCGGGAGCCCCGGGTGGTGCGTGAAGCACCGGCCCGGGGCTCTTTGCCGTGCGGGGGCCGTCGGGGCGTAGTCGCGGGTGGTTCTGGGTGCGGGCGGCGGGGCGGTGCGGGAGGATGGGCCCGTCCGGGATCCGGCCCGCTGGGAGGTGGCCGTGCGGCGCTTGCTCATACCCCTCGCCCTGGCGATGGGCGTGCTGTGGTGGTGGGCCGTCCTGCGGCTGGCGCTGGCACCGGCCGAGTCCGGGCCCGTGGAAGGCGCGGTGGCGGTCGGGGGCTGGGGGCTGGGGCTGCTGCCGGTGCACTGCGCGCGGCGGGCGGACACGGTACGGCGGGGACGGGCGGGTGCGGTGGAGCCCGCGGACGAGGTCACCAGGGCATCGATACTCCACCGTTCGGGCGAAGGATCTGGCCCGTCATGAAGGACGAGGCGTCGCAGGCGAGGTAGAGGACGGCCTGGGCGATGTCCTCGGGCTCGCCGACCCGGCCCAGCGGGGACATCCGCACCATCGTCGCCTCGGTCCGTTCCAGGACTTCGGCGCTGTGCCGGCCGGTCATGGGGGTGCGGATCCACCCGGGGGCGACGGCGTTGACGCGGATGCCGTGCGGGCCGCTCTCGGTGGCGAGGGTCTTCGTCAGCTGGACCACGGCCGCCTTGGCTGCGCTGTAGCAGAGCAGGCCGGGCTGGGCGGCGTCCACGGCGCCGGAGGCCATGGTGATCACCGAACCGGGGCGGCCCGCCGCGATCATGGCGCGGACGCCTTCCTGGCAGGTGCGCAGCACCCCCTTGAAGTTCACGTCCAGGATCCGGTCGAGGTCCTCGTCGGTGGTCTCCAGCACGGTGCTGGTGTGCATGACCCCGGCGATGGCGGCGACGACGTCGAGCGGCCCGGCCGCGGCGACGGCGGCCCGCAGGGCGGCCCGGTCGGTGACGTCCAGGGGGTGGCCGGTGGCGGCCCCGCCGGCCCCGGTGATCAGTGACGTCGTCCCGGCGAGGCCGAGCTCGTCGCGGTCGGCGCAGTGCACGGTCGCGCCCGCCCGGGCCAGCAGTACGGCGGTGGAGCGGCCGATGCCGCTGGCGGCCCCGGTGACGAGGGCGGTGCGGCCGGTGAGGTCGTACGCGATGGCGGATGTGGGCATGCAAGGGACCGTACGAGTGAATCTGACGGGTCGTCAACCACTGCGGCGGTGCCCGACGGGCGCGGGGGCGGGCCCGGACTGGCAGCGCGGGCACCAGTAGGTGGGGCGGTCGTCCTGCGGGGCCTCGCGGACGGAGGTGCCGCAGCGCAGGCAGGGGCGGCGGGAGCGGCCGTAGACGAACAGTTCCCGGCCGGGGACGCGGCTGCCGGTGGTGGAGCGGCGTCCGTGCTCGCCGATGTTGGCGGCCAGCAGGCGCTGGGCCGCGGCCGCCAAGCGGGGGAGGGTGACCTCGGGATCGGGGAGCGCGCCGACCGGGGTCCAGGGGGTTGCCTGGGCCAAGAAGCAGGCCTCGGACTTGTAGATGTTGCCGATGCCCGCCAGGTTGCGCTGGTCGAGCAGGGCCTCGCCGAGGGGGCGGTCGGGGTCGGCGAGCAGATTGGCCGCGGCCTGCCCGGGGTCCCAGTCGGGGCCGAGGAGGTCGGGCCCGAGGTGGCCGACGACCTTGTCCTCGTCGGCGGTGCGGAGCAGTTCGAGGACGGGCAGCCGGTAGCCGACGGCGGTGGTGTCGGCGGTGCCGAGGACGGCACGGATCTCGTACTCGGGGCCGCCGCGCCACTTCTCGCCCGGTGCGAAGACGTGCCAGGCGCCGTCCATGCGCAGGTGGCTGTGGAGGGTGAGGCCGCCTTCGATGCGGGCGAGGAGGTGCTTGCCGCGCGGGGTGACGTCCAAGGTCGTGCGGCCGGTGAGGTCGGCGAGGGCGAAGCGCGGCACGCGCAGGTCGCTGAGGGTCAGCGGCTTGCCGGCGAGGGCGGCGTGGAGGCGGCTCGCCGCGCGGTGGACGCTGTCTCCTTCGGGCATGGGGCCATTGTCGCGCCGGGCGGCAGCTGGTGGAGCGCGCGGCGCGGGGTTCGTGAGCGGCGGGCGTGCGGGCATGCGGGCTCCGTGGGGTGCTGCGCGGTGCGGCCGGGTGGTGCGGCCGGGCACGGGGGGGGGCTCCGGAGCGAGCGGTGCGGCGGGGCGTGGGGCTGTGGTGCGGCGGTGCGCGGGGTGAACGGTGCGGCGGGCGGTGGGGGCCGGACGCGGGAACCCCCGCGGGCGGGCGCCGCGGGGGTTCCGGGGACGGTGGCGGGCAGGGCGCGGGGGCCGTTCCCGCTACTTCCAGACGAGTTCCTTGTTCTTGCTGAGGATGTTGTACGGCTCGCCCCAGTACTGGGCGGCGGTGACCTTCGTCTGGGCCGACGGGGCCAGGGCTATCGCGCAGCTGGTCTGCGTCTTGCCGTTGGTGAAGCCCTTCGGCAGCGACTCGTTGGGGCACTTCTCGAACTTGCCGATGACGGACACGCCCTGGGCCTCGCTGCCGTCCGTGAGGAGGCCCTTGATGTGGCCCACGGAGGTGTGCGACAGGTCCACCGTGCCGGTGTTCTGGACCGAGTAGCGGACGTAGTAGGGGATCATCCCCTTCACCTTGTCGCCCAGCTTGAGGGCGTCCAGGTCGGCCGGGTTGCCCTGCTCGATCGCGGTGACGGTGAGCGCGATCCGGCCGCCCTTCGTGCTGCCGTAGTTGAACGGGATCTGCGCGGCCTCGCCGATCTTGAACTGCTGACCCGACTTCGCCGTGCCGTCCGCCCCGGGCACGGGCGCCTCCCCGGCGCCCGCCGGCGAGCTCGGGGCGGCCGGACTGCCGGCCTGGGCCGGGGGCGAGGCGGGCTGGGAGGGCTGGGAGGCGGACGCGCTGGGCTGGGCCACGGGGAGTTCCTCGTTGCCGTTCTTGCAGCCGGTGAGGGCCAGGGTGCCGGCGACCGCCAGGCCGACCGCGCCCAGGGTGGTTCCGCGCATGCTGATGGTGCTCACTCTTCGTTCCCCCATGTCGGCGCACCGCCCGTGCGGTGCTGTGATCATCTTGATAAAGCATGGATAAGGGCGCGTGCGAGCTCAGGGGCGGTCGGCAGCAGTTTCGTGACATGGCCAGAACAGAGGCGGCACAGTCGAGACCTGACCGAGTCCTCGGCCGCCCCTCAGTTGCGCAGGCGCAGGCCCCTCGGGGTGGCGTGGAAACCGGCCGCCTCCAGGTCCGGGCCCAGGGCTGACGTCAGGGCCGGGGCGGCGTTGACCCGCTCCACCGTCAGCGCCGGGAGGGTGCCCGTACGGGACGCCGTGACCAGGGCCGTCGTGGCCGCCGACAGCCGGGGGTCCCCGGCCTCCGGCCAGGCCAGCAGCGTCTTGCCGCCGCGCTCCAGGTACAGGGTGAGCTCCCCGTCGACCAGCACGACCAGGGAGCCCGCCTTGCGGCCCGGCTTGTGCGTCGCGTCGCCCGGGGGATCGGGCCACGGCAGGGCCGCCCCGTACGCGTTCGCCGGGTCCGCTGCGGCCAGGACGACCGCCGCCAGCGGGGGAGGCGTGCGTTCGGCCGCCCGGAGCCGGTCCACGGCGCCGTCCATCGCGAACTGGGCCGCGCCCAGCCCCTCCACCACGTAGCCCCGGCGGGCCTGGCCGCTGTCCTCGAACGCGGACAGGACCCGGTAGACCGCGCTGAAGCCGCCCGCCACCCCCTCCGCCGCCACCGCGCCCCGGGTCACCACCCCGTGCCGGTCCAGCAGCGTGCGGGCCAGGGCGTGGGCCCGGTGCGTCGGGTCGGGGGCGGCGGCGGGCAGCAGCGACCAGCGGCCCGATACCGTCGGCGGGCCCGTACGGGAGACGCTGGCGCCGAGCGTGCCGTAGCGCCCGCGCGGGACGGTGCGGCGGGCCCGGTGCGCGGTCGCGCCCGCCGTCCGGCCCGAACCCAGCAGGGAGCGCAGCGGGGCCAGGGTGTCGTTCGTCAGACGGCCCGACCAGGCCAGGTCCCAGACCACCGAGGCGAGTTCCAGGTCGGAGACCTCGGGGTGGGAGGCGCGGACGCTCTGGGTGAGCTGGCGGAAGAACAGGCCGTAGCCCCCCGAAAGGGCGTCGAGGACGGCCTTGTGGAGCTCGCCCAGCTCCAGGGGGTGCGGCTCGGGGAGCAGCAGCGGTGCGGCGTCCGCCAGGTAGAGGGAGACCCAGCCGTCCTTGCCCGGCAGGGCGCCCGCGCCCGCCCACACCACCTCGCCCGTCGTGGTCAGCTCGTCCAGCAGGGCCGGGGAGTACCCGGCCACCCGGGACGGCAGGACCAGTCGCTCCAGCGCCGAGGCGGGGACCGCGGCCCCCTGGAGCTGTTCGACGGCCCGGGCCAGGCCGTCGATGCCGCGCAGGCCCCCGCCCAGGTGCTGCCACTGGGGCAGGAAGGTGGCCAGCGAGGTCGGCGGGACCGGCTCCAGTTCCTGGCGGAGCGCCGCGAGCGAGCGGCGGCGCAGTCGGCGCAGCACGGCCGCGTCGCACCATTCCTGGCCGATGCCCGCCGGATGGAACTCGCCCTGGACCAGCCGGCCCGCGGCCGCGAGCCGGTGCAGGGCGCCGTCGGTCACGGCCGTGCCCAGGCCCAGCCGGGCCGCGACGGCGACCGTGGTGAACGGGCCGTGGGTGCGGGCGTATCGGGCGAGGAGGTCACCGAGGGGGTCCTTGACCGGTTCCGTGAACGCCTCGGGAACCCCGACCGGGAGGGCCGTGCCCAGGGCGTCCCGCAGCCGGCCCGCGTCCTCGATCGCCGCCCAGTGCTCCACGCCCCCGATCCGGACGTCGACGACGCGGCGGGCGGCGCCGAGTTCGCGCACCCACGCCGGATCCGCGCCGCGCCCGGTCAACTCTGCATCGGTGAGGGGGCCCAGCAGGCGCAGCAGGTCGGCCACCGATTCGGCGTCCTTGGCCCGCCGGTCCGGGGTCAGCCACTGGAGCTCCCGCTCCAGGTCCTCCAGTACCTGCGCGTCCAGCAGTTCGCGCAGCTCCGCCTGGCCGAGGAGCTCCGCCAGCAGGCGGGAGTCCAGGGACAGCGCCGCCGCCCTGCGCTCGGCGAGCGGCGAGTCGCCCTCGTACAGGAACTGGGCGACGTACCCGAACAGCAGGGACCGGGCGAACGGCGAGGGCTCGGGCGTGGTGACCTCGACCAGCCGGACCCGGCGCGCCTCGATGTCCCCCATCAGCTCGGTCAGGCCCGGTACGTCGAACACGTCCTGGAGGCATTCGCGCACGGCTTCCAACACGATCGGGAAGGAGCCGAACTCCGAAGCGACCTGGAGCAGTTGCGAGGCGCGCTGGCGCTGCTGCCACAACGGGGTGCGCTTGCCGGGGCTGCGCCGCGGCAGCAGCAGCGCGCGGGCCGCGCACTCGCGGAAGCGGGAGGCGAACAGGGCCGAACCGCCGACCTGTTCGGTGACGATCCCGTTGACGTCGCCCCGGTCGAAGGTGACGTCGGCCGCGCCCAGCGGGGGCCGGTCGTCGTCGAAACCGTGGGTGGGGACGTGCGCGGGATCGTGGTCGAGGAGGTCCATGGACAGCAGGTCGGCGTCCGGAAGGCGCAGCACGATGCCGTCGTCGGCGTGCATGACCTGTGCGTCCATGCCGTACTTCTCGGCCAGCCGGGCACCGAGCGCCAGCGCCCAGGGGGCGTGCACCTGTGCGCCGAACGGCGAGTGGACCACGACCCGCCAGTCGCCCAGTTCGTCGCGGAACCGTTCGACGACGATGGTCCGGTCGTCCGGTACGTGGCCGCAGGCCTCGCGCTGCTCGGCGAGGTACGCGAGGACGTTGTCCGCGGCCCAGGCGTCGAGGCCCGCCGCGAGCAGCCGCAGTCGGGCGTCCTCGGCGCTCAGGCCGCCGAGCTCGCGCAGGAACGCGCCGACGGCGCGGCCCAGTTCCAGGGGGCGACCCAGCTGGTCGCCCTTCCAGAACGGCAGCCGGCCCGGCACCCCGGGCGCCGGGGTGACCAGGACCTGGTCGCGGGTGATGTCCTCGATGCGCCAGGAGGTGGTGCCCAGGGTGAACACGTCGCCCACGCGGGACTCGTAGACCATCTCCTCGTCGAGCTCGCCGACCCGGCCGCCGCCCCTGCCGCCCTTCTTCGTGTCGGACGCGGCGCTGCCCGCGAGGAAGACGCCGAACAGCCCGCGGTCGGGGATGGTGCCGCCGGAGGTGACGGCCAGGCGCTGCGCGCCCGGTCGACCCGTGATCGTCCCCGCGACGCGGTCCCACACGACCCGGGGCCGCAGCTCGGCGAACGCGTCCGACGGGTAGCGGCCCGCCAGCATGTCCAGCACCGCCGTGAACGCCGACTCGGGCAGGGCCGCGAACGGCGCCGCCCGGCGCACCAGGGCCAGCAGTTCGTCCAACTGCCAGGTGTCCATCGCGGTCATCGCGACCACCTGCTGGGCGAGGACGTCCAACGGGTTGGACGGGATCCGCAGCGACTCGATCGAGCCGGTGCGCATCCGCTCGGTCACCACGGCGGCCTGGACCAGGTCGCCCCGGTACTTGGGGAAGACCACGCCGGTGGAGACGGCGCCCACCTGGTGGCCGGCGCGGCCCACGCGTTGCAGCCCGGACGCCACCGACGGAGGGGACTCCACCTGGATCACCAGGTCCACCGCACCCATGTCGATGCCCAGTTCGAGGCTCGACGTGGCGACCACTGCGGGCAACCGGCCCGCCTTCAGGTCCTCCTCCACCAGGGCCCGCTGTTCCTTGGAGACCGAGCCGTGGTGCGCACGGGCCAGCAGCGGCGGGGCGCCGAGGGCCGCGCCCGACTGCGCCATGACCTCGGCCGGGGGAGCGCCCTCGGGCAGGGGCGCGCCGGTGGCCCGCTCGTGGGCGATCTCGTTGAGCCGGTTGCACAGCCGCTCCGCGAGCCGGCGGGAGTTGGCGAACACGATCGTCGAGCGGTGGGACTGCACGAGGTCCGCGATCCGCTCCTCCACGTGGGGCCAGATGGACGGCCTGTCGCCGCCCTCCTTGCCGTCGGTGGCGGGGGAGCCGCCCAGCTCGCCCATGTCCTGCACGGGGACGACCACCGACAGGTCGAACTCCTTGCCCGACGGAGGCTGCACGATCTCGACGCGGCCGCGCGGCGCGAGGTACCGGGCGACCTCGTCGACCGGGCGGACCGTCGCCGACAGCCCGATCCGGCGCGCCGGTCGCGGCAGCAGCTCGTCCAGCCGCTCCAGGGACAGCGCCAGGTGGGCGCCCCGCTTGGTCCCGGCCACGGCGTGCACCTCGTCCAGGATCACCGTCTCGATGCCGGACAGCGCGTCGCGCGCGGCCGAGGTCAGCATGAGGAACAGGGACTCCGGCGTGGTGATCAGGATGTCCGGGGGGCGGGTGGCCAGGGCGCGCCGCTCTGCCGGCGGGGTGTCCCCCGACCGGATCCCCACCCGGATGTCCGGCTCGGGCAGCCCGAGGCGGGCCGACTCCTGCCGGATCCCGGTCAGCGGACTGCGCAGGTTGCGCTCCACGTCGACGGCGAGGGCCTTCAGCGGGGACACGTACAGGACGCGGCAGCGCTTCTTCGGCTCTGCGGGCGGTGGGGTCGAGGCGAGCTGGTCGAGGGCGGCCAGGAACGCCGCGAGGGTCTTGCCGGAGCCGGTGGGCGCCACCACCAGCACGTCCGACCCCTCCCCGATGGCCCGCCAGGCACCCTCCTGCGCGGGGGTGGGCGTACGGAAGGCCCCCGTGAACCAGGAGCGGGTCGCGGGGGAGAACGAGGCGAGCGCGGAGCCGGACATGCCCCCATCGTGCACCCCGGCACCGACATACGGCCCGACCTGCGAGAACGCCCGCACCCGACCGGGCGCAGAATGGGGGGATGGGGACGGACGCGGGACGCGGCGAGTGGGCCCGGCACTGGCAGTACGCGGAGCTGCCGGGCCTGGACCTGCTGCGCGCCCGCTACGTGCGCCACACCTTTCCGCGCCACGCCCACGACGGGTACGTGATCGCCGCCGTCACCGGTGGCGTCGAGGAGATAGGCCTGCCCGGCGGCACCGTGCGGGCCGGGCCCGGCAGTGTCGTCCTGATCAACCCCGAGGTCGCGCACACCGCCCGGGCCGGTGTCCCCGAGGGCTGGACGTACGCCACCCTCTACCCGTCCCGGAGCCTGATCGCCGACGTCGCCGCCGAGATCGGCACCCTGCGCGGGACGCCCGGCTTCACCGCCGAGCTGATCACCGACCTCCCGGGCTCCCGGGCGATCACCGAGGTCCACCGGGCCGCCGAGGAGGGCAACGCGCTGGCCGCCGACACCCTCCTGCGGGGCGTGGTGGCCCGGATGCTGTCCCGGCACGCGGGCCCGCTGCCCGCCCGTACGCCGCGCCGCGCGGGCGCCGCCGACGCCGAGCGGGCCCGGGCCGTCCTCACGGAGCGGATGGCGGGCCCGCCCTCGCTGGAGCAGCTCGCGGCCGAACTGGGCACCAGCCCCTTCGCCCTGCTGCGCGCCTTCCGCGCCCGCTACGGCATGCCGCCGCACGCCTGGCTGACCGACGCCCGGGTCCGCAGGGCGCGCCTGCTGCTGGACGGGGGGACGGTGCCGGCGGAGGCGGCCGTCGCCGTCGGCTTCACCGACCAGCCGCACCTGAACCGGCACTTCACTCGCATCGTCGGCGTCCCGCCGGGCGCCTACCGACGGGAACGGGCGGCCGGCTGACCGCGCGGGCCGAGGCGCCCCCGTACCGGGCCGGACGTGCAAGAACGTACAAGACGGGGCCGGCCCGGCCTGCGTACCTTCGGGGCGTGGGAGAACATCGGATGGTGATGCGGGAGACCCCCGGGAGGGTCGACGACGACGGACGGCCGCGCGCCGCGGTCGTACGGGACGCGCTCGGGGTGGGGGTGGCCGTCGGGCTGTCCGGGTTCGCGTTCGGCGTGACCGCCGCCGGAGCCGGGATCAGCCTGCTCCAGGCCTGCGTGCTGAGCCTGCTCGTCTTCACCGGCGCCTCGCAGTTCGCGCTGGTCGGAGCACTGGCCGGGGGCGGCAACCCGTTCACCGCGGCCGCCGGTGCCTTCTTCCTCGGGACCCGGAACGCCTTCTACGGACTGAGGCTGTCGCAGCTCCTCGCGCTGCCCCGCTTCCTGCGGCCCCTCGCCGCGCACTGGGTGATCGACGAGACCACCGCCGTGGCGCTCGCGCAGCCCGACCGCAAGTCGGCCCGGCTCGGTTTCACCGTCACCGGCATCAGCCTGTACGTCCTGTGGAACCTCACCACCCTCCTCGGGGCACTGGGCGCGGAGGCCATCGGGGACACCGCCGCGTGGGGGCTGGACGCCGCCGGGCCCGCCGTGTTCCTCGCCCTCCTCGCGCCGATGCTCAGGACGGCCACCGAGCGGGCCGTCGCCGCGCTCGCCGTCGTCCTCGGACTGGGCTTCCTGCCGTTCCTGCCCGCCGGGGTGCCCGTGCTCATCGCCGCGCTGGCCGCCCCCGCCGTTCTGTGGTTGAAGGGACGCCGCTCGTGAACGTCTGGATCGCCATCGGGATCACCGTCGTCGGGTGCTACGCGCTCAAGCTCGTCGGGCTGCTGGTCCCCGCCGGGGCACTGGAGCGACCCCTGGTCCAACGGCTCGCCGCACTCCTGCCGGTCGCGCTGCTCGCCGCGCTCACCGCCCAGCAGACCTTCAGCACCGGCCACGAGCTCGTCCTCGACGCCCGGGCCGCCGGGCTCGCCGCCGCCGGGGCCGCCCTGCTGCTGCGGGCCCCCTTCCTCGTCGTGGTCGGCGCGGCGGTCGTGGTCACCGCGGGTGTGCGGGCCCTGGCAGGCTGACCCCCGTCAGGGACCGGCCGTACGCCCGCAGCGTCAGCAGGGCCTCCAGGGTGGCGATCGGCCGCCGCTCCAGCGAGCTGCCCGGCGCCCACTCGGGGCGCAGCACCGGCCACCCGCCGTCCGGCTGCTGTTGCGCCGCCAGGAAGTCCAGCGCCCGCCCCATCTCCTCGTCCGTGAACCAGCTCCGGGCCAGTGACTCCGGGCGCTGCGCGTAGTCGTACGGGAACAGCCGCTCGCCCGGCGCGTACCCCGGCGGGAGCGGGTACTCCGCGCGCCGGGCCGGGTCGAGCACCACCAGCCGCCGCTCGCGCACGAGCCGGCCGAGCCGGTCCGCGGCCGCCGCCGCGCGGGCCCGGTCGGGGGCGCCGTCGAGGAAGGCCACCGCGCTGCGGACCTCGTACGGGTGCGGCCGGCGCAGGTTCTCCACCCGCTCCCAGCAGAAGTCCGTCGCCCGGAACAGCCACGCGTGCCAGATCCGGTTGCGGTGCAGCAGCCCGACGACCGGCCCCGTGGTCAGCAGCTCGCCCGGCGGGTCGTCGCGCACGGGGTGGTAGGGGGCGGACGGGTAGTGGCGCGGCGGCGGGAAGACCAGCGGCAGCGCCCCGTCCGGGGTGGACACCCCGGTCAGGTGGCGGCAGAGCCGCTCGATGCGCTGCCCGGCGCAGCGGCCGAGGCTGTCGAGGACGCGCAGGGCGTGCGCGGTGTGCAGCGGCTGGCTCAGCGGGCCGCGCAGATCGGGGTCGAGGGCGTGTCCGTAGCCGCCGTCATCGCCGAGGTACGCGCCGAGGGCGGCGTCCACCGGGTCGGCCTCCCCGCCGAGGAAGTGGAACGCGAACCGGCGCTGCTCCAGGACGCGGGCCGTCAGCCAGATGAACTGCTCGGCACGGACCAGCGGGGCCGGCAGCGCCGATGCGGCCTGTGCGGCCTGTGGGGCTTGAGCCGTGGGCGGGCCCTGCGGGGCTTGTGCGACGTGTGGGGCCGATGGGCCCGATGGGGCCGGCGTGGAAGCTTCGTCTCCAGGCATGCGTGACACCGTAGGGCGCGGGGGCCGGGCCGCACGGCACGAACGGAGCGGGTGCACTCTCCGGGGCGGGATACTGGAGGCATGCGGTTGACGATTTTCTGGGAACGGATGGCGGACCACTTCGGGGCCGGCTACGCCGACTCCTTCGCACGGGACCACGTCATGACGGAGCTGGGCGGTCGCACGGTCCACCAGGCGCTGGACGCGGGCTGGGAGGCCAAGGACGTGTGGCGCGCGGTGTGTTCGGCGATGGACGTGCCCGCCGCGCTGCGCTGAGATCGCGGGGCCGGGACGCTGCTTCGCGGTAAGGGTCGCCGGTGGGCGAGACTTGGCCGCGTGGCAGCGACTGATGAGACGACCGACCCGCCCGCGGACGCCCCCGGCACGGCGCCCCCCACGGGTGTGACGGCCGCCGGTCCGCCCGGCGCGGGGCCGTGGCCGGCCGACCCGGGACGGCCGGGCGGTCCTCCCGCCGACGCCCTCCCGGCCGGGGCGGACGCGCGGATGCCGCGCTGGCTGCCGCGCGCGGTGATCCTCGTACTGGCGCTCATCGCCTGTTTCCAACTCGGCAGCTGGGCCTTCCACCAGCTGATCGGCCTGCTGATCAACGTCCTGATCGCGTTCTTCCTCGCGCTGGCGATCGAACCGGCCGTGGCCAGGATGGCGGCGCGCGGCATGCGCCGCGGACTGGCCACCTTCCTGGTGTTCCTCGGGGTGTTCGTGTTCGCGGCCGGCTTCCTCGCCCTGCTCGGCTCGATGCTCGCGGGGCAGATCGTCGACATGGTGGAGGGCTTCCCGCGCTACCTCGACTCGGTGATCAAGTCGATCAACGACACCTTCCACACCGAGCTGTCCCGGCTGGAGATCCAGGACAGCCTGCTGCACTCCGACTGGCTCCAGAAGTACGTGCAGAACAGCGCCACCGGCGTGCTGGACGTGTCGACCACCGTGCTCGGCGGACTCTTCAGGCTGCTGACGATCGGCCTGTTCTCGTTCTACTTCGCCGCCGACGGGCCGAGGCTGCGGCGCGCCCTGTGCTCCGTACTGCCGCCCGCCAAGCAGGCGGAGGTGCTGCGCGCCTGGGAGATCGCCGTCGCCAAGACGGGCGGATACCTCTACTCGCGCGGCCTGATGGCACTGATCTCGGGCGTCGCGCACTACGTCCTGTTCGCGCTCCTCGACGTGCCGTACGCGCCCGCCCTCGCGGTGTGGGTGGGGCTGGTCTCCCAGTTCATCCCCACCATCGGCACCTACCTGGCGGGCGCGCTGCCGATGCTGATCGCCTTCACGGTCAACCCCTGGTACGCGCTGTACGTGCTCGGGTTCGTGGTGGTCTACCAGCAGTTCGAGAACTACGTGCTGCAGCCCAAGCTGACCTCGAAGACCGTCGACATCCACCCGGCGGTGGCCTTCGGCTCGGTCATCGCGGGGACCGCCCTGCTGGGCGCGGTCGGGGCGCTCATCGCGATCCCGGCCGTCGCCACGTTGCAGGCGTTCCTCGGCGCGTACGTGAAGAGGTACGCGCTGACGGAACACGCGGACGTCTCTACTGCCCGGTCTCGTCCGGGGCGGCGAGTACGGCTGCCAGGGCGTCGGTGACCCAGGCCTCGACGGCGTCCTTGCCGACGCCGAGACCGCTCAGCGGGCCCGTGCCGTGCTCCAGCTCCAGGAGCGCGAGCAGGACGTGCTCGGTGCCCACGTAGTTGTGGCCGAGTCGCAGGGCCTCGCGGAACGTGAGCTCCAGGGCCTTCTTCGCGGAGGCGTCGAAGGGGACGAGGTCGGGGACGGTCTCCGCGGCCGCGGCGGCGGGCAGGGCGGCGGTGGCCGCCGCGCGCACGGCGTCGGCCGTGACCCCCTGGGCGGTCAGGGCGTGCACCGCGAGGCCGTCGGGCTCGGACAGCAGGCCGAGCAGCAGGTGCTCGGTGCGGATCTCGGTGTTGCCGGCGGCGCGGGCCTCGTTCTGCGAGGTCACGACGACGTTCCGGGCGCGGGGGGTGAAGCGGCCGAAGCCCTCGTTGGGGTCGAGGCCGGGCTCGCCCTCCTTGTCGGCCTTGGGGACGAAGCGCTTCTGGGCGGCCTGGCGGGTGACGCCCATGCTGCGGCCGATGTCGGTCCAGGAGGCGCCGGAGCGGCGGGCCTGGTCGACGAAGTGACCGATGAGGTGGTCGGCCACGTCACCGAGGGACTCGGCGACGACGACGGCGCCGCTGAGCTGTTCCAGGGTGTCGGTGTGGACCTTCTTGATGGCCTCGATGAGGTCGTCGAGGCGTACCGGGTTGGTCATGCGAACGGGTTCCACGGAAGGGTTCGTCATGAGCGCAACCCTAGGTTGACACCCAGGGGGTGTCAACCTTCGGTTGTCAGTGGCCGGTGGGGTGGACCGGACGGTCACGGGGTCCGGGAGAACGAGCGGCGGTAGGAACGGGGCGGCACGCCCCGGCGGCGCACGAACTGCTCGCGCAGCACGGCCGCGCTGCCGTACCCGACCCGACGGGCGATCTCCTCGACGGGCAGGTCGGTGGTCTCCAGCAACTCCTCGGCGCCGCTCAGCCGCAGGCCCCGCAGCCAGGCGTGCGGCGTCGTGCCCGTCGCGGCGGCGAACCGGCGGGCGAAGGACCGCTTGCTCATCATGGCCCGCCGGGCCAGTTCCGCCACGGGCAGCGGCTCGTGCAGGTTCTCCCGGACCCAGGCCAGCACCTCGGCGAGCCGCTCGTCGTGGCAGTCCTCCGGGGCGGGCGCCGCCAAGTACTGGGCCTGCCCGCCGTCGCGGTGCGAGGGCAGCACCATGTCCCGCGCCACGGCGTTCGCCGTCGCGGCGCCGTGCTCGCGCCGCAGCAGGTGCAGGCACAGGTCGAAACCGGCCGCGGCGCCGGCGCCCGTGACGATCCGGCCCTCGTCGACGTACAGGGCGTCGGGCTCGACGGACACCTGCGGATGACGGTCCGCCAGCAGCGCGGCGAACCGCCAGTGCGTGGTGGCCCGCAGGCCGTCGAGCAGCCCGGCGGCGGCGAGCGCGAACGTACCGACGCAGTGGGCCGCGACCAGCGCGCCCCGCCCGTGCGCCGCCGACAGTGCGTCGAGCACGGCGGGACCCGGCGGCGTACGGAAGCCGGCCCCCGGCAGGGCGATCACCAGATCGGCGGCGGCCAACCGGTCCAGGCCGTGCGTCACCGTCAACGGCACGCCCAGGTCGGTGGGGACCGGGCCTGGCCGGTCGGCGCACAGGGCGAAGTCGAAGCCGGGCAGCCCCTGCCCGTGCGGGCCGAACACCTCGGTGACGATGCCGACGGCGAGCATGCCGGCCCCGGGAGGTACGTACGCGGCGACGGTCTCGAAGGGCGGCACGCCGGAAGTATCGCAGCCGGGAGGGGGGTTGGCACGATTCCCGCGATCACTGGCATCACTGCCACTCGTGGGCGCCCGAGCCGCCCGGGAGCATGGTGCACATGACAGACGCACCGAAGGCCCGCAGCGCCACGTACACGATCCTGACCACCGGATACACCCTCTCGACGGGGCCCGGCGTCGCCGCCACCGTCTCCTACGTCCGCGACGGGGACCGCCACGTGATCGTCGACCCGGGCATGGTGGCCGGCCGCGACCGCATCCTCGGCCCGCTCGCCGAGTTGGGGCTCGGTCCCGACGACATCACCGACGTGGTGCTCAGCCACCACCACCCGGACAACACCATGAACGTCGGCCTCTTCGGTGAGGCCCGCGTCCACGACCACAAGGCCGAATACCGGCACGACCAGTGGACCGACCGGGACGCCGAGGGGTACGAGATCACCCCCTCCCTGCGGCTGATCCGCACCCCGGGCCACAGCCGCGAGGACATCACGCTGCTGGCGGGCACGGGCGAGGGCGTCGTCGCCTTCGTGGGCGACCTGTGGTGGCGTCCCAACGGGCCCGTCGAGGACCCGGTGGCTCCGGACCACGGGCTCCTGCGCGCCTCCCGGCTCCGCGTCCTGGCCGCGGCGGACCTGATCGTCCCCGGCCACGGCGGCGCCTTCCCCGCGGACCACACGGCTCCGCTGTAGGTCCCGCCCCGCTGTGGGCACCCCGCGTTCCGGAGCCGGCCGGGCGCCGGGCCGGGTGGCGGGCCGCCCCCGGGCGCGGCTCCCGAGGGGGAGGGCCGCTCCCCCGTCCGGGTGAGGTCGGCCGGCGGGGGACGGCGAGAACACGCTGCCCGCCGCGACCGGGGCCACGGTCGCGGCCCCGGTCGTGCCGCGCTCCGTGGAGGTGGCCGGGCGCGCCGGATCCCGCTCCTGGGCGGCGGGCGCGTGCGACCCCGGGCCGCGGTGGTTCCCGCATCGATGGGGGGCGCTCGTGGTCACCGCGCTGACCACGGAGATGGTCCGGGGCGGTTGGCCGTCCGAGGCGGGTGGCCCCGAGGGCCCGCAGGGCGTGGCCGCATCGATCATGAATGCGTGTTGTGTGCCGATGCTCCTGCGGGGGCCGCCGGCCGCCGTCGTCGTGGTCTCCCATGGCCTGCGGCGCCGGAAGCGGACGACGCCCTGGGTCCTCGGCGGGGTCGGAGCCCGGGGCCGCCGGGCGCGGAGCGCCGGGGCGGGTGGGGCGGGCGTGGCGCGCTTGACAGGGAAATCGAACATCCATTCTGATGAGTTATCCACAGCCGAACCCGGCGTGGAAGCGCATTGTCAGTGGCAGGCGTTAGCGTCAATGGCGTGAAGCGATCGACTCAAGCAAATCGGGTGGAACCCATGGCAGGCACCGACCGCGAGAAGGCTCTCGACGCCGCGCTCGCACAGATTGAACGGCAATTCGGCAAGGGTGCGGTCATGCGCCTCGGCGACAAGCCGAACGACCCCATCGAGGTCATCCCCACCGGGTCGACCGCGCTGGACATCGCCCTCGGCGTCGGCGGGCTGCCCCGCGGCCGCGTGATCGAGGTGTACGGGCCGGAGTCCTCCGGTAAGACCACGCTGACCCTGCACGCCGTGGCCAACGCGCAGAAGGCCGGCGGCACCGTCGCGTTCGTGGACGCCGAGCACGCGCTCGACCCCGAGTACGCGAAGGCCCTGGGCGTCGACACCGACAACCTCATCCTCTCCCAGCCGGACACCGGCGAGCAGGCGCTCGAAATCGTGGACATGCTGGTCCGCTCCGGCGCCCTCGACCTGATCGTCATCGACTCCGTGGCGGCGCTCGTGCCCCGCGCGGAGATCGAGGGCGAGATGGGCGACTCGCACGTGGGTCTCCAGGCCCGCCTGATGAGCCAGGCCCTGCGAAAGATCACGGGTGCGCTCAACCAGTCCAAGACCACCGCGATCTTCATCAACCAGCTCCGCGAGAAGATCGGTGTGATGTTCGGCTCGCCGGAGACCACCACCGGTGGCCGCGCGCTGAAGTTCTACGCCTCCGTGCGCCTGGACATCCGCCGCATCGAAACCCTCAAGGACGGCACCGACGCGGTCGGCAACCGGACGCGCGTCAAGGTCGTCAAGAACAAGGTCGCGCCGCCGTTCAAGCAGGCCGAGTTCGACATCCTCTACGGCCAGGGCATCAGCCGCGAGGGCGGCCTGATCGACATGGGCGTGGAGCACGGCTTCGTGCGCAAGGCAGGCGCCTGGTACACGTACGAGGGCGACCAGCTCGGCCAGGGCAAGGAGAACGCCCGCAACTTCCTGAAGGACAACCCCGACCTCGCCAACGAGATCGAGCGGAAGATCAAGGAGAAGCTGGGCGTGGGCGTGCGCAAGGTCGACCCGGCCGCCGCCGAGGCGGGTGCCGCCGCACCGGCGGATGCCGCAGCGGCCGTGCCCGCCCCGGCGTCGAAGGCCAAGACGCCGGCCAAGGCCGCCGTCGCCAAGAGCTGACCCGTGCGGGAGCAGGAAAGGGGCGGCGGAGGCGGCCGTGAAGGCCGCCAGGAACTGCCGCCCCAGAGTCCCGAGGAGCAGGCGCGGGCGATCTGTCTGCGCCTGCTCACCGGGATGCCGCGCACCCGGCGGCAGCTCGCGGACGCCCTGGAGAAGCGGGGCATCCCCGAGGAGGTGTCGCAGGAGGTCCTCTCCCGGTACGAGGAGGTCGGCCTGATCGACGACGCCGCCTTCGCCGGGGCCTGGGTCGAGTCCCGCCACCGCGGCCGGGGCCTGGCCCGGCGGGCCCTCGCGCAGGAACTGCGGACCAAGGGGGTGCACACCACCCTCGTGCAGGAGGCCCTGGAACAGCTGGACTCCGAGCAGGAGGAACGGACGGCCCGGGAGCTCGTGGAGCGCAAGCTCCGCGCGACCCGCGGCCTGGA
The DNA here is from genome assembly GCF_042887545.1 of Streptomyces sp. NPDC057939. Lineage (NCBI taxonomy): Bacteria > Bacillati > Actinomycetota > Actinomycetes > Kitasatosporales > Streptomycetaceae > Streptomyces > Streptomyces sp. NPDC057939. Next base: position 39,468 of record NZ_JBHVPG010000004.1, read on the forward strand.
CCGGGACAAGCGGATCCGGCGCCTCGCGGGCATGCTCGCCCGCAAGGGGTACCCGGAGGGCATGGCCCTGCGGGTGGTCCGCCGCGCACTGGAGGCGGAGGTCGACGAGGGCGACGACGCCATGAACGCTGCCGACCGGGGCTACTCGGCGGGCTGAGCGCGACGGCCGGTGACCCGGGGCGTCGACGTGCGGGGTGTTGAGGCGCGGGCCGGCGGGCCGGGGTGGGGGTAGCCCCCGGGTGGGGACGCCGGAGCGCTCCAATGTCAAGAACCGGGCCCGGCGGCAGAGTTGCCCGCATGATGCTGCGTTACGCCCTCCAGACCGTCCGGGACCGGACAGCCGGCTTCCTCGGTGCCTTCGTCGCCCTCGTGTGCGCCGCGGCCCTGATCACCGCCTGCGGCACGCTGCTGGAAACCGGACTCCGCGGCCGGATCGCCACCGAGCGGTACGCGGCCGCACCGGTGGTCGTCTCCGCCGACCAGAACGTCCACCGGACCACGGTCACGGAGAAGAAGGGCAAGACCAAGACGAAGCACAAGGCCAAGCCCGTCGCCGAGCGGGCCTGGCTCCCCGCCGGGGCCGTCGACACCGTCCGTGCCGTCCCCGGAGCCCTGCGGGTCGTTCCCGAGCTCACCTTCCAGGCCGTGCCCATCGGTGGGGCCGCGTCCGGCGGCACGCCCTCGTACGGCCACGCCTGGACCTCCGCCGCACTCACCCCCTTCGCGCTCACCGAGGGCCGCGCCCCGCAGGGCGGCGACGAGGTCGTCGTCGACGCCGCCCTGGCCGCCCGGGCCGGTCTGAGGACGGGATCCCGACTCACCGTGCAGGCCACCGGCGAGCCGAAGACCTACACGATCAGCGGTGTGGCGCAGCCCGCCGGCGGTGCCCTCACCCGGCAGGGAGCCCTGTTCTTCGGCGACGCCGAGGCCGAGCGGCTCGCCGACCGGGCCGACCGGGTCGCCGCCATCGGCGTGCTGCCCGTGCCCGGAGTGAGCGCCGCGGAGCTCGCCGGCAGGATCACGCGGGCCCTGGAGGCCACCCCGGCGACCGCCGCCGCACGGGTCGCCGTGGGGGACGCCCGGGGGCCGGTCGAGTTCCCCGACGCCGCCGGCGCCCGGATCAAGCTGGTCTCCATGGGTGGTGCCATGGGCGGCACGTCGCTGCTCGTCGCCGTCCTCGTGGTCGTCGGCACCTTCGCCCTCTCCGTCCAGCAACGCCACCGCGAACTCGCCCTGCTGCGGGCCATCGCCGCCACCCCGCGCCAACTGCGGAGCCTGATCGGCCGTGAGGCGCTGCTCGTCGGCCTGGCCGCCGGGGCCGTCGGCGCGCCGGCCGGGTTGCCCCTCGCCGCCTGGTTGTACGGCCGCTTCGTCGCCACCGGGGTCGTCCCGGAGACCCTGGAACGCACCGCCGGGATCTTCCCGATGGTCGCAGCCGTCGCGGTGAGCCTCCTCGGTGCCTGGGCCGCCGCCCGGATCACCGGCCGGCGCGTCGCCCGGATCAGGCCGGCCGAGGCACTGGCGGAAGCCGCCGTCGAACGGGGACGACCCGCCTGGATCCGCACCCTGGCCGGGCTGCTGCTGCTCGCCGGCGGGGCGGTCCTGGTCGTCGTGCTCGGATCGCTGCGCACGGAGCCCGCGTCCACGCCGGTGACCTTCCTGGCCGTGGTGGTGCTGGCCGGAGCGGTCTCGCTGCTGGGGCCCTGGCTGGTGCGGGCGGCGGCGGCACTGCTCGCCGGACCGCTGAGCCTGACCGGCGCCGGCGGTCACCTGGCCACCGCGAACCTGCGCGGCAACGCCACCCGCATGGCCGCCGCCGTCACCCCGCTCGCGCTGCTCGTCGGAATGACCTGCACCGTGCTCTTCGTCACCCCGACCCTCGGCGACGCGGCCCGCGCCCAGGCGCGGGAGGGCACCCGGGCCCCGTGGGTGCTCGCCGCGCAGGGCCCCGGCGTGAGCCCGGCCACCGCCGAGCGGATCCGCAACACGCCCGGGGTCACGGCGGCCACCGAGGTCGTGCGTACGTCGGTGCGGGTCGGCCTGGCCAAGTACGGGGCGCAGGGCGTGACCCCCGCCGGGCTGACCCGCACCTGGGACCCGGCCGTGACGAGCGGGAGCCTGGACGGTTTCGGCGAGGACGGCGCGGCCGTCAGCGAACTGGCCGCCGAGCAGCTGGGGCTGAAGCCCGGCAGCCCGCTGGAACTGACCCTCGGGGACGGCACGCCCGCGACCCTCACGGTCCGCGCCGTGTACGCGCGGGGTCTCGGCTTCGGGGACCTGACCCTCCCGCACGACCTGCTGGCCGCACACATGGACAACCCGCTCGCCTCTGCCGTGCTGGTGGCGACCGAGCCGGGAACCGGACGGGACCGGCTGACCGCCGCACTGAAGGAGGACCCGGGGGTGGCGGTGCTGTCCGCCGCGGACGCCGACGCGGCGCGGGCCGAGCGGCAGGAGGCGGGCGCCGAGATCAACCTCCTCGCCATGGGCCTCGTACTGGCCTTCACCGCGGTCTCGGTCGTCAACACCCTGGCGATGTCCACCGCCGAACGGTTCCGGGAGTTCGCGATGCTGCGGCTGGCCGGCGCCAAGCGCCGCCAGGTGCTGCGGATGATCCGTACGGAGACCCTGGCCGTGGTGCTGACCGGGGTGGTGCTCGGTTCCGGGATCGCGCTGTCCGTCCTCACCGCGTTCAGCGTGGGCATGACCGGGTCGGTCGCACCGGCCGTGCTGGCGCCGGTGTACGCGCTGGTCGTCGGGGTGGCCGGGTTGTTGGCACTGGTGGCCACCGCGGTGCCCGGCCGGTTCGCCCTGCGGGTGGCGCCGGTGGACGTGGCGACGTCCAAGGCGTGACGGACGGGACGCAAGCAGCGGACGTGATGGATGTGGCGATGCAGTGACGCCGGTCCGCGCCCCGAGGAAGGGGGCGCGGACCGGCGTCACGTTGCCGTCAGGGCCCGGCGACGGGCAGGCCGGCCGACTTCCAGGCCTGGAAGCCGCCCGTCAGGTCGGTCGCCCGGTGCAGGCCCAGGGCGTGGAGGGAGGCAGCGGCGAGGGTGGAGGCGTAGCCCTCGTTGCAGATCACGATCACCTGGAGGTCGTGGTCGGTGGCCTGCGGAATGCGGTGCGATCCCCGGGGATCCAGGCGCCACTCCAGCTCGTTGCGCTCGATGACCACCGCCCCCGGGATCAGGCCGTCCCGCTCGCGCAGCGCCTGGTAGCGGATGTCCACCAGCAGGGCCCCGGCCAGGGAGGCCTCGTGGGCGGCCGGCGCGTCGACGCGCGCGTAGCCCTCGCGGACCCGCTCCAGGTACTCGTCGATGCCGATGGGCGCGCTCACTGCCAGTCCGCCGGCCGCTCGACCTGCTCCAGCGTGAGGACCGGCCCGCTGCGGCTGTACCTGCGGATCAGCGGCAGCGGCGGGTAGTACGCGTGGACGGAGACGGCGTGCTCGGTGTCCGATTCGTTGAGCACCTCGTGCACGTGGTGCTCCCCGAAGCCGCGTCCGGCCCCGGCGGTCAGCGTGCGGGTGCGGTCCACCCCGTCGGCCAGCTCCAGGCTCTGCCACCCCTCGGAGGGCAACCGCACGGACAGGGAGTGCTCGGTGAGCCGACCGCGGGCGGTGGCGAACGCGCCGCGCGACTCGGCGTGGTCGTGCCAGCCCGTGCCGGTGCCCGGAGGCCAGCCGATCAGCCAGGCCTCACTGCCGCCCGGCCCCTCCAGACGGATCCAGGTGCGGCCCTCCGGGTCCAGGGGCAGCGAATCGACGACCGCCGGATCGGCGGCGGTGCGCAGCGCGAAGTCGAGGAGCTCGGCCGCCGTCGGACCTGACGGGACCGAGGGGGCGGGGAGGCGCGTGGGGGTGTGCGTGGGGGCGGGCGCGTGCGTCGGCGCAGACATGGGGTGATGACCGTCCTGGGAGTTCGCGAAGGTGCGCGCGGGCCCGGAAGGGCACGGGGCGCGCGGAGGGAAGGCGAATCAGCAGGAAGGGCGACACACGCAGCCCGCGTAGCGGAGCAGGTCCATGTGAACCCTCCGCCACAGGCGTACGTCGTTGCCGGTCATGTCCGCGAGTGAACCACGAGCTGCCGAGAACGGTCAATCGATCACGGCTGTAGGCGTGGTGGAGGCGGCTGCCACGGGCTCCGGCGCACCACCGCGCACGGCGTCCGCCGCCTCGTACAGTTCCGCCGGTCGAACACCCGCGAAAGTCGCCGCCAGGTGTCCGTCGGGCCGTACGAGGAGCACGGTGTGCGCCGGAGCGCCCGGGTAGGAATCCGCGACCAGCAACTCGGCCCGCACCGGCAGCGCGCTCACCGCGGCGGCCAGCCTGGGCATCAGGCCGGCGCCCACCCAGTGCCGCCGGTCCCACACGCCGGTGCCCGGGGCGACGAGCAGCACCAGCAGTCGGCCCCGGCCGAGCAGGTCGCGCAGCGGGACGGTCGCCCCGTCGGGGGCGGTCACCGGGACGTTCGCCACCGGACCGCCCGGTTCCGTCGCCGTGGGCACCTCGCGCACGGCGACCGGCGGGGCGTACACGGGCTCCGCGCCCAGCGGGCCCCGGCCGAGGTGGCCGTCGGTCAGCAGGGTGTGCGCGGAGCGCGTCGACCCGGGGAGCAGGGTGCGCAGGCCGCCCCCGCCACGCAGGGCGGGCATGGCCTGGTCGGCGGCGCGCAGCCGGGCGGCGACGGCGGTGCGCCGTTCGTCCTCGTAGCTGTCGAGCAACGCCTCGGAGGCCCCCTGGTGCCAGGCCTGGGCCAGCTTCCAGGCCAGGTTCTCGGCGTCGCGCAGCCCCTCCTCGACCCCCTGGGTGCCCAGCGCGCCCAGCAGGTGGGCGGCGTCCCCGGCGAGGAAGGCCCGGCCGTCGCGCCAGCGCCGGGCGAGACGGTGGTGCAGGGTGTGCACACCGGTGTCGATCAGGTCGTACGGGGGAGTCGTGCCCCCGCACCATCCCGCCAGGGTGTCCCGGATCAGGGTGACGAGCGCGTCCGGGGTGACCAGGTCACCACGGGCCGGGAGCAGCCAGTCGAGGCGCCAGACGCCGTCGGGCAGCGGCCGGGCGGTGACCTCCTCGGGACCGGCCGGCGGGTTGCGGTGCAGCAACGCCTCGCCGGGCCAGGGCAGTTCGGCGCGGAGCGCGGCCACGGCGTGCCGCTCGACCGCCGTCCGGCCCGGGAAGCGGATGTCGAGCAGCTTGCGCACGGTCGAGCGGGCGCCGTCGCAGCCGACCAGGTGGCTGCCGCGCCACCAGGTGGTCTCCGAGCCCCGGGTGTGCGCGGTGATCCCGCGCTCGTCCTGCTCCAGGGAGTCCAGCTTGCAGTCGGTGACCAACTGGATCAGCGGGTGCGTGCCGGCCGCGTCCCGCAGGCCGCGGGCCAGGGCGTGCTGCGGCAGGTGCAGGGGCGCGGGCTGTTCCTCGAAGGTGATCCGCGAGGCCTCCTGACGGCGCCTCATGGTGCGCCAGGCCGCGAAGCGCGCGCCCTCGTCGCGCAGCGTCGTACAGCCCAGGCGGTGCGCCATGGCCGCCGTGTCGGCGTGCAGCACGACGGAACGGGCCGGCCTGGGCTCGTCCTTGCCGGGCCCTTCGTCGAGCAGGACGGACGGTACGCCGTGGCCGGCCAGGGCGAGGGACAGGGACAGCCCGACGGGCCCCGCGCCGACGACGATCACCGGGTCCATGGCGCGGCTCCCGATGTCCGGTATGTGATCACAGAACGTATGCAACCCACTGAAGGTGCCCGCGTCAAGTGACACCCGTCGCGACAACGCCGCGTGGTGCGGCGGAAGAGTTCCGCCGCACCACGCGGGCTACGTACTATGACTGACTCTATGTCAGACCCGGGGGGCCGGGAGACCGGAGGGCGGTCTTCGGCGCGGTCGGGTCACGTGGACCTGCCGATGGCGAAGTCGTTCGCCTCGTTCGCTCCGACCACCGCCCCGGTGCCCTTCGTCGACTTGCGCTGCCGGCTCTCCAGCCAGGACGCGAAGCTCGTGAGGGCGAAGTTCACCGCGATGTAGATCAGCGCGATCACCACGAAGGTCGCGATGGTGTTGCTGTAGTTCGCGGAGATCTGTCGGGCCATCGAGAGGAGTTCCGCGAGGCCGAGCAGGGTCCCGCCGAGCGCGGTGTCCTTGAGGATCACCACGAGCTGGCTCACCAGGGCCGGCAGCATCGCGGTGACGGCCTGCGGGATCAGCACGTGGACCATGGTCTGGCCCTTGCGCATGCCGATCGCCTTGGCGGCGTCGGACTGCCCGCTGGGCAGGGACTGCACACCCGCCCGGACGATCTCGGCGATGACCGAGGCGTTGTAGAGCACCAGACCGGCGACCACCGCGTACAGCGGCCGGATGTCGGAGGAGACCGGCGTGAACTGCACGAAGAAGGCCGAGCCGAAGATCATCAGCATCAGCACCGGAATGGCGCGGAAGAACTCGACGAAGGCGCCGACGGGGACGCGCACCCAGGCGTGGTCGGACAGCCGACCGATGCCGAGCACGGCGCCCAGCGGCAGCGCGATCACCATGGCGATCGCGCCGGCCTTGAGGGTCTCCAGCAGGCCGGGGATCAGGAACGTCGTCCAGACCTGGCTGTCGGTGACGAAGGGGGACCACTTTTCGCCTTCGAGCTGGCCCTTTTCGGACATGAGGCTCAGTGCCCACCACACGGCGAGGCCGAGCAGGACGACGAAGACGACGGTGTAGATCCAGTTCCGGGACTTCGCCTTCGGTCCCGGGGCGTCGTACAGCACGGAGTTCATCGCTTTACCGCCACTCGCTTGGCCACCCAGCCCAACAGCAGGCCGGTGGGCAGGGTCAGCAGGACGAATCCGAGGGCGAAGATGCCGAAGACGGCGAAGAGTGCCTGGGCCTCGTTCTCGACCATGTCCTTCATCAGCAGGGCCGCTTCGGCCACGCCGATGGCCGCAGCCACCGTGGTGTTCTTGGTGAGTGCGATCAGTACGTTGGTGAGCGGCGCGATGACCGCCCGGAAGGCCTGGGGGAGCACGATCAGCGTGAGCACCTGGAAGAAGCTCAGGCCCAGCGCACGCGCGGCTTCCGCCTGACCCACGGGCACGGTGTTGATGCCCGAGCGCAGCGCCTCGCACACGAAGGTGCCGGTGTAGGCCGAGAGTCCGAGGACCGCGAGTCGGAAACCGGTCTCCTTGAACGTCTCGCCGCCCAGTGAAATGCCCAGGGTCTCGCTGAGGCCCAGCGAGCAGGCGATGATCAGCAGGGTCAGCGGGGTGTTGCGGACCACGTTGACGTACGTGGTGCCGAAGCCGCGCATCAGCGGGACCGGGCTGACCCGCATCCCGGCCAGGACGGTTCCCCATATGAGGGAGCCGACCGCCGAATAGAGGGTGAGCTGAACCGTCACCCAGAAGGCTCCGAGCACGTCGTACTGCCCGGAATCAAGAAAGTCGAACACGTTGCCCTGCGCTCTCCCCAGAGTGGCCGGTGAGGGGCGCCGCTGCCCGCGGCAGGCGGGCGGCGACGCCCCTCACCGGGGAATCAGCTGCCTTCGGTGATCTGCGGGGCAGGCTCGTTCTTGTAGTCGGCGGGGCCGAAGTTCTTCTTGACGGCCGCCTCCCAGGCGCCGTCCGAGACCATCTTCTTCAGCGCGGCGTTGACCTTGGTCTGCAGGTCCTTGTCGCCCTTCTTCAGGCCGATGCCGTAGTTCTCGTTGCTCATGCTCAGACCGACGAGCTTGAACTTGCCCTTGTTCTTCTCCTGCGCGGCGTAGCCGGCCAGGATCGAGTTGTCCGTGGTGAGCGCGTCCATGGACTTGCTCTCCAGGCCGGTCAGGCACTCGGAGTAGCCCGCCGCCTGCTTGAGGTCGGCCTCAGGGGCCAGCTTCTCCTTGATGTTCTGCGCGGAGGTGGAGCCGGCGACCGAGCAGAGCTTCTTCTTGTTCAGGTCTTCGGGCTTGGTGATGCTGCTGTCGTCGGTGCGGACCAGCAGGTCCTGGTGCGCCAGGAAGTACGGGCCGGCGAAGTCGACGCGCTGCTTGCGCTTGTCGTTGATCGAGTAGCTCGCGACGACCAGCTTCACGTCACCGTTGGAGATGAGGTTCTCGCGCTCGGCGCTGATGGCCTGCTTGAACTCGATCTGGTCGGGCTGGTAGCCGAGTTCCTTGGCGACGTAGGTCGCGACGTCGACGTCGAAGCCGGTGAACTTGCCGTCCGGGGTCTTCAGGCCCACACCGGGCTGGTCGAACTTGATGCCGATGACGATCTTGTCCTTCTTGGCGCCACCGGACGAACCGGCATCGCCGGAAGCCTTCTCGCCGCTGCCGCCGCCACAGGCGGTCGCCGTCAGGGCAAGGGCGACGGCGACGGCCGCGGCCGCACCGACCTTGGAGATCTTCATGGTGAACTTCCCTCGGGTGAGACGTGGTTGAGCGACGAGCGGGATGTGTGCTCCGTCGGACGGATCACTACCGGACGAGAAACGTCAGTGGTGCAGGATCTTCGACAGGAAGTCCTTGGCGCGGTCGCTGCGCGGGTTGCTGAAGAACTGATCGGGCGTGGCCTGTTCGACGATCTTTCCGTCGGCCATGAAGACGACCCGGTTCGCCGCCGAGCGGGCGAAGCCCATCTCGTGCGTGACGACGACCATGGTCATCCCCTCCCGGGCGAGCTGCTGCATGACCTCCAGCACCTCGTTGATCATTTCCGGGTCCAGGGCCGAGGTCGGCTCGTCGAAGAGCATGACCTTCGGTTCCATCGCCAGCGCCCTGGCGATCGCCACGCGCTGCTGCTGGCCTCCGGACAGCTGCGCCGGGTACTTGTCGGCCTGCGAGCCGACGCCCACCCGGTCCAGCAGCGACTGCGCCTTCTCGCGGGCGGCCGCCTGGTCCGTCTTGCGGACCTTGATCTGGCCCAGCATGACGTTCTGCAGCACCGTCTTGTGTGCGAACAGGTTGAACGACTGGAACACCATGCCCACGTCGGCGCGCAGTCGGGCGAGTTCCTTGCCCTCGGCCGGCAACGGCTTCCCGTCGAGCGTGATGGTGCCCGAGTCGATCGTCTCCAGCCGGTTGATGGTCCGGCACAGCGTGGACTTGCCCGATCCCGAAGGACCGATCACCACGACGACTTCACCGCGGGCAATGCTCAGATCAACGTCCTGAAGCACGTGCAGCGCGCCGAAGTGCTTGTTGACGTTGCTCAGTACGACCAGGCCGTCCGCGGCACCGGCCGCGTCCTGAACGTCCTTGGTCACTGATACTCCGCTCATCGGCTTCTTGCTCCGTCCTCCGTCGGTTGGGAGGACAGTAGTGACGAGGCGCGCACAGCGTCATCACATCTGAGGGAGAATTGAGCATAACGATACGGCCTCGCCCGGATACGCTCCGTGCGTGGCCCGGCTCGGGGCGTTCCGTACGCGTACCGGGTGCATAACGGAAGACTCGCCGGACCGGAACCCCCTTGACGTGGGACTCTTCATGGGCGTGGATGCATGGTGGCCCGTGTTGGGCCATTCTTCGTCCGGACGTCGTGAACAGGAAAGGGGGACGCCATGAGGCTGCTGCTCGTAGAGGACGACGACCACGTCGCCGCCGCCCTGTCCGCGATCCTCGCCCGGCACGGCTTCCGGGTCACCCACGCCCGCAGCGGCGAGGAGGCTCTCCAGGCGCTGCTGACGGCCGGATCCCCGCCCGGCGCCTCTCCCTACGGGGTGATCCTGCTCGACCTCGGCCTGCCCGACCAGGACGGCTACGAGGTCTGCGGGAAGATCCGCAAGCGCACCAGCACGCCCGTGATCATGGTGACCGCGCGGGCCGACGTCCGCTCGCGCATCCACGGCCTGAACATGGGCGCGGACGACTACGTCACCAAGCCGTACGACACCGGCGAGCTCCTCGCCCGCATCCACGCCGTCGCCCGGCGCACCGGCGCCTCCGAGGAGACCACCGCCGGCGCCACGGGATCGCCGGCCGCGGTCCTGCTGGGTCCCGTCTCCATCGAGCTGCCGACCCGCCGGGTCAGCGTGAACGGCGCCGACGTACCCCTCACCCGCAAGGAATTCGACCTGCTGGCCCTGCTCGCGCAGCGGCCCGGTGTCGTCTTCCGCCGCGAGCAGATCATCAGCGAGGTCTGGCGCACCAGCTGGGAGGGCACCGGGCGCACCCTCGAAGTCCACGTGGCCTCGCTGCGCTCCAAGCTGGGCCTGCCCGCCCTCATCGAGACCGTCCGCGGGGTGGGCTACCGGCTCGTCACCCCGGCCGCGCCCTAGCGGGCGCCTGCCGTGCGTGCCCGGCTGCTCCCGCTCCTCGTCGTCCTCATGGCGGGCGTCCTGATCGCCCTCGGGCTCCCGCTCGCCGTCAGCCTGGCCGCCCGGCAGCAGCAGGACGTCGTCGTCGACCGGATCGACGACAGCGCCCGCTTCGCGGCCCTCGCCCAGTTCGTCATCGACGCCGAGGGCTCCGGCTCCACCGGGGCCGACGAACGCCAGGAGACCCTCCAGCAGGAACTCGCCCGCTACCAGGAGCTGTACGGCATCCGCGTCGGCATCTTCTACCGCGACGGCAACGCCCTTGTCCGGGCGCCCGGTTGGTGGCAGCTGCCGGACGATGACGAAGGCAGCCGGGCCTTCATCGAGGCACTCGCCGGGCGGCGCAGCCACGACCCGGGTCAGGTGTGGCCCTGGCAGACGCGCGGCAAGCTGCTCGTCGCCTCCCCGGTCGTCCTCGACGGGGACGTCGTCGCCGTCGTCGTCACCGAATCGCCCACCGACCGGATGCGCTCCCGGATCCTGGTGGGCTGGCTGTTCATCACGGCCGGACTCGCCGCAGCCATGCTGTTGGCGTTCGGCGCCGCCCTGCGCCTCACCAGTTGGGTCCTCAAGCCCGTCCAAACGCTGGACGCCGCCGCCCACGGCATCGCCACGGGCCGCATGAACTCCCGCGTCGCGGCCTCCGGCGGCCCCCCGGAACTCCAACGACTGGCCCGCTCGTTCAACGAGATGGCCGACAACGTGGAAGAGGTACTGGAACAGCAGCGGGCGTTCGTCGCCGACGCCTCGCACCAGCTGCGCAACCCCCTCGCCGCGCTGCTCCTGCGCATCGAGCTGCTCGCCCTCGAACTGCCCGAGGGGAACGAGGAGATCGCCTCCGTGCGGACCGAGGGTAAGCGCCTCACCCAGGTCCTGGACGACCTCCTCGACCTCGCGCTGGCCGAACACGCCTCCGCCGAGATCAGCCTCACCGACATCGGGGCGCTGACCTCCGAGCGGGTCGCCTCCTGGCGGCCGTACGCCGAGGAGAAGGGCGTACGGCTCACCGAGACGGGCCGGTCCGCAGTCACCGGCTGGGCCGACCCGATCGCCCTGTCCAGCGCGCTCGACGCGGTCATCGACAACGCCCTGAAGTTCACGCCCGCGGGCGAGGAGGTCGAGGTCTCCGTCTCCGCGGCAGGGCGCAGCGCGCTCGTCGTCGTCGCCGACCGGGGGCCGGGCCTGACCGAGGACGAGCTGCTGCGCGTCGGCGACCGCTTCTGGCGCAGCGGCCGCCACCAGAACGTCAAGGGCTCCGGCCTCGGCCTGTCCATCTCGCGGGCCCTGCTCGCCGGCGGCGGCGGCTCCATCTCCTACGAGACGAACCCGCCGCACGGGCTGCGCGTGACGGTCGCCGTCCCGCGCACGGACCCGCACAACCCCTGAGGATCGGGATCCCCGGCTTCCCGGCCCCACGGACGAACAGGTGGCCCGGTGCCCGGGCGGCCGCTACCAGGGGAGCTCCGTGCGGGCGGGCGCGGACATCGCGTACGTCTCCCCGACCGCGCGCAGCTCCAGCAGTACCGCCCGCTCCGGGCCCGCCCGGGTCACGGAGGGGACGTACAGGGCGGCGGCGCAGGTGCCGCCGAGGAAACGACGGGTGCCGTCGGGGAGCAGGCGGTGGAGCTCGTAGTGCCGGACCGGGCCGACCGCCCGGTCCCAGGCCAGGCGGAGCTCCGCCTCGTTCCCCCGCCGGGCCGTGGCCACCACCTCCAGGTGGGCGGGCGGGGCCGGGTGCCGGGGAAGGGCGGTGTCGCGTACCGACAGGGCCCCGAGCCGCCAGGACACGGGCTCGTTCCCGCGTCCGGTGATCCGTACGGCGAGGGCGTACGCGGTCCTCCCGGCCTGCGTGCCCAGGGGCACTCGGGTGGTCCGCCAGCCCCCGTCGCCGCTCGGGACCGTCGCCCGCAGCCACGTGTACGGGACCGGGTCGCCGGGCGCGGCCGGCTCGCGGGTGGCGACGCCGAACTCGACGTCGACCGGGCAGGCCCCCGTGCGGTGCACCAGCTCGGCGACCGTGGTGGGGGTCAGCGGGAGGCGGGTGGCGTGCAGGCCGACGGCGACCGGGGCGCCCGGCCGGCCCGCCACGAGCAGGCTCGAACCGCCGCGCCAGGCATCCGCGAAGTCCAGGGTTACGGAAGGCCGTTCACCGGTCGTGTCCACCACCCACCGGCGTCCCGGCAGCCGGTCCTGGAGGGCGAGGTGACTCCAGGGCGCGTCGTCGAGGACCTCGCCGTCCTCGAACCAGCGCAGTCCGTGGCCGGTGTTGAACGAACAGGCGAAGGGCAGCCCGGTCACGGTGGAGCGGTCGGCGACGACCGTGGCGGGCGCGCGCCAGCCCGATTCGGGTGCGGGTCTCGACGGATCCAGGGACTCGCCGGTCCAGAACAGGTCGTCGGACAGGTGGAACGCGCCGGGGGAGCGGTCGGTGAGGTGGTTGCGGGTCCACTCCGGCCGGTAGAAGCCGTAGCTGACGACGTGGTCGCGCCCGCGCGGGACGAACGCGTCCCAACGCACGGCGGAGTGACGGCCGTTGGATTCGACGTCCACCCCCGCCCACAGTTCGTGGCGGGAGCGGCCCAGCCGGTCGGCGAGTGCGCCGGAGGACTCCAGGGTCCGTTCCGTCCAGCGGAAGTCCACGAAGAGGGTGTCCGCGACCTTTCCGGCCCGGTCCTCGAAGAACTCCTGGTTGAGGGCGTTCAGCGCGCCCTGCCAGCCGACCCGGCCGGTGGCGTTCATCGCGTCGTACCAGGTGATGCGCAGGCCGTGCGGTGCGCCCGCGGTGCGCAGGGCGCGCAGGAACTCCCGCACCCGGGAGGCCAGCGCACTGTCCCCGCCGTCCGTCTCGGCGTTGACGAACCAGCCGTCGAAGCCGTGGGTCCGCGCCACCTGTACGAGCTTCTCCGCCAGGGGGAAGCGCCCGAGGGCGTCGCGCCGCACCAACTCGTGCGTCCATCGCAGGTCGCCGCCGTAGGCGACGGGCGGCAGGAACACGTTGCCCAGGACCCGGACGCCGTTGCGGTGGGCGGCGTCCGTCACCGGGGCGTTCGGCGCGAGCACGATGCCCTCGCCGGCGGAACCGCCCCAGAAGACCAGCTCGTCGATGTACGCCCAGTGCGTGAGCGCGTACGAGTCGGCCGTCGCCGACCCCTGGGACGGGTTCCCCGCGGTCGGCCCGAACGAGACGAGCGAGGCGATGCGGGCCTGCCCCGCGCGGGCGTCGCGGTGCGGGGGCACGGGGGTGAAGCGCGGGGCGAGCGGGACGGTCGCCGCGTTGTGCGCCAGGTCGGGATCCGACTCGGGGTTCCACTCCGCCAACGACCGCCACACGATCCCGGGCCCCGGCTCGCCCGGGGGGAGCGAGTCGGGGAACCAGTAGGAGGCGTACGGGGCGAGGGCCGCGGGTGAGGCCGCGATGTTGGGGCCGGTGTCGGTGCCGGCACGGGGTAAGGGCGGGGCCGCCAGGGCGGGGGTGGCGGCCCCGACCGCGAGCGGGAGGGCCCCGGCGGCCAGCACCGTACGCCTTGCGGGCCCCCGGGCGGCGGGTGTCGCCGCGGGGCGGGGCGCACCGGGCACGCGGGGGTCGGGTGCCGGGGACGTACGGGGAGCTGCGTCCGGGTCGGTCGCGGACATGCGGGTCTCCTCACGCGGGGCTGGGCGGGGTGGTGGGGCTGAGCGGTCCGTGCGGTCGGCGCCGGTGCCGTGTCGGTGTCGGTGGCGGTCGGCCGGTGGGGACCGGGTCCGCCCGGCGCCGGCGGTACGGGTCGGTGCCGTCAGGTCCGGCCGGGGTCAGGTCACTTCGGGTACGCGGAGCAGGTCGGTGATGCCGCGCGCGGACAGGTACGCCGAGTCCCCGACGTGCTCCGCGAGGACCACCGCGGGGCGCACCCCCCGGGCCGTCAGCGAGGCCCAGGCTTCGAAGAACGCGCCGCCCGGGGCGCACACCGTACGGTCCGGGGCCCGCGGCAGCCGGCCCGCCTCCAGGACGAGCGCGGTGGACCGGGGCGCGGGGTGGTGCGCACGGCCACGCCACTGCCGGGCGATCCGGGCGAGGGCCGCGCCCACGGGCTTGGCCCGGCGGTCGTTGGTGAGCAGACCGAGCCCGTACTCCAGCTCGGGGAAGTCCGCGAGCTCGCGGGACACGTCGTGCGAGCACCACCAGGTCACCCCCCACAGCTCGGGGCAGTCCAGGGCGTTCTCCACGGTGGCCTCGGCGAACCGAACGGCGTCCTCGGGCCCGATCAGCGGGGCGGGCGCCCCGACCTCCTGGAGCCAGACCGGGCGGTGCGGGTCCACCGCCCAGGCCTTGGACAGCTCGATCAGGTAGGCGGCGTGGTGCTCGGTCGCCGTCCCGGCGGGACCGTGCCGCTGCGCGGTCCCGTTGAACACCCAGGAGTGCACGGCGGTGGCCGCGCCCAGCCGCGCCGCCTGGGCGGGGGTGAAGGGGTGCCCGTCCCGGTACCAGACGGCGTCGTACTCGGCGTGCAGGTGGAAACGGCCCGGGGCGCCCTCCTCGCAGGCGGCCAGCATGCGTTCCAGCCAGCGGCCGGCCTGGGCAGGGGTGATCCGGTCGGGGTCGGGGTGCGGGTCCCCGGCGAACTGGTTGATCTCGTTGCCGACCGTCATGCCGAGGAAGTTGGGCCGGTCGGCGAGGGCGGAGGCCAGCGTGCGCAGGTACTCCGCCTGCCCGGAGATCACGTCCGGGTCGTCGAAGATGCCGCGCCGGTGCCAGGTCGCCGTCCAGGACGGCAGGAAGTCGAAGCTCGACAGGTGCCCCTGCAACCCGTCCACCGCGACGTCGAGCCCGCGGGCGGCCGCCGCGTCGGCGAGCGCGACGAGCTGTTCGACGGCGCGCGGCCGGATCAGGGTGCGGTTCGGCTGGAACAGCGGCCACAGCGGGAACACCCTGACGTGGTCCAGGCCGAGCTCGGCCACCGAGTCGAGATCGGCGCGGACCTCGTCGAGATCGAAGTCCAGCCAGTGGTGGAACCAGCCCCGGGTCGGGGTGTAATTCGCGCCGAAGCGGAGCGTGCGCGGGGCATGCGGCATGAAAAGTCCCGGAGTTCAGCGGAATTCACCGGACGCCCCAAACTGCCGTGTGCCGTCGGGGAAAGTCAACAGGGCCTCGACGGGCGGATCGTCGGTGTTCGTCGCACCGCGACTCGTGCGTTCCGAGCCCGTTGGCGGCGAGGTCGTGCCCGATGGGGAGGTCGGGACTAATGCGGTTTAGTGGATGAGGTCGATCCGAAAGGAACGGGGAAATGGGAGGGGAGAACAAGTCGATCGTCCGACCGCCCGGGCGACTTCCGCGGCCGTGGCCGGCGGAGCCCGCCCGGGGTCGGATCGCGTACGGTCCGCCCATCGAAGTCCACGGCACCGAGGGATGAGGCAGGCATGGCCCGCAGACCCACCATCAAGGACATCGCCCGCCGGGCCGGGGTGTCCGAGAGCGCCGTCTCCTTCGCGCTCAACGACCGGCCCGGGGTGTCCGACCACACCCGCGCCCGGGTCAGGCAGGTCGCGGAGGAACTCGGTTGGCAGCCCAACAGCGCGGCCCGTGCCCTCTCGGGCGAACGCTCGGGCGCCGTCGGGCTGGTCCTGGCCCGGCCCGCGCACACCCTCGGCGTCGAGTCCTTCTTCCTGCAACTCGTCTCCGGCATCCAGGAGGTGCTCGCGGCGAGCCGCACGGCCCTCCTTTTCCAGGTCGTCGAGGACATCGAGGCCGAGTGCGCCGTCCACCGCCGCTGGTGGGCCGAGCGCCGCGTGGACGGGGTCCTCGTCGTCGACCCCCGCACGCGGGACCCGCGGCCGGAACTGCTCGCCGCGCTCGGCCTGCCCGCCGTCGTGATCGGCGGCAGCGGAGAGGCGTACGCCGGCGAGGCCGGCGTCGCGGGGGTCACCTCTGGAACGGTCGACGCCGAGGGCCTGGGCTCCGGCGGGATCGGCCCGGGCGGGATCGACCTCGGCGAGGTCGGCCCCGAGGCCTCGCACTCCGCTGCCTCGCGTTCCGACGTCCCGGGCTCCGACGTCCCGGGCTCCGACGCCTCGCGTTCCGACGTCCCGGGCTCCGACGTCCCGCGCTCCGACGCCTCGCGCTCCGGCGTCCCGCACTCCGACGTCCCGCGCCCAGGTCGGCCCGGCACAGGCGGGCCGGTCCTCTCCTTCGTGCGGGCCGACGACGCCCGGGCCATGGCCGACGTCATGGGCCACCTGCACGCCCTCGGCCACCGCCGGATCGCGCACGTCGCGGGCCTGCCCGGACTCGCCCACACCGCCCGCCGCATCTCCTCGCTGCGCGCCGAGGCGCTGCGGCTCGGGCTCGCCCGGGACCAGGTGGAGTCGGTGACCACCGACTACTCCGACACCGAGGGCGCGGCCGCCACCCGCCGGCTCCTCGCCCGACCGCGGCCGCCGACGGCGCTCGTCTACGACAACGACGTCATGGCGGTGGCCGGCAGCGCGGTCGCCGCCGAGCTCGGCATCGCCGTGCCCGGCCGGCTGTCGATCGTGGCCTGGGACGACTCCGCGCTGTGCCGGGTCACCCACCCCCGGCTGACCGCGCTCGTCCGCGACACCGCGGGCTTCGGCCGGCTCGCGGCCGAGGAACTCCTCGCCGTCCTCGCCGGATCGGCGCCCCGCGTCCGCGACAGCGAGCTGCCCCGACTGGAACCCCGCGAAAGTACGGCCCCGCCCGCAGCCGCATACTGAAAACCGACCTCTTCCAGGAGCGCCACCGTGACCACTCCCACCCCAGCCCTCCCCGTGCCCCGCACGGCCGCCGCGGCCACCGGTCCGACCGCGGCGATCGACATCGGCGGCACGAAGATCGCCGGCGCGCTGGTCCACCCCGACGGCACCATGACGGCGGCCACCCGCCGCCCGACCCCGCGCGACGCCGACGCCGACGCGGTGATGGCGGCCGTCGGCGAGGTCATCGCCGACCTGTCCGAAGCCGACCTGTGGCCACAGGTCGTCCGGTGCGGCATCGGCAGCGCGGGCCCCGTGGACACCACCCGCGGCACCGTGAGCCCGGTCAACATCGGGGCCTGGCGCGACTTCCCCGTACAGGCCCGGATCGGCGCCGAGCTCGCCGCCCGCGGTGCCGAGGTCCCGACCGTCCTGGCGGGCGACGGCGTGGCCATGACCGCGGCGGAACACTGGCTGGGCGCCGCCCGGGGGCACGCGAACGCCCTGTGCATGGTCGTCTCGACCGGCGTCGGCGGCGGCCTGGTCCTCAACAACCAGCTCCACCCGGGCCCCACCGGCAACGCGGGCCACATCGGCCACATCAGCGTCGCCTTCGACGGGGAGCGGTGCGTCTGTGGCGGCCACGGCTGCGTCGAATCCCTGGCCTCGGGCACCGCCGTCGCGCGCTGGGCCCTCGCCCAGGGCTGGACCGGACCCGACCCCACGGCGGCCGGTGTCGCGGCCTCCGCCGCGGCGGGCGATCCCGTCGCCCTGGCCGCCTTCGACCGGGCCGGCCGCGCCCTCGCCGCTGCCATCGCGGCCACCGCCACGCTCGTCGAGACCGACATAGCCGTCATCGGGGGCGGGGTCGCCGCCGCGGGCGACACCCTCTTCGAACCGGTCCGCCGGCACCTGGCCTCGTACGCGACCCTCGGCTTCGTCCAGGACCTCCGGGTCGTCCCGGCCACCCTGGGCACCGACGCGGGCCTGATCGGCGCGGCCGCCGCGGCGATGATGCTGCTGCCCACCACCTGACGTGCCCACCGCCTGACGTGCCCACCGCCTGAGGCGCCCACGACCTGACGCCCGACGGGGCCGGCGAAGGGGCTACGGCTTGACCGACCGGTAGTAGCGGCGGGCCCCTTCGTGCAGTTCCAGCGGGTCCGTGTAGATCGCCGTGCGCAGGTCGACCAGCTGGGCCGCGTGCACCGCGCGCCCGATCCGGTCCCGGCTGAGGATCACCGTCCGGGTGAACTGCTCGGTCAGCTCCGGACTGGTGTCCTCCCTGGTCACCAGCAGGTTCGGAACGGCCACCGTCGCCACCGCGGAGGTGTTGCGGGCCCGCGCGTACGCGTCCTGCGGCATCACCGCGGCCCGGTAGTAGCGCGCCGGACTCCCGCCCGCCTGGAGCTGTTCCACGAGGTCGCCCAGCTGCACGAGCCGGATCTCGAACCGCTCCGACAGCTCCCGCACCGCGCTGGTCGGAAGTCCGCCCGACCAGAAGAAGGCGTCGATCCGGCCCGCCTCCAGCTCGGCCGGCATGGTGTCGATCCCTATGGCGACCGGGGTGATGTCCCGCGTCGGATTCAGCTTGGCGGCCGTCAGCAGGCGCTCCGAGATCAGCCGCACCCCCGAGCCGTCCTGGCCGATCGCGACCCGCTTGCCGCGCA
Organism: Streptomyces sp. NPDC057939; assembly: GCF_042887545.1. Taxonomy (NCBI): domain Bacteria; kingdom Bacillati; phylum Actinomycetota; class Actinomycetes; order Kitasatosporales; family Streptomycetaceae; genus Streptomyces; species Streptomyces sp. NPDC057939. The sequence goes on from NZ_JBHVPG010000004.1 coordinate 58,106, forward strand.
GGTCACGGGCCGACTGCACCGGCGACGCGGCGGGCACGACCAGCTGTACGTAGTCGTCGTAGAGCCGCGCGCAGCCGCGCAGCCGCTCCGCGCCCGATTTGCCGTCGAGGCGGTACTTGGAGACCGCGTCGGCCGTCGCCACCGTGAAGTCGGCCTCGCCCGCCGCCACCCGCTGGAGGTTCTGCTGCGAGCCCTCGCTCGTCTCCAACCTGACCCGCATCCCGGGCATGTCCTGCGCGAGGGCCTCCTCCAGCAGCTGCCCGTAGCGGTGGTAGACGCCGGTACGGACGCCCGAGCTGAAGGTGAGGTCCCCCTCCAGCTCCGGTTCGCCGAAGGGCCGCAGCCACCACAGCAACGCCCCGAGCACGGCCAGTACCGCCACCAGGCCCCGGAGGGTGCGGCGCCGGCCGGCGGTGGTCGGGAGGAGGGGCATGCCGGCGATCCTGCCACCCGTCCGCCGTCCTGTCACGGCGGGCCGCCTCCCACCGGGCCCGCACCGGCCCCGGAGGCCCCGGCGGGCCCTGCCGGCGACCGCTGCCGCGTCGGCGGCCCGGGACCAACCCTTACCCTTGTGGGGTGAGTGTCGAGGGCGAGGCTGCAGTTTTGAAAACGTACGAGGTGCGCACCTACGGGTGCCAGATGAACGTGCACGACTCCGAGCGGCTGTCCGGTCTGCTGGAGGGCGCCGGTTACACGCGCGCCCCCGAGGGCTGCGACGGCGACGCCGACGTGGTCGTCTTCAACACCTGCGCCGTCCGTGAGAACGCCGACAACAAGCTGTACGGCAACCTCGGCCGGCTCGCCCCGATGAAGACGAAGCGCCCCGGCATGCAGATCGCCGTCGGCGGCTGCCTCGCGCAGAAGGACCGCGACACGATCGTCAAGAGGGCCCCATGGGTCGACGTCGTGTTCGGCACCCACAACATCGGCAAGCTGCCCGTCCTCCTGGAACGCGCCCGCATCCAGGAGGAGGCGCAGATCGAGATCGCCGAGTCGCTGGAGGCCTTCCCCTCCACGCTCCCGACCCGCCGCGAGTCCGCGTACGCCGCCTGGGTCTCGATCTCCGTCGGCTGCAACAACACCTGCACCTTCTGCATCGTCCCGGCGCTCCGCGGCAAGGAGGAGGACCGTCGTCCCGGCGACATCCTCGCCGAGGTCGAGGCCCTGGTCGCCGAGGGCGTCTCCGAGATCACCCTCCTCGGCCAGAACGTCAACGCCTACGGCTCCGACCTGGGCGACCGCGAGGCCTTCAGCAAGCTGCTGCGGGCGTGCGGGCGGATCGAGGGCCTGGAGCGGGTCCGCTTCACCTCCCCGCACCCGCGCGACTTCACCGACGACGTGATCGCGGCCATGGCCGAGACCCCGAACGTGATGCCGCAGCTGCACATGCCCCTGCAGTCCGGCTCCGACCCGATCCTCAAGGCGATGCGCCGGTCGTACCGGCAGGAGCGTTTCCTCGGGATCATCGAGAAGGTCCGCGCCTCCATCCCGCACGCCGCGATCTCCACCGACATCATCGTGGGCTTCCCCGGTGAGACGGAGGAGGACTTCCAGCAGACGATGCACACCGTCCGCGAGGCCCGCTTCGCGAACGCCTTCACCTTCCAGTACTCCAAGCGCCCCGGCACCCCTGCGGCCGACATGGACGGGCAGATCCCCAAGGAGGTCGTCCAGGACCGCTACATGCGCCTGGTCGCCCTCCAGGAGGAGATCTCCTGGGAGGAGAACAAGAAGCAGGTCGGCCGCACCCTGGAGGTCATGGTCGCCGAGGGCGAGGGCCGCAAGGACGGCGCCACGCACCGCCTGTCCGGGCGCGCCCCCGACAACCGCCTCGTCCACTTCACGAAGCCGGAGGAGGAGGTCCGCCCCGGCGACGTGGTCACCGTCGACATCACCTACGCGGCCCCGCACCACCTCCTGGCCGAGGGCCCGACCCGCACCGTGCGCCGCACCCGCGCCGGCGACGCCTGGGAGAAGCGCAACGCCGCCCCGGCCCAGCCGGCCGGCGTGATGCTCGGGATCCCCACCCTGGGCGTCCCGGCGCCGTTGCCCGTCGCCACCTCGGGCTGCGCGATCGACTGACCGTCCGACGTCGCGGGCGGCTAGGCTGCGGATCATGCTCGTAGCCGCCGCCGTCTGCCCCGCCCCGCCGCTCCTCGTGCCGGAGGTCGCCGCGGGGGCCGCCGCCGAACTGGACGCCGCCCGTACCGCCTGCTCCGACGCGCTGGCCGTGCTCGCCGCCTCCCGGCCCGACCTGCTGATCGTCGTCGGGGCCGCCGACCAGGACCACCTCGGGCCCTACCCGCAGGGCTCCCGCGGCACCTTCCGCGGGTTCGGCGTCCCGGCGGACGTCCAGCTCGGCGGGGGCGACGAGGGGCCGCGCCTGCTGCCCCCCTCGCTGGCCGTCGGCGCCTGGCTGCTGGAGCGGGCCCGCTGGGGCTCCGCCCCGGTCGAGGGCCTCGGCGTCGCCGGACGGCTGGAACCGGAGCTCTGCCTGGACGCCGGACGGGCCCTCGCCGCTCGGGACGAACGCGTCGCGCTGCTCGTCATGGGCGACGGCAGCGCCTGCCGGACGCTGAAGGCCCCCGGATACCTCGACGACCGCGCCGCCGCCTTCGACGCGGCCGCCGCGCAGGCCCTCGGCCGGGCCGACACCTCCGCCCTCGCGGCCCTCGACGCGGAACTCGCGCACGAGCTCCAAGCCGCCGGGCGCGCCCCCTGGCAGGTCCTCGCGGGCGCCGCCGAGGCCGCCCACCTGGACGGCCGCCTGCTGTACGAGGACGCCCCGTACGGGGTCGGCTACTTCGTCGCCGCCTGGTCCTAGTCCACCCGGGTCCTGATCCACCCGGGTCCTGATCCACCCGGGTCCTGGTCCACCCGGGTCCCCGGCCGGTCGGGTCCCGGTTCCGGCGCCGCCGACCGCCTCCGCCCGCCCCCGGACGCGCCGAAGGGGCGCGGAACCGGATCGGTCCCGCGCCCCTTCGCGTACCGCGTCAGGAAGCCGCCGGCGGCGTCGGCCCGCCGGGGGTGTCGTCCTTGTGCGCGATCTTGCCCAGGGCGTCCTTCGCCTTGCCCGTACCGCTCGTGATCTGGCCGCTGTACTTGCCCTTGGTCTTGGAGTCGACGGCCTTGGCCACCTTGTCCAGACCCTCGCCGATCCTGCCCTCGTGCTGCTGCGCGAGGTCGCCGACCTTGTCCTTGGCCGGAGCGAGCTTGGCCTTGAGGTTGTCGAGCAGGCCCATGGGTCACCTTCCAGTGGTGAATGGTTTACGTACGGGCGCCCTCGCCGGCCTCGCTGTCCGCGGCGGCCTCCGCCGACTGCTGCTTCGGGATCTCCACGGCTTCCGCCGTCGGACCCCCGGCAGCCGTCTCGGCCTCCTCGGCCGGTGCGGCCGGTCCGGTCTCAGCCGCCGGCGTTCCCGCCGGGTCGGCCTCGGCCACGACCGTCTCGGTCGCTACCTCGTCCTTACGGCCAAAAAACCGGCTGAAAACGCCCATGTCTGCTCCTCTAACGTTACTCGTGGGAGTGAAGTTCCGCCCCGGCCGCAGCGGCCTCCACCCGGCGCACGGAAGGCGTGCGTCGGGCCGGAACCTCCAAGGGGCAACGACCCCGTCGCGACCCCGTCACGTAACTCGATCGGGTACATGGCGGCGTCTTGACCGGGGGCTGCGAGACTGGGTCGGTGAGGAAAGCAGCCCCCGCCCCGCGGGTCATCGCCGTCGTCGGTCCCACCGCGGCCGGAAAGTCCGATCTGGGCGTCCACCTGGCCCGCCATTTCGACGGCGAAGTCGTCAACGCCGACTCCATGCAGCTCTACCGGGGGATGGACATCGGCACCGCCAAACTGACGACGGGGGAACGCGGCGGCATCCACCACCACCTCCTCGACATCTGGGACGTCACCGAGACCGCCAGCGTCGCCGAGTACCAGCGCCTGGCCCGCGCCGAGATCGACAAGCTGCTCGCCGAGGGCCGCACGCCGGTCCTCGTCGGCGGCTCCGGGCTGTACGTGCGCGGCGCCCTCGACGCCATGGAGTTCCCGGGCACCGACCCCGAGGTCCGGGCCCGGCTGGAGGAGGAGGCCACCCTGCGCGGCCCCGGAGCCCTGCACGCCCGCCTCGCCGCCCTCGACCCGGCCGCCGCCCACGCCATCCTGCCCAGCAACGGCCGCCGGATCGTCCGGGCCCTGGAGGTCATCGAGATCACCGGCAAGCCCTTCACCGCGAACCTGCCCGGCCACGACTCCGTCTACGACACCGTCCAGATCGGCGTGGACGTGGCCCGCCCGGAACTCGACGAGCGGATCGCGCTGCGGGTCGACCGCATGTGGGAGGCGGGCCTGGTGGACGAGGTCCGCACCCTGGAGGCCCGAGGCCTGCGCGACGGCATCACCGCCTCCCGCGCGCTGGGCTACCAACAGGTGCTCGCAGCCCTCGCCGGGGAGTGCACCGAGGACGAGGCCCGCGCCGAGACCGTACGGGCCACCAAGCGCTTCGCGCGCCGCCAGGACTCGTGGTTCCGCCGTGACCCCCGCGTGCACTGGCTCAGCGGGGCCGTCGCGGACCGCGGGGAACTCCCCGGACTCGCGCAGTCGTTGGTCGAACGAGCGGTCACAGCCTGATCACGTGATGGCATCGGGACGCCCCGCACGCCCGTCGGGGGCCCGGGACCGTGCCATCATCAAACTTCTGAACAGCGACGTACGACGTCCGAGTGGGGAGGGCGCGTGGCCATGGATGCCGGCCCTCGTGACACCGGGCGGGAAGCGGACCCGATGCTGCACGGCGGGCCCGGTCGGACCGGTGGGGCCACCGACCCCGACGCACCGGGCGGACCGGACGCACCCGACGGGCTCGGTCTGCCCGCCGAGCCCGCACGGCTGACCCCCGACGGCCCCGACACCCCCGAGGTCGGCGCGGAGGACGTCTCCGGCCCCGAGTTCGAGGTCGAGCTGCGCCCGCAGCGCCGCCTGCGCCTCTGGCAGATCGCCCCCATCGTGATCCTGGCCGCCTCCGGGTCCCTGATGTTCGCGTTCCCCCTCGCCTTCGAGTTCGGCGACGGCGGAGCCGTGGTCGCCATGCTCGGCTTCCTCATCTGCTGCTGCGCCGGAGGCTGGGGCATGATGGCCGCCCGCCGCGTCGGATACTCCTGGCCCGGGCTCCCGCCCCGCGGCAGCGGCCGTCGCCCCGACTGGCGGATGGCCGCGCTGTACGGACTGCTCGCGCTGGCCGTCGTGGCGCTCGCGGTGTACCGGGTGGCCCGGCTCCGCTGAAACCCGCCGCCCCACGGCTGACGGCGCGCTGATCCCGTCCGTCATCGCGGACAGCGCCTCGGTACCATGACCTGGTGACGCACACCGCCCTCTCCTTCCTCAAGGGTCACGGCACCGAGAACGACTTCGTGATCGTTCCGGACCCGGACAACGCCATCGACCTGCCCGCATCCGCCGTCGCCGCCCTGTGCGACCGGCGGGCCGGCATCGGGGCGGACGGCGTGCTCCACGTGGTGCGGTCCGCCGCCCACCCCGACGCCGCCCACTTGGCCGAAGAGGCCGAGTGGTTCATGGACTACCGCAACAGCGACGGCTCCGTCGCCGAGATGTGCGGCAACGGCGTGCGCGTCTTCGCCCGCTACCTCCACCACGCCGGCCACATCGAGCCCGGCGACTTCGCCGTCGCGACCCGCGGCGGCGTCAAGCGGGTCCACCTCGACAAGACCGGCGACGTCACCGTCTCCATGGGCCGCGCCGAGCTCCCCGAGGGCGACGTCACCGTCTCCGTGGGCGACCGCTCCTGGCCCGCGCGGAACGTGAACATGGGCAACCCGCACGCCGTGGCCTTCGTCGACAGCCTCGACGACGCCGGGAACCTCTTCGAAGCCCCGCCCTTCAGCCCGGCGAGCGCCTACCCCACCGGGGTCAACGTCGAGTTCGTCGTCGACCGGGGCCCCCGCCACGTCGCGATGCGCGTCCACGAGCGCGGCTCCGGGGAGACCCGCTCGTGCGGCACCGGTGCCTGCGCCGTCGCCGTCGCCGCGATCCGGCGCGACGGCGCCGACCCCGCCGTCACCGGCGACCCGGCCTCCTACACGGTCGACCTGCCCGGCGGAACCCTGGTCATCACCGAGCACCCCGACGGGCGGATCGACATGACCGGACCGGCCGTCATCGTCGCCTCCGGAGAGTTCGAACCCACCTGGCTCACCGAAACGGCTTTCGCCTGAAGATTCCCTCTCATGGGTGATCCGTTTCACGCTGAGCGAGAGGTGGACTGCGCCACGTGGTGGGGTCGGTAACATCAGGCACCGGCCCTGAGGGCTCACCCCATGCCCGCCACCGCCGGTCGAAGCCGCCGGAGGTGCCCATGAGTGCAGAGGCCACGAACCCCGAAGCACATGCCGAAGTGCGTCCTGAGCTGCGCAGACGGGGCCGGACTCGGCTCGATCTGCGGCGGCTCGGCCGGGCGGCCCTGCTGGGGCCCACGTCCCGCGACCGGCTCCCGGACGCGATCGGACACGTAGCAGAAGCCCACCGTGCCCACCATCCGGACGCCGATCTGTCCATTCTTCGGCGGGCCTACCTGCTCGCGGAGACCTCCCACCGCGGTCAGATGCGCAAGAGCGGTGAGCCGTACATCACACATCCGCTCGCCGTCACCCTCATCCTGGCCGAACTCGGCGCCGAGACGACGACGCTGACCGCCTCCCTCCTCCACGACACCGTCGAGGACACGGACGTGACCCTCGATCAGGTCCGCGAGGAGTTCGGCGCCGAGGTCTGCTTCATCGTCGACGGCGTCACCAAGGTCGAGAAGATCGACTACGGTGCCGCCGCCGAACCCGAGACCTTCCGCAAGATGCTCGTCGCCACCGGCAACGACGTCCGCGTCATGTCCATCAAACTCGCCGACCGGCTGCACAACATGCGCACCCTCGGCGTGATGCGCCCCGAGAAGCAGGAACGCATCGCCAAGGTGACGCGCGACGTCCTCATCCCGCTCGCCGAACGGCTCGGCGTGCAGGCCCTGAAGACCGAACTGGAAGACCTGGTCTTCGCGATCCTGCACCCCGAGGAGTACGAGCACACGCGGGCGCTCATCGCCGCCCACGCGGGGGAGGCCGATCCGCTGCCCGCCATCGCCGACTCGGTGCGCGCCGTCCTGCGCGAGGCCGGTGTCACCGCCGAAGTGGTCGTACGGCCACGGCACTTCGTCTCCGTCCACCGGATCTCGCGCAGCCGCGGCGAACTGCGCGGCTCCGACTTCGGCCGCATCCTCGTCCTCGTCGGCGAGAACGCCGACTGCTACGCCGTGCTGGGCGAGCTCCACACCTGCTTCACCCCCGTGGTCTCGGAGTTCAAGGACTTCATCGCCGTACCGAAGTTCAACCTCTACCAGTCGCTGCACACCGCCGTCGCCGTCCCCGAGGGCTACGTCGCCGAAGTCATCGTCCGCACCCGGCAGATGCACCGCGTCGCCGAGGCCGGGGTCGTCGCGCTCGGCAACCCGTACGCCACCGGCGAGCCCGCCGACTGCGACGAGGAGCGGGTCGACCCCACCCGGCCCGGCTGGCTGTCCCGGCTCCTCGACTGGCAGCAGTCCGCGCCCGACCCCGACACCTTCTGGACCGTCCTGCGCGCCGAACTCGCCCAGGACCGCGAGATCACCGTCTACCGCGAGGACGGCAGCACCTCCGGCACGATGAGCCTGCCCGCCGGGGCCTCCTGTATCGACGCCGCCTACGCCCAGCACGGCGAGGCGGCCCACCGCTGTATCGGCGCCCGGGTCAACGGGCGCCTCACCTCACTCTCCTCCCCGCTGTCCGACGGGGACACCGTCCAGCTGCTGCTCGCCCAGGACGCCTCCTCCGGTCCGGCCGCCGACTGGCTGGACCACGCCAGGACCCCCGCCGCCCGGATCGCCATCAGCAGTTGGCTCCAGTCCCACCCGGACGGGGCCGGCCCCGCCGCGGCGGCCCCCCGCGCCCCGCTGTCCGTCGTCGGGGCGCGCGGTGGCGGGGGCAACGCCGTCGCCGACCTGCCGGACGCCACCGTGCGCCTCGCGGGCTGCTGCACACCCGTACCGCCGGACGCCGTCGCCGGGTTCCTCGTACGGGGCGGGGCCGTCACCGTGCACCGCGTGCACTGCCCGGCCGTCGCCCAGATGCGGTCCGTGGGTCGGACGGCCGTCGCCGTGCACTGGCGGGCCACCGCGGACTGTCGGGTCACGCTCCTCGCCGAATCGTTCGGCCGTCCGCACCTGCTGGCCGACCTGACCGAGGCCATCGCCCGCGAAGGGGTCGAGGTGGTCTCCGCGACCGTGGAACCGCCCGTCGAGCAACGGGTCCGGCACTCCTACACGCTGCAACTGCCCGACGCGACGGGACTGGCCGCCCTGATGCGCGCCATGCGCGATGTCCCGGGCGTCTACGACGTCCGCCGCGCGTAGCGGAGGTTTCGGGGGAGGGGGAGCGCGCGCGGGGGCGCGCATAGGCCGGTCCCTGGGGGGAGCGCCTCGTTCGGGTGGTCGCATCGCGCGTCGCGCGCGGATCGGGCGCCGCCGCTGGTAAGCGGTGGTGGATGCAGCTCACCTCCCCGCGCCTGCGCGCCGCCCTGCTGGCCGCAGCCTCCCTCACCCTCGTCGCCGCCGTGCTGCCCCCGCCACAGCCGCTGGGCATCGGCGACCGGCTGTTCCCGGAGCTCGGCAACCCCGGGTACGACGTCCTCTCCTACGACCTGTCCTTCACGTACAAGGACAATCGCAGCCCCCTGGACGCGGTCACCGTCATCGAAGCCCGCAGCCTGGAGCCGCTGGAGCGGATCAACCTCGACTTCACCCACGGCACGGTGGCGTCGGCCGAGGTGAACGGCGAGCCGGCGCGGTTCGAGAGCGTCGGGGAGGACCTCGTACTGACGCCCGCGCGGGCGGTGGCGGCGAGCGTGCCGCTGCGCATCACCGTCCGGCACACCAGTGACCCGCGCGGACGCGGGGACGGCGGTTGGGTCCCGACCGAGGACGGGCTGGCCATGGCCAACCAGGCCGATGCCGCGCACCGCGTCTTCCCCTGCAACGACCACCCCGCCGACAAGGCCTGGTTCACCTTCCGGATCACCGCCCCCGCCGGGCTCACCGCCGTGGCCAACGGGGTGCCGGGCGCCCTGCCCGCGGCCCGGGCCGGCGGCGCCAAGGAGTGGACGTACCGGACCCTGCACCCGATGGCCACCGAACTGGCACAGGTCTCCGTGGGCCGGTCCGCCGTCGTCCACCGCACCGGCCCGCACGGGCTGCCGCTGCGCGACGTGGTGCCCGCCGCCGACCGGGAGAAGCTGGAGCCCTGGCTGAAGAAGACCCCGGGGCACGTGGCCTGGATGGAGGAGCGGGTGGGCCGCTACCCCTTCGAGAACTACGGGGTGCTGATCGCCAAGGCCACCACCGGGTTCGAGCTGGAGACGCAGACCCTCTCGCTCTTCGAGCACGGGCTCTTCACGGGGGCCGGCTACCCCGAGTGGTACGTCGAGGCCGTCATGGTCCACGAGCTGGCGCACCAGTGGTTCGGCGACAGCGTCAGCCCGCGCACCTGGTCCGACCTGTGGCTCAACGAGGGCCACGCGACCTGGTACGAGGCCCTGTACGCGGACGGCCTCGGCAAGTACTCACTGGAGCGCCGCATGCGCGAGGCGTACCAGCGCTCCGACCAGTGGCGGGCCGCGGGCGGCCCGCCGGCGGCCCCGAAGGCCTCCGGCCCGGGCGAGAAGATCGGGCTGTTCCGGCCCGTGGTCTACGACGGCTCGGCGCTGATCCTCTACGCCCTGCGCCAGGAGATCGGCACGGCCGCCTTCGACCGCATCCAGCGGCGCTGGGTCTCCGAGCACAAGGACGGGGTGGCCGGCACGGCCGACTTCGTACGCCTGGCCTCGCAGGAAGCCGGACGGGACCTCGGCCCCTTCCTGGAGCCGTGGCTCTACGGGGCGAAGACCCCGCCCATGCCCGGACACCCGGAGTGGAGCGGTCCGGCGGCGTCGGGGAGCAAGGACGCCGCATCGGGGGCCGGCAGCCGGTAGGGGCGCGATACCGGGCGGTGGGAAAACGGTATGACGGGCGAGGAACGGGCATGTCACCATCGACGAGGCCGTCAGGGGAACCGGGGAACGCCTTCCCGGGGAATCACCGGACGGGGTGACGCGTTGCACGTGACAGTGTGATGTCACGCGCGGCGGTACCTTTGGCCATAACCGGCCGGGCCCCGCCGGACAGGCCCCGGCAACGGCTCCCACCGCAGCCGGCGCGACGCATTCGAATCGACGTAAGGATCCAATGACCTCCTCTTCTTCCCCTTCCCAGGACCCGCGGGACGCGCAGAACGTGCGGGACCCGCAGAGCTTCACCGAGAGCCTTCGGGCCGATGCCCTGATGGAAGAGGACGTCGCCTGGAGCCACGAGATCGACGGAGAGCGGGACGGCGACCAGTTCGACCGCTCCGAGCGCGCGGCCCTGCGCCGCGTCGCCGGCCTCTCCACCGAACTCGAGGACGTCACCGAAGTCGAGTACCGCCAGCTCCGCCTGGAGCGCGTGGTCCTCGTCGGCGTCTGGACCTCCGGGACGGTGCAGGACGCGGAGAACTCCCTCGCGGAGCTCGCCGCCCTCGCCGAGACCGCGGGCGCCCTCGTCCTCGACGGCGTGATGCAGCGCCGCGACAAGCCCGACCCGGCCACCTTCATCGGCTCCGGCAAGGCCCGCGAGCTGCGCGACATCGTCATGGAGAGCGGGGCCGACACCGTCGTCTGTGACGGCGAACTCAGCCCCGGACAGCTGATCGCCCTCGAAGACGTCGTCAAGGTCAAGGTCGTCGACCGGACTGCCCTCATCCTCGACATCTTCGCCCAGCACGCCAAGTCCCGCGAGGGCAAGGCGCAGGTCGCACTCGCGCAGATGCAGTACATGCTGCCGCGACTGCGCGGCTGGGGTCAGTCGCTGTCCCGACAGATGGGTGGCGGCGGCGGTGGCGGCATGGCCACCCGCGGCCCCGGTGAAACCAAGATCGAGACCGACCGGCGCCGCATCCGCGAGAAGATGGCGAAGATGCGCCGGGAACTCGCCGAGATGAAGACCGGCCGTGACATCCAGCGGCAGGAACGGCGCCGCAACAAGGTGCCCTCGGTCGCCATCGCCGGCTACACCAACGCCGGCAAGTCCTCCCTGCTCAACCGCCTCACCGGCGCGGGCGTCCTGGTGGAGAACGCACTGTTCGCCACCCTCGACCCGACCGTGCGCCGCGCCGAAACCCCGTCCGGCCGGGTCTACACCCTCGCCGACACGGTCGGCTTCGTCCGGCACCTGCCCCACCACCTCGTCGAGGCGTTCCGCTCCACGATGGAGGAGGTCGGCGACTCCGACCTCATCCTGCACATCGTGGACGGCTCGCACCCGGCGCCGGAGGAGCAGCTGGCGGCCGTCCGCGAGGTGATCCGCGAGGTCGGCGCCGTCAACGTGCCCGAGATCGTCGTGATCAACAAGGCGGACGCGGCGGACCCGCTCGTCCTGCAGCGCCTGCTGCGCATCGAACGGCACTCCATCGCCGTCTCCGCCCGCACCGGGATGGGCATCGAGGAACTCCTCGCGCTCATCGACGCCGAACTGCCCCGGCCCGAGGTCGAGGTGGAGGCCCTGGTGCCGTACACCCGCGGCTCGCTCGTCGCCAAGGCGCACGCCGAGGGCGAGGTCATCTCCGAGGAGCACACCCCGGAGGGCACCCTGCTCAAGGCCCGCGTCCACCAGCAACTGGCGGCGGACCTGGCACCGTACGTACCGGCGAAGCAGTAACGGCGACGCGGCACGCGCCGCACGCATGACGGAGGGCCCCCGCTTTCGGCGGGGGCCCTCCGTCATGTCGGCGGCCGTGGACTCGTCTCCCACACCCGTCGGCGTGTGTGCCACGCACGTCGTTCGTGGGCGTGTGTCCCACGTCCGTCGTTCGTGAGCATGCGATCCACGTCCGTCTTCGGTGCGCGGGTGTCCCGCGCCCGCGGTCCGGGCCGGTGGCGACCGGCCCGGCGGACCGTCCTACTTGAACTTGCCGCTCACCGCGTCGAAGATCCCCTTGGCCTCCGGACCCAGCCGCGGTCCCGCCAGCCAGCCGGCCTTCGCCGGACCGATCGAGGTGTTCGACACCAGCGCCGGCTTGCCGTCCGCGCCCGCGGCGATCCAGCCGCCGCCCGAGGAACCGCCCGTCATCGTGCAGCCGATCCGGTACATCACCGGCTCCGCCGCCTTCAGCGTCAGACGGCCCGGCTTGTCCGCGCACTGGTACGCCTTCTGCCCGTCGAACGGAGCTGCCGCCGGGTAACCCGTCGCCGTGATGCTCGCGACCTTCCCGACCGCGGGAGCCGCGAAGTCCACCGGAAGCGCCGCGCCCACGGTCTCCTCCAGCGACTTGCCGCTGCCCTTCTCCGGCGTCACGTGCAGCACCGCGAAGTCGTACGGGGCACCGGCACCGCCCGTCGGACCACCCGTGGCGATCCACTGGTCGGACGTCTGCGCCCAGTCGCTCCACCACACGCCGTACGGAGCGACCTGGTCGCGCGGCGCGCCCTTCAGCGCGGCCGACGGCTTGCCCGCGTTGTTGTACGACGGGACGAAGGCGATGTTGCGGTACCAGCCGCCCGCCTTGCCCGCGTGCACGCAGTGGCCCGCCGTCCAGACCATGTTGGACTTGCCCGGGTGGGCGGGGTCCTTCACCACGGTCGCCGAGCAGACCATCGAACCCTCGGGGCCGTCGAAGAAGACCTTGCCCGACGCGGGGACGCTGGAGTGGTACGGAGTCGCGGCGGGCTTCGCCGTCACCGCGGCCGGGGTCGGGTCGGTGACGCCCTGGTCCTTGCCGGCGTCCGGATCCACGGCCGGACGCTGCGGCTGCTCCGCGTCACGCATCCGGTCCGGGTCCCACAGACCCTCGATGATCGGGTTGATGTAGTCGCCCGCCTCGCGGAGCCAGTCGTCCTTCTGCCAGTTCTTCCACTCGCCCCCCTTCCACTTCTCCAGGTCGAAGCCGTGCTGCTTGAGCTTGTCCTTGAGCTCGTCCGGGATCTTGATCCCGTCCGGGGCGCCGGAAGGCAGGTTCACAGCCACGGTCGGCTTGGCGTCGCCGCCGGCCTCCCCGTCGCCGGGTCCGCAGGCCGCGGCGGTCAGCGCGAGCGCGGCCACGCACAGGATCGCGGTGACCGGTCGGTTCGGTCGCATGTCGTCAGTCCCCCTGGTGTTTCGAGGTGTTGAAGCGGAATGAATCGGGGTGCCGTGCAGCCCCCCACTATGCCGCCGCCTCTGAGGACGGCGGTCCCCGGGTCCGCGGTTCCTGCGGTACCGGGCCGTCATGGGCCTCCCCTCCTCCCGTTCGCGGTGCCCGGTCTTGTCCGATCGCGGCCAAGGATCTTCGGGCCACCCGTGATCCGTGGCCTCCCCCGTCGTTGGTACGTACGGGGGATGGTGCACCAGCGTTCATGTTCGAGACGCAATCCGGAAGGGAATTCCGTGCGGGAGGACCGACAGTCGTGGCCTTGACCGAGCCGGCCGCAGCAGCGGCCTCCGTGCCGACCCGGGGGAGCAGGGGCCCCGCCGTGGCGGAGGGCATCCTCCGCAGACAGGCGCTGCGGGAATCCGCCGCCCGCACCTACGCCCGCTCGCTGCCCATCGTTCCCGTCCGCGCCCGCGGACTGACCATCGAGGGCGCCGACGGGCGGCGCTACCTCGACTGCCTCTCCGGCGCGGGCACCCTCGCCCTCGGGCACAACCACCCCGTCGTCCTCGAAGCGATCAGAGGAGTCCTCGACTCCGGGGCCCCGCTGCACGTCCTCGACCTGGCGACCCCCGTCAAGGACGCGTTCACCACCGAACTCTTCGCGAACCTGCCGCCCGAACTGGCCGCCGACGCCCGCATCCAGTTCTGCGGACCCGCCGGTACGGACGCCGTCGAAGCCGCGCTGAAACTGGTCCGCGCCGCCACCGGCCGCACCGGCCTGCTCACCTTCACCGGGGCCTACCACGGCATGACCGCCGGAGCCCTCGACGCCTCCGGGCACGCCACCGACGTACGGGTGACCCGACTGCCCTACCCGCAGGACTACCGCTGCCCCTTCGGCATCGGTGGACCCGAGGGCGCACGGGTCGCCGCGCACTGGACCGAGAACCTGCTGGACGACCCCAAGGGCGGGGTGCCCGCCCCCGCAGGCATGATCGTCGAGCCGGTCCAGGGGGAGGGCGGGGTCCACCCGGCCCCCGACGGCTGGCTGCGCCGCATGCGGGAGATCACCACCGCCCGGGGCATCCCGCTGATCGCGGACGAGGTCCAGACCGGGGTCGGTCGCACCGGCGCCTTCTGGGGCGTCGACCACGCCGGCGTCGTGCCCGACGTGATGGTCCTGTCCAAGGCCATCGGCGGCAGCCTGCCGCTCGCCGTCATCGTGTACCGGGCCGAACTCGACGTCTGGGCACCGGGCGCGCACGCCGGGACCTTCCGGGGCAACCAACTCGCCATGGCCGCCGGAACCGCGACCCTGGCCCACGTCCGCCGCAACGGCCTCGCCGAACGCGCGGCCGTCCTGGGCGCACGCATGCTGACCGCGCTGCGCGGCCTCGCCGCCGACCACCCCTGCGTCGGGGACGTCCGGGGGCGCGGCCTGATGATCGGCATCGAACTCGTCGACCCCGAAACGGGCGCCGCCGCACCCGACCTCGCCGCCGCCGTGCGCCAGGCGTGCCTGGACCGCGGCCTGATCGTCGAACTCGGCGGCCGGCACGCCGGCGTCGTCCGCCTGCTGCCCCCGCTGACCCTGACCGACGAGCAGGCGGCGGCCGTCCTGGACCGGCTCGCGGACGCCATTCCCGCCGCGGCCCGCCGCCCCCACTGACCCGCACGCGAAGGACCCCGATGCCCGACCCGTTCCTCACCCCAGCCACCGGCGGCGACACCCCGGTCCTCCCGCTCCGGTCCACCACCGCCCCCGCACTCCGGCTCACCGCCCCCGCGCTGCGGCCGGCCCCTGCGGGACCTGCTGCCGGGTTGCCGGCCGCCGTGCCGGCGGCGCCCTCCACCCCGCTCGCGGAGCCCGCCGGGTCCCGCGCCGGGGCGCCCGACGTCGTGCTGTCTCCCGGGGCCCTGTCCTCCTGGGCGTTGGAACCGGCGGCCTCCGCGGCGCCGGCCGCCCTCGTCGGGGCGGCCTCGGCTTCGGTCTCGGTCTCGGTCTCGGGGGGAGACATTCAGCCGCCCACTGCTAGTTCATCCACTTCCTCTTACGGAGCCCTGTCGTTCTGGGCGGGGGAGTCCGCCCCTTCTCCCACGTCCACGTCGTCCGTGGCCGCCCAGGTGCCACCCGGGCCCGCAGGGGGCGGCAGCCGACCTTCCCCCGTCGCTTCGGCTTCCGGTGCCGGGCCGTCCCCGGCGACGGATCCGCACCCCGGTCCGGTGCTGTCCGCATCGGACCGGACGCCCGTGGCCGCCGGGGGCAGTGCCCCTCCGACCCCTGCCACACCTCCGTCCTGCGAGCCGACCCGCTGCGCGGGGGACGGCGGAACGCCGGAGACGGGCGAGTCATCGGCCCTGTTCCCCCGAGTCGGAGCAACATCCGCCCCGGAGCCGACCTCTCTGGCCGGGGCTCCTCGGGGCGTGACCCAGTCGGGCGGGGCGCCTTCTGGCGGGAACGCCTGGTCCCACCCCGTCCCGTCTGACCCGGCATCCGGGCCGTCGATGCCCGCCACAGGGCGCACCGTTACTCCCTCGGCCGGAGCCCCCTGGTCGCACCCGACCCCGCAACCTCCGGCATTCCTGGTCGCCACGGAAGCCGTTCCGCCGCACGAGAACAACCCTCGTCCGGTGGCGCCCGACACGCCCTCGCACCCCGAGCAAACAGGGACCCAGGCCGTGCCCGCCCGGCAGGCTGTGCAGGCCGCTCGGGCCGCCCAGGACATGGAGCCCAATCGGGCAGCGGCGGCCGTCCGGGCCGGCTTGGACGTGGAGCCCAATCGGGACGCGGAGGCGATCCGGGTCGCCTTGGACGTGGAAGCCGCCCAAGCCGCCCATGCACTGCAGACCGTGCTGGACGACCAAGCCGTGCAGGTTGCCCAAGCCGTGCAGGCAGCCGTGGATGTGGAGGCAGCCCAGGCCATGCAGGCCGTACCGGACCACCAGGACGTGCCGGCCGCCGGAACGCCTCCCGCACCGCCCGTTCCCGCGGCAGAGCCGGCCGCCGCCTACGAGCCCGCCATGCCGCACCGCCTGACCACCCCACCCTCCCTCGCCGAGGATCCGGCCCTGGTGGTCACGACCACCTTCGACGTAGAGCCCGCTCCCTCGGTGACGGCCCTTCCCGTCCCGGAGCCGCATGCTGCTCCGTCGGAGTCGGCCTCCACCCTTGAGCCGCAGAATGCGTCGGAGCTGGCTCCCACCCGGGCGCCGCACGCTGCGTCGGAGTCGACCCCTACCCCGGAACCGCACGCTGCGTCGGAGCTGATTCCCACCCCGCAGCCAGCCGCCGGCGAGACGCTTGCAGCGCCGCTCGCCGCCACCCGCATGCCGCTGATCCCCGCAGCCGACACCCCCATGCTGCCACCGGCTTCCGAGGAGGCGGCCACCCTCGTGGCGGGGCCCACCCGTGCCACATCGCTCGCCTCCGGACAGCCGCCCACCTGTCCGGCAACCGCCACCCCCGCAGCGGAGCCCACCTTCCTCATGACGCCCGCGCCCACGACGCTACCCACCCCCGCGACACCGCCCGCCTCCGGCGGCGAGGCGCCCGCAGCCCCGGCAGTCGCCACGCCGCCCGCCCCCGAAGTGCCACCGGCTTCCGAGAACCTGGCCACCCCCGCCACTGCCCCCGGCGAAGCCCGCACCCCCGAGGACGGGGCGGAGCGGGTTCGGGCGGTGGGGGTCCCTCGGCAGAAGGAAGGGGTGCTTCGGGATCGGGTGGGCGGGGTCGGGCCGGTGGGGCCCGACCCGGCGATGTTGCCCGACCTGCTGGACCACACCGACCCGGCCCTCGCCGCCGAGGCCGCCACGGTGGAGAACCTGCTGCGGTGCTGGGTCCGTGAGAGCGGCATCGGCCGTCCCGACGGGCCCCCCGGAACGCTGCTGCGCGTCCCCCTCCCCGCATCCGGCGCCACCCTGCTCGTCCCCGTCCGGTACTGGTCCCGGGCAGGCTGGCACCGTTTCGCCCCCGCCCGTATCGAAGGCGCCCCCGCCACGGCTCCCGCCCTGGACGCAGTCACCCTCGCCGCCCTGATCGCCCGCGAGGGCAACGGCCGAGCAGGCGTCGACCTCGTGGGCCGCGTCGCCGACTCGGTACGCCGCACGGCCGAGTTCATCGCCGATCGGCGCCAACGGCCCACGGCCCCCGCACCCATCGCCACGGACCGCTTCCTCACCGCCGAGCAGTCGCTCCTGCTCGGTCACCCCCTCCAACCGGATCCCAAGAGCCGCGAAGGGCTCTCCGAGGCCGACGTACGCCGCTACTCACCCGAACTTCACGGCTCCTTCCCCCTGCACTGGTTCGCGGTCGCGCCGGCCGCCCTCGCCACCGACTCCGCCTGGACCGAACGGGGCCGTCCGGTCTCCGCCCCCCAACTCCTCGCCGGCCTCGCCCCGGGCCTCCCACTTCCCGTCGGCACCACTGCCCTCCCCCTCCACCCCTGGCAGGCCCACGACCTCCTCCAGCGCCCTGCCGTCGCCGCCCTGCGCGACGCCGGGCTCCTCTCCGACCTCGGTCCGCACGGCGCACCCTGGTACCCCACCTCCTCCGTCCGTACCGTTCACCGCCCCGGCAGCGCCGCCATGCTCAAGCTCTCCCTGGGCCTGCGCATCACCAACTCCCGCCGCGAGAACCTCCGCAAGGAACTCCACCGCGGTGTCGAGGTCCACCGGCTGTTGCGCACCGGCCTCGCCGAGCAGTGGCAGGCGGCCCACCCCGGATTCGACATCGTCCGCGACCCCGCCTGGGTCGCCGTCAACGCCTTGGACGGCTCTCCCGTCCAAGGACTCGACGCCCTCCTGCGCCACAACCCCTTCCGCCCCGACGACGACGCCGTCTGCATCGCCGCACTCACCGCCCCCCGCCCCTGGCCGGGCCGGACCACCATGCGGTCCCGGCTTGCCGACATCGTCCTTCGTCTCGCCGCCGCCACCGGACGCTCCACCTCGGCCGCGTCCACGGAGTGGTTCCTGCGCTACCTCGACCACGTCGTCCTGCCGATCCTCGCCTTCGACGCACTCGCCGGCATCGCCCTCGAAGCGCACCAGCAGAACACCCTGGTGATCCTCGACCCGTCCGGTTGGCCCATGGGCGGTCGCTTCCGCGACAACCAGGGCTACTACTTCCGGGACTCCCGCCGCACGGAGCTGGAACATCGACTCCCCGGCATCGGCAGCACCAGCGACACCTTCGTTCCCGACGCCGTCACCGACGAACGCTTCGCCTACTACCTCGGCATCAACAACGTGCTCGGACTCATCGGTGCCTTCGGCGCCCAGAGGCTCGCCGACGAACGCGTGCTCCTCGCCGCGTTCCGGCGTTTCCTCGGCAAGGCCGCACACCTCGGCCCGCTGCCCTCACAACTGCTCGACTCACCCACCCTCCGCTGCAAGGCGAACCTGCTCACCCGCCTCGGCGGCCTCGACGAGCTGGTGGGCCCCGTGGAGACCCAGTCCGTCTACGTCACCATCACCAACCCCCTCCACGACTGACGCGCCCCCACCGACCCGGAAAGAGCCGATGCCCTCCACCGACGCCCCCACCGGTTCCCTGTCCTTCGCCGTACCGGCCCCCTCCCCGGCCCCCGAACGCCGGCTCGCCGTCGAACTGCTGCCCCTGCTCGCCGAGGCCGACCTGCTCGACTCCCCGGCCGGATGGGGCGCGGCAGCCACCCCGGTCGGCGCCTTCCGCCTGGAAACCGTGCGCCCGGAAAGGGACCTGGAACTCCTCACGCGCTGGATGAACGACCCCGAGGTGGCGGCCTACTGGGACCTCGCCGGACCCACCGAAGTGACCGCCGCGCACCTGCGCGCCCAACTCGACGGGGACGGCCACAGCACCCCCTGCATCGGCCTCCTCGACGGCACGCCGATGAGCTACTGGGAGATCTACCGGGCCGACCTCGACCCCCTGTCCCAGTACTACGCGGCGCAGCCCCACGACACCGGTCTCCACCTGCTCATCGGAGACGGCACGAACCGCGGCCGCGGTCTGGGCGCCACCTTGCTGCGCGCGGTCGCCGACCTCGTCCTGGACAACCAACCCCGGTGCACGCGCGTCATCGCCGAACCGGACATCACCAACACCCCCTCCGTATCCGCCTTCCTGACCGCCGGCTTCCGCTACGCCGCGGAAACCGACCTCCCCGAGAAGCGCGCCGCCCTGATGTTCCGGGAGCGAGCGCTGCGCAATCTCCTCTGACGATCCGCCCAGCAACACCTCTCCCTTCGAAAACTCTGCGCGACGCAGCAAAGTTCCCGATCATCGAGGAGTCCCGTGTCGAATTTCCCCGCCGCCCCGGACTCCACGGAGCCCGTCCTGCCGTCGTCGCCCGAACGCCCAAGCACCCCACCCGAAATCAACCGTCCCACCTGGGATTTCGCCGCCCGCCGGCTCTTGGCGAAGATGCTCGGCGAGTTCGCGTACGAGGAGATCGTCAGCCCGGTTCCGACCCCGGCCGCCGCCGGCGACGCATGGACCCTGACGCTGGA
Source organism: Streptomyces sp. NPDC057939 (assembly GCF_042887545.1). NCBI lineage: Bacteria > Bacillati > Actinomycetota > Actinomycetes > Kitasatosporales > Streptomycetaceae > Streptomyces > Streptomyces sp. NPDC057939. The sequence goes on from NZ_JBHVPG010000004.1 coordinate 77,826, forward strand.
CGACGGCAGCAGCCTCGGCTTCCGCGCCCGCCGCCGCGCCTACGGCAGCTGGCAGGTCGCCCCCGACACCCTCACCCTCACCCCGCCCGCGCCCTCCCCGCAGCCCCCGGTCGCCTTCGGGGACCCGTACGAGTTCCTGGTCCGTGCCCGCACCCTCCTGCGCCTCGACGGCCCCACCCTCGGGCACCTCGTCCGCGAGCTCAGCGCCACCCTCGCCGCCGACGCCCGGCTCGACCACCACGCGCTCACCGCCGACGTCCTGGCCGACCTCGACTACGCCGCGCTCGAAGGCCACCAGACCGGTCACCCCTGGCTCGTCCTCAACAAGGGCCGCGTCGGATGGGCTGCCTCGGACGCGGCCGCCTGGGCCCCCGAGGCCCGTACCCCCCAGCGACTCCCGTGGCTGGCCGCACACACCTCCCTCGCCGAGTACCGCGGTACCGCAGGCCTGGAGGATCCCGCCCGCCTGCACTCGGCCGAACTCGACCCCGTCACCAGAGCCACCTTCGACCGGGTCCTGCGCGACCGGGGACTCGACCCGCTCCGCTACCTCTACTTCCCGGTCCACCCGTGGCAATGGGACGAGGTCGTGCTCCCCCTCTTCGCCCCCGCCCTCGCCTCCGGAACCCTCGTGCCGCTGCCCGCGGATCCCGACCTGAGACTCCCGCAGCAGTCGATCCGTACCTTCCTGAACCTCACACGTCCCGACCGGCACAGCGTGAAACTCCCGCTGTCCGTGTTCAACACGATGGTCTGGCGCGGCCTGCCCAGCGACCTCTCCCTCGCGGCCCCGGCCGTCACCGCCTGGATCCACTCGCTCCGCGACGGCGACCCCTTCCTCCGCGACGAGTGTCGTGTGATCCTGCTCGGCGAGGTCGCCTCCGTCACGGTCCGCCACCCGGTCTACGACCGCCTCCCCGAGGTCCCGTACCAGTACAAGGAACTCCTCGGAGCGATCTGGCGCGAGCCCCTGACCGGCCGGCTCGCCCCCGGGGAACGGGCCCGGACCCTGGCCTCCCTCCTCCACACGGACCCGCGGGGCCGCTCCTTCGCCGCCGAACTCGTCGCCCGCTCAGGCCTTGCTCCCACGGCCTGGCTGCAACGGCTCTTCGCGGCCCTGCTGCCCCCGCTGCTCCACTTCCTCTACCGCTACGGCACCGTGTTCTCCCCGCACGGCGAGAACACGATCGTGATCTTCGACGAGCAGGACGTGCCGGTGCGCCTCGCGGTCAAGGACTTCGTCGACGACATCAACATCAGCCGCACACCGCTCCCCGAACACGCCTCCATGCCGGACGAGGTCCGTGCCGTGCTGCTGACAGAGCCGCCGTCCTACCTCACCCAGTTCATCCACTCCGGGCTGTTCATCGGCGTCTTCCGCTACCTGTCGGCGATCTGCGAGGACCGGCTGGCCGTCCCCGAGCGCGACTTCTGGTCCCTCGTACGGGCGGAAATCCTCCGCCACCAGGCGCGCTTCCCGGAGCAGAAGAACCGCCACGAGCAGTTCGACCTGCTCACCGAGCGGATCGACCGGCTCTGCCTCAACCGGAACCGCCTGTACGAGGACGGCTACCGCGACCGCCCGGACCGCCCGCACGCGGTCACGCACGGCACGGTGCCCAACCCCCTGCACCGCCCGTGACGGTCGATCGATGCCACCGCTGTCGGTGGCGCCCCGTAGGGTTGGCAGTGCTATGACGAAGCCCTCCCTCCCCGACCTGCTGCACGCCGCCGTCTCCGCCGTCGGCGGCACGGAGCGCCCCGGCCAGGTGGCCATGGCCGAAGCCGTCGCCGAAGCGATCGACGACAACTCCCACCGGCTGATCCAGGCCGGTACCGGCACCGGCAAGTCCCTCGGCTACCTGGTGCCGGCCCTCGCGCACGGCGAACGCGTCGTCGTGGCGACGGCGACCCTGGCCCTCCAGCGCCAGCTCGTCGAGCGTGACCTCCCGCGCACGGTGGAGGCGCTGCACCCGCAGCTGCGCCGCCGCCCGCAGTTCGCCATGCTCAAGGGCCGGTCCAACTACCTCTGCCTGCACCGCCTCCACGAAGGGGCCCCGCAGGACGAGGAGGAGGGGCTCTTCGACCAGTTCGAGGCGGCCGCCCCCACCAGCAAGCTCGGCCAGGACCTGCTCCGGTTGCGCGACTGGGCGGACGAGACCGAGACCGGCGACCGTGACGACCTCACCCCCGGTGTCTCCGACAAGGCGTGGAGCCAGATCTCGGTCTCCTCCCGGGAATGCCTGGGTGCGACGAAGTGCGCCTACGGGGCCGAATGCTTCGCGGAGGCGGCCAGGGAGCGGGCCAAGCTCGCGGACGTGGTCGTCACCAATCACGCGCTGCTCGCCATCGACGCGATCGAAGGAGCGCCGGTGCTGCCGCAGCACGAGGTGCTGATCGTCGACGAGGCCCACGAGCTGGTCTCGCGCGTGACGGGCGTCGCCACCGGCGAGCTCACGCCGGGCCAGGTGAACCGGGCCGTGAAGCGGGCGGCGAAGCTCGTCGACGAGAAGACGGCCGACTCCCTCCAGACCGCGTCCGAGTCCTTCGAGCGGGTCATGGAGCTCGCGCTGCCCGGCCGTCTGGAGGAGGTCCCCGAGGACCTCGGCTACGCCCTGATGTCGCTGCGGGACGCGGCGCGCAACGTGATCTCCGCGATCGGAGCCACCCGCGACAAGTCCGTCCAGGACGAGGACGCCGTGCGCAAGCAGGCGCTGGCAGCGGTGGAGACGGTCCATTCCGTGGCGGAGCGGATCACGGCCGGATCCGAGTACGACGTCGTCTGGTACGAGCGCCACGACCGGTTCGGCGCCACCCTCCGCGTCGCCCCGCTCTCCGTGTCCGGGCTGTTGCGCGAAAAGCTCTTCGAGGACCGCTCGGTGGTCCTCACCTCGGCCACCCTGAAGCTGGGCGGCGACTTCAACGGGATCGCGGCTTCGCTCGGCCTCTCCGCGGAAGGGGTCGAGGGGGAGGACGTCCCGGTCTGGCGGGGCCTGGATGTCGGGTCCCCCTTCGACTATCCGAAGCAGGGCATCCTCTACGTCGCCAAGCACCTGGCCACGCCGGGCCGGGAAGGCACCCGCGGCGACATGATGGACGAACTCGCCGAACTGATCGAGGCAGCCGGCGGACGCACCCTGGGTCTCTTCTCCTCCATGAGGGGGGCCAAGGCCGCCGCGGAGGAGCTGCGCGGCCGCCTCGACAACCCGATCCTGCTCCAGGGCGAGGAGACGCTCGGCGAGCTGATCAAGACGTTCGCGGCCGATCCGAAGACCTGCCTGTTCGGGACGCTCTCCCTCTGGCAGGGCGTGGACGTGCCGGGACCCAGCTGTCAGCTCGTGGTGATGGACCGCATTCCGTTCCCGCGCCCCGACGACCCGCTGATGAGCGCGCGGCAGAAGTCGGTCGAGGAACACGGCGGCAACGGATTCATGGCCGTCGCCGCCACGCACGCTGCCCTGCTCATGGCCCAGGGAGCGGGCCGGCTCGTCCGCGCCTCGGGTGACCGGGGCGTCGTCGCCGTGCTGGATCCCCGGCTGGCGACCGCCCGCTACGGGAGCTTCCTGCGGGCCACGCTGCCGGACTTCTGGTACACCACGGACCGCAACCAGGTCCGTCGCTCCCTGTCCGCGATCGACGCCACCGCGCAGGCGGACGGCAAGTAGGGCTCGGCGGGGCGCGAGCACGCCCCGGTGTTCGGACGGGAGCACACCGGCTCCCGACCCGCCGGTGCCGGGCTCAGGAGCCCCGGTTGCGTCGGACCGCAGTACGGACCCGGGCGCGCGACAGCTCCGGGACCGGCGCAGCGGGTCCCGGAGCCGGCTGAGGGGCGGCGGGGTCAGACCCGACGCAGTACGGCGACGACCTTGCCGAGGATGGTGGCCTCGTCACCGGGGATGGGCTGGTAGGCGGCGTTGTGGGGGAGCAGCCACACGTGACCGTCCTCCCGCTTGAAGCGCTTGACGGTGGCTTCCCCGTCGAGCATCGCGGCGACGATGTCGCCGTTCTCGGCGACGGGCTGGCGCCGGACGGTCACCCAGTCGCCGTCACAGATCGCGGCCTCGATCATCGAGTCGCCCACGACCTTGAGGACGAAGAGCTCCCCGTCACCCACCAGCTGGCGGGGCAGCGGGAACACGTCCTCGACCGACTCCTCGGCGAGGATCGGACCGCCTGCCGCGATCCGTCCGACCAGGGGGACGTAGGACGCGGCGGGCTTGCCGGTGGTGTCCGTCGGCTGCGAGCTGGGCTGGTCCGAGCCGCGCACCTCGTAGGCGCGGGGACGGTGCGGGTCGCGCCGGAGGAAGCCCTTGCGTTCCAGGGCCATCAGCTGGTGCGCCACCGACGAGGTGCTGGACAGGCCGACCGCCTGGCCGATCTCGCGCATCGACGGCGGGTAGCCGCGGCGCTGTACCGAGTCCCGGATGACCTCGATGACCCTCCGCTGCCGGTCCGTGAGCCCGGAACTGTCTGCGCGGATGCCTGGAGGTCGCCCTGGCAGCGACCGTGCGGGGCGTACGGGCTCCGCTTCCGGGTTCACACTTGCGTCGTTCATGGCATGCACCGGCTCAAGTCGGCTCTGGGAGCGGTTCTGGGCAGTGATGATGGCACTGTCTGCGGTGGTGGTCACGTCGGCCCCTCTCGAAATGTTCTCCCTGGCTGGACAACGGTAGTAGCTTTCGAAAGGTTGCGCCAAACACACGTTCGAGTGAAAAATTAAGGATCGTCCACCTGGGTTACTTCGGCGGGTGTATGGCCGGACTGAACGGGTGATCGACGGTGGTTTCGGCCGGCGGCGACCCTTCGTGCGGGCCTCTTCGATCGTGACGTTCCGTGACTTCCGGAGCGTGTCGTGCGATCGACCGCGGACGCTCGGCCGATCGTCGTTCCCGAACGCGGGTTCGGAGCCGCGCCCGGTCCTTACGGTACCTTTTCCGGTGGGGCCGCCGCCGTGGTGTCGACGCTCAGTCTGGCATCCGCGGGCCCCGTCACCGCCCGTCGGGCGCCGCGACACGCGGAGTGGTGAAAATGCATCCCAACCCAAGATCTAGTGGTTGGATGAGCGCCGCCGCCCACAAGTTGTGGTCCCCGGTCGGTCAGGGTCTCCGGCATCGCATATGCTGGTAGCTGCTTCACGAGCCCCCGGCAGAGACCCGTCCCTGCCGTTCAGGGGCGCCGTGGGGTGATTCGGTCGTGCCACAAGAAGGGTGAGGGAACCATGCACTGCCCCTTCTGCAGGCACCCCGACAGCCGGGTCGTCGACAGCCGCACCACGGATGACGGAACGTCGATCCGTAGGCGCCGTCAGTGCCCCGACTGCTCCCGTCGATTCACGACGGTGGAGACTGCCTCGCTGATGGTGATCAAGCGCAGCGGGGTCACCGAACCTTTCAGTCGCACCAAGGTCATCTCTGGCGTCCGCAAGGCGTGCCAGGGGCGACCGGTCACCGAGGACGCCCTCGCCAAGCTCGGCCAGCGGGTCGAGGAGGCGGTGCGCGCCACCGGCAGTGCCGAGCTGACCACCCATGACGTGGGTCTGGCCATACTCGGCCCCTTGCAGGAGCTCGACCTCGTCGCCTACCTGCGGTTCGCATCCGTTTATCGAGCGTTCGACACCCTTGAGGACTTCGAGGCCGCCATCGCGGAACTCCGCGAGCCCCGGCCTCCCCACGAGTGCGAGCCCGGAGGGACCCCCCGGGTCGTCCCCGTGCCCGCCTCCGCCACCGACTGACCTGACGGGCCGCACCTCGGCGCGGTCCGGCCGGTCGGGCGGCAGGGCGAAATTCGTAGATACAAGACACACAGCACCGTGCCGCGGAATAGCGCTGGCACTTTAGGGCGTTTTTGCCCGCATATGGGAGGAAGCGGCATGACTGAGACGGCGAGCGGCTCGGCGCGAGGTTCCCGCACCAAGGGGACCAAGGCTGCCAAGAGCGGCCTGCGTATCGAGCGCATCCACACCACCCCGGGCGTGCACCCGTACGACGAGGTGAGCTGGGAGCGCCGTGACGTCGTCATGACCAACTGGCGCGACGGCTCGGTGAACTTCGAGCAGCGTGGCGTCGAGTTCCCCGACTTCTGGTCGGTGAACGCGGTCAACATCGTCACCAGCAAGTACTTCCGCGGCGCGGTCGGCACCCCGCAGCGCGAGACCGGTCTGAAGCAGCTCATCGACCGGATCGTGAAGACCTACACGAAGGCCGGCGAGGACTACGACTACTTCGCCTCCCCCGCGGACGCGGAGATCTTCGAGCACGAGCTGACCTACGCGCTCCTGCACCAGATCTTCAGCTTCAACTCGCCCGTCTGGTTCAACGTCGGCACGCCCCAGCCGCAGCAGGTCTCCGCCTGCTTCATCCTCGCCGTCGACGACTCCATGGAGTCCATCCTCGACTGGTACAAGGAAGAGGGAATGATCTTCAAGGGCGGCTCCGGCGCCGGCCTGAACCTCTCCCGCATCCGCTCCTCCAAGGAGCTCCTCTCCTCCGGCGGCAACGCCTCCGGCCCCGTCTCCTTCATGCGCGGCGCCGACGCGTCCGCAGGAACGATCAAGTCGGGCGGCGCCACCCGCCGCGCGGCCAAGATGGTCGTCCTGGACGTGGACCACCCGGACGTCGAGGACTTCATCGCCACCAAGGTGAAGGAGGAGGAGAAGATCCGCGCCCTGCGCGACGCGGGCTTCGACATGGACCTGGGCGGCGACGACATCACGTCCGTCCAGTACCAGAACGCCAACAACTCGGTCCGCGTGAACGACGAGTTCATGACGGCCGTCGAGAACGGCACCGAGTTCGGTCTGCGGGCCCGCATGACCGGCGAGGTCATCGAGAAGGTCGACGCCAAGGCCCTCTTCCGCAAGCTCGCCGAGGCCGCGTGGGCCTGCGCCGACCCGGGCATCCAGTACGACGGTGTGATCAACAACTGGCACACCTGCCCCGAGTCCGGCCGCATCACCGCGTCGAACCCGTGCAGCGAGTACATGCACCTGGACAACACGTCCTGCAACCTCGCCTCGCTCAACCTGATGAAGTTCCTCGACGACGACGGCAAGGGCAACCAGTCCTTCGACGCCGAGCGCTTCTCCAAGGTCGTCGAGCTGGTCATCACCGCGATGGACATCTCCATCTGCTTCGCGGACTTCCCGACGCAGAAGATCGGCGAGAACACCCGCGCCTTCCGCCAGCTCGGCATCGGCTACGCCAACCTCGGCGCCCTGCTGATGGCGACCGGCCACGCGTACGACTCGGACGGCGGCCGCACCCTCGCCGCCTCGATCACCTCGCTCATGACCGGCACCGCCTACAAGCGCTCCGCCGAGCTGGCCGCCATCGTCGGCCCGTACGACGGCTACGCCCGCAACGCCGACTCGCACAAGCGCGTCATGAAGCAGCACGCCGACGCCAACGCCGTCGCACCGCGCACCGACGACCTCGACAACATCATCTGGGCCGCGGCCACCGAGGCCTGGCAGGACGTCCTGCGCCTCGGCGAGAAGAACGGCTTCCGCAACTCCCAGGCCTCCGTCCTCGCGCCGACCGGCACCATCGGTCTCGCGATGTCCTGCGACACCACCGGTGTCGAGCCGGACCTGGCCCTGGTCAAGTTCAAGAAGCTCGTCGGCGGCGGCTCGATGCAGATCGTCAACGGCACCGTCCCGCAGGCCCTGCGCCGCCTGGGCTACCAGGAGGAGCAGATCGAGGCGATCGTCACGCACATCGCCGAGCACGGCGTGGTCGTCGACGCCCCGGGCCTGAAGCCCGAGCACTACTCGGTGTTCGACTGCGCCATGGGCGAGCGTTCCATCTCCGCGATGGGCCACGTCCGCATGATGGCCGCGATCCAGCCCTGGATCTCCGGCGCGATCTCGAAGACGGTCAACATGCCGGAGACGGCCACCGTCGAGGAGATCGAGGAGATCTACTTCGAGGCGTGGAAGATGGGCGTCAAGGCGCTCGCGATCTACCGCGACAACTGCAAGGTCGGTCAGCCCCTCTCCGCGAAGAAGAAGGAAGAGGAGAAGACCGAGGTCACCGAGAAGGCCGAGGAGACCATCCGCACGGCGGTCGAGAAGGTCATCGAGTACCGTCCGGTCCGCAAGCGCCTGCCGAAGGGCCGCCCGGGGATCACCACCTCCTTCACGGTCGGTGGCGCCGAGGGCTACATGACGGCGAACTCCTACCCGGACGACGGTCTGGGCGAGGTCTTCCTGAAGATGTCCAAGCAGGGCTCGACCCTCGCGGGCATGATGGACGCCTTCTCCATCGCCGTCTCGGTGGGCCTGCAGTACGGCGTCCCGCTGGAGACGTACGTCGCGAAGTTCACGAACATGCGCTTCGAGCCGGCCGGTATGACGGACGACCCGGACGTGCGGATGGCGCAGTCGATCGTCGACTACATCTTCCGCCGCGTGGCGCTCGACTTCCTGCCCTTCGAGACCCGCTCCGCCCTCGGCATCCACTCCGCCGAGGAGCGTCAGCGCCACCTCGACACCGGCTCCTACGAGCCGCTCGAGGGCGAGGAACTGGACACCGAGACCCTCGCGCAGTCCGCTCCGGTCACGGTCGTCCCGGCGGCCCCGAAGCCCGTCGCGATCGCTTCGGTCCCGGCCCCGAAGACGGCGCACAGCAACGCCGAACTGGTCGAGATGCAGCTCGGCGTCTCCGCCGACGCCCCGCTCTGCTTCTCGTGCGGTACGAAGATGCAGCGCGCCGGCTCCTGCTACATCTGCGAGGGCTGCGGCTCGACCAGCGGTTGCAGCTGAACCGGGCGCAATCGCCGGGAGCGCCACGTCCGAGGTAGTACGCGGACGTAGCTGACCTGCGGAACACGAAGGGGACCGACCCACGGGCGGTCCCCTTCGTCGTGTCCGTGGCCGACCGACGGATCCCACCCGACCCCGAGGAGTGGCGGGCGCCCGGCGGGGGCGCGCCGGCACGATGCGGGACAGACCTTCCGGGCGGGTTGGTGTGCGGCGAGGTCGTGGCGATCATTGTGCGGGGCGCGTCCGTCGGGGGCGCCCCCGGAATTTCACGGCGGGGGAGTGGGGAACCATGTGGAACGGTGACGAGCTGGACCTGGACGCGTACCTGTCGCGGATCGGCCTCGGGAGCGGGACCGGGAGCGACGGAACGGACGTCGGGGCGCGGGAACTGCGGCCGGACCTCGACACGTTGTACGCAGTGCACCGGGCCCACACCGCCTCCATCGTCTTCGAGAGCCTGGACGTCCTGTTCGGCCGCCCCGTCGAACTGGACGTCAAAGCCCTGGAGGACAAGCTCGTGCACGGCCGTCGCGGCGGCTACTGCTACGAGCAGAACTCGCTGCTGGCCGCCGCCCTGGAGCGGATCGGCTTCGAGGTCACCGGGCGCGGGGCCCGCAACCGCACCCGGGGCGACACCCTGCTCGCGGTGACGCACGCCGTCCTCGTCGTCACCGTCGACGGCGAACCGTGGCTCTGCGACGCGGGCTTCGGCTACCAGGGCCCGCGCGAGCCCGTACCGCTCGCGCGGCCCGGTCACGAGGTCCACCAGGGGCAGTGGACGTTCCGCGTCCGCGAGGAGGCGGGCGGCATCCTCGTCCTGTCCGCCCTGCGCGCCGGGGCCTGGCGTGACCTGTACGCCTTCTCCCCGCAGCGGTACCACCCCGTCGACTACGTCGTGCTGAACCACTACAGCTCCTCCCACCCCAGCTCCTCCTTCGTCGGGCGGACCCTCGTCCAGCTCCCCGGCGACACCGTGCGGCAGACCCTCGTGGGCAGCGAACTCACGCGTCTGCACCCCGACGGGCGGACCGAGCGGGAGACCGTCGCCGCCGAGGACCTGATCGGGCTCCTCGACCGGGAGTTCGGGCTCCGGCTGTCCGACCGGGACGCGGCGGAACTGGTCCGGATCCACCGCTCAAGGGACTGACCCGGGCCGCGCCCGGCCCGTACGATGGCGCGGTGCTGGTCAAGTGGATTCGCTGCACGGTGACGGACCGACGCGGGTTCGAGCGCGGGCAACGCAAATGGGCGGGGCTGCCCGGGGAGCCCGGCTTCCGGGGGCAGGGCGGCGGCTGGAGCCGAGGCCGGCAGGGGGTCGCGCACGTCTTCGCGTTCTGGGAGAGCCGCGCCTTCTACGACTCCTTCATGGCCCGCTCCCACGACCGGCTCGCGGCCTCCCAGAACGGAACCTACACCGACGCCCGCGTCACGCTGTTCGACCACCGATTCGACGTGAAGACCGGATTCCAGCCCCGGTTCAGCGACGCCGACGTGGTCCGGGTCGCGCACACCCGGGTGCGGGAGGGGCGCGAGGAGCACTTCACCCTGATGCAGGAGAAGGTGTGGAACCCGGCCATGGCGGGCTCGCCCGGCATGGTGCGCGGCCTCTTCGGCGAGGCGCCCGGCCGCGAGTTCCTCGTGCTGTCGATGTGGCGGGCGGCGGCGGAGCACGGCAAGTACCGCCAGGAACGCGTCGAACGGCTCTCCCTGCGCGCCCAGACGGAAGCAGACGTCGAGGCGCTCACCGGAGACGTCGTGGACCTCGAACCCGGCTGGACGGTATGACCGTACGACGACCCGACCGCTCGGCCCGGCGCGCCCCGGTCCATGCGGGCCCCGGTGGCCGAATAGGCTCGTGGGATGGTACGACCACGGCGCATTGTCCTCGTCCGGCACGGGGAGTCGGAGGGGAACGCCGACGACACGGTGTACGAGCGTGAACCCGACCACGCCCTGCGCCTGACCTCACGGGGCCGCGAACAGGCCGCCGAGGCAGGAGTCCGGCTGCGCGACCTCTTCGGCGACGAGCACATCAGCGCGTACGTCTCCCCCTACCGCCGAACCCTGCAGACCTTCCGGGAACTGCGCCTCGATCCGACGCGGGTACGGATGCGCGAGGAGCCGCGACTGCGCGAGCAGGACTGGGGCAACTGGCAGGACCGTGACGACGTGCGCCTGCAGAAGGCCTACCGGGACGCCTACGGGCACTTCTTCTACCGCTTCGCACAAGGGGAGTCGGGTGCCGACGTGTACGACCGCGTCGGCTCCTTCCTGGAGAGTCTCTACCGCAGCTTCGAGGCGCCGGACCATCCCGAGAACGTGCTCCTCGTGACGCACGGTCTGACGATGCGGTTGTTCTGCATGCGCTGGTTCCACTGGTCGGTGAACGAGTTCGAGGCCCTCTCCAACCCGGGGAACGGCGAATACCGGGTGCTGCTCCTCGGCCCGGACGGCCGGTACCGGATGGACCGCCCGTTTGAGCGCTGGACCACACCCGAGCCTTATGACCTGGACGGCTAGAGTGACGCGCGATGACCGCTGAAACCACTCCCGAAAGGCGCTACGCACGCGCCCTGTCCAGCCTTCGAGGGCTGGCGCTGGGGGACGCCCTGGGCTCCCAGTACTTCGTCCCCGTGAACTACCCGCTGCTCAAACGGCGCGAGCTGCCCGTCGGCAGCGGCCCGTGGCAGTGGACCGACGACACCGAGATGGCCTGCTCGGTGGTCGCCGTGCTCGCCGCGCACGGACGCATCGACCAGGACGCGCTGGCGAGTTCCTTCGCCGCCCACCACGACTTCGACCGCGGCTACGGCCCGGCCGTGAACCGCATGCTCCGGCTGGTCCGGGAGGGCGAGGACTGGCGCACGCTGGCCGCCGAGCTCTTCAACGGGCAGGGTTCCTGGGGCAACGGCGCGGCGATGCGGATCGCCCCGCTCGGCGCCTGGTACGCGGACGACCCCGAGCAGGCCACCCACCAGGCGGAGATCTCCGCCTACACCACCCACCAGCACCGCGAGGCGGTCTGCGGGGCGATGGCCGTCGCCGCCGCGGCCGCGCTGGCGTCCTCCCCGCAGGGGAGGCCGACCGCCGCCGACCTGCTCGACGGGGTCATCGAGCTGGTTCCGCGCAGTGCGGTGGGCGCCGGGGTGCGCAGGGCGCGGAACATGCTGGACTACGGCGACGCGACGACGGTCGCGGCGGTGCTGGGCTGCGGCCGGCGCACCAGCGCCCATGACACGGTGCCGTTCGCCCTGTGGTCCGCGGCCCGGGCCCTGGACGACTACGAGCGGGCGTTCTGGACCACCGCACAGGTCGGCGGGGACGTAGACACGACCTGCGCCATCGTCGGCGGGGTGCTGGGCGGCCGCGGCGACGAGGTGCTGCCGCAGGCCTGGCTGGCCCGCACCGAAGCACTGCCCGCCTGGCTTCCGGAGCAGCCGGTCCGGGCCGGCTAGTCCGCATCGGTTTGGTCCGTACGAGGGCCCGGGCACGGAGCCATCGGCCCGCGCGAGGGCCCTCGTACGGCGCCGGCCCTCAAGCCGGGCCGGCACTCTCGAACGGGTGGCTCCCGGGCGTGTTCTCGGGCGGGGAGCGGCCTGCGTGGCTTGCTTCGCGAAAGCGACCGGTGGCCCGTGGATCGGGTCCGTCCGTGTCCCGGCGCGACGTTCGTGAATCCGTCGGCCGGCTGATCCGTGCGCCTCTTTCGCGAGGGAATCGGGGGGCTTTGTTCCGGTCGAATGTGGAGGTGTTCTTGCGGTCGATGGGATTCCGGCGATGTCGACGGACCGTGAAATTGTGTGCGGAAGCGAACCGCCGGGTGGGGGTGTCGGGGGATCCGTGCCCCCGACGGTGCCGATCCCTCCGTCGTGCGCCCCCTGAGCCCGGGCACGGCCGGGCGGTGCGGGGGAGCCGACCAGGAGGTTCCGTACGCGTGCTCCGACCGAACCGTGGACGGCTTGACCCGGGCCGGGGTGTGCAGGCGGCCCGGGGCGGCGTACCCTTGCTGGCGCCATGCCGTACGAAGCACCCACCCACACCGTCGAGCGCTCCCTCCGCGCAACCACCGGCGCCAAGGTCATCGCCGGGGTCGACGAGGTCGGACGAGGGGCCTGGGCCGGTCCCGTCACCGTCTGCGCGGCGATCACCGGCCTGCGCCGCCCGCCCGAGGGACTCACCGACTCCAAACTCCTCACCCCCCGAAGACGCGACGCCCTGCTCGACGTCCTGGAGGACTGGGTCACCGCCCACGCCCTGGGGCACGCCTCCCCCGAGGAGATCGACGAGCTCGGGATGACCGCCGCGCTGCGACTCGCGGCGGTGCGCGCCCTGGAGGCCCTCCCGGTGCGCCCCGACGCGGTGATCCTCGACGGCAAGCACGACTACCTCGGCGCACCCTGGCAGGTCCGGACGGTGATCAAGGGCGACCAGTCCTGCGTGGCCGTCGCCGCGGCCTCGGTGATCGCCAAGGTCCGGCGCGACCGGATGATGGCCGAACTGGGCGAACAGGGCGACGGAATAGCGGACTTCGCTTTCGCCGCGAACGCCGGCTATCCGTCACCCGTGCACCGGGCCGTGCTCGAGGAGCGGGGGCCGACCGCCTACCACCGTCTGTCGTGGTCGTACCTCGACGCACTGCCGCGGTGGCGCCACCTCAAGAAGGTGCGCCGCAGCGAGGAGGCGGCGGCATTGGAAGACGGAGGCCAACTCGGCTTCGATTTCTGATCGCACCCACGTGCCACCCACCGGTACGTTTCGTACCGGTGTTTGATAGATATCAACTCATGCCTCTCACCCCCGCCATCGAGGAGCCTCAGATTCACGAGAGTGCCCAGGGTCCCCGCGTCACGCCGGCCGCCGGCCGCACCGCGCAGACCCCCCGCCCCGTACCTGGTCCGCGTCCCGTCGCCGTACCCCGGCCCGGACGCCCCGGTCCCGCCCGGCCCGCCCCGCCCGCGCAGCGCGCGGCGCAGGCCGCCCCCGGACCCGCTTCCGCAGCACCCACCACCCCGTCCGTCTCCGCGGCCGTGCCGCAGGTCCAGCTGATCCCGGCATCCGCCGAGGGCGCGCTGGACGCGGCCGACGAGGCCGTGGACCTGCTGCTCGACACCGGGCGCGCGCCCGGCGACATCCTGGTGCTCACCACCGGCGACCCGCACCCGTGGGCCGCCCACGAGCTGTCCTTCGGCGAGGCCTCGTACTGGGCCCAGCACGAGGCCGGCGACGATGTCTTCTACACGGACGCGGCGCAGGTGCAGCGCGCCGCCGGCCGTCCCGTCGTGGTCTTCGCGGCCAACGGCGGATCGACCGGAACCATCGCCACCGCGCTGCCGGCCGCGCTCACGCGGGCCGGCACGCTGCTGATCGTGTGCGGCGAGGCGCAGCAGATCAACTCCGTGCTGGGTGCGGGCGTCTGACGCCTCGTATCCCGCACGCGCCGGGGGCGGGGCGGGCCGGACGACGGCCCCGCCCGGCCTTCAGCGGGCCGCGGTCCGTCGCAGGGCCTCGGTCGCCCCGCCGCCGGTCCGCAACGTCAGCGAGGTGACCTCGCCCGTCGTGCCGCCGAGGCGCTCCGGCCGGGAATCCGAGCCGGGATGCCGGCCGCCGCGCCCTTCCCCGAGCACCTGCCAGCCGCCGCGGGTCAGCGTGATGTAGGCCCCGCAGCGCAGCCCGTGCAGGGTGCAGGCGTCCCGCAGGCCCCACATCCAGGCCCCGTCCTCCTCGGTCCACCGCTCGTCGCCGTCACGGCAGTACAGCAGCACCGCCGTGCGCACCGGGGTCCGCCGCCGCAGGTCGTGCGGGAGGATCCGGCGCAGCCGGGACAACAGGGCGTTGCGGTACTCCCAGCCGTCCGCCGAAACCGAGCGCTGGGCGAAGGACGCGCTCGCGACGAGGCGCTCCTCGGGGCCGAGTACGGCGATCACCGCGGTGGAGGGCACGGGGCCGTGCCGGGAGTGCAGGCCGCTCACGACCTCGCGCGGATTGCGCAGCAGGGGAATGCCCGCCGCCGTCCATTGCGAGGGTTCGAGCAGTCTGCCGTGCCGGCTGGCGCCGCCGGTGGCCGTTGTCAGGGACGTGGGCGAGGGCGAGGCGAATCCGAAGGTCACGGTCCTCCCTTCGGGTACACGCCCGCGAACGGGCACGGCTGGGATGTGGGCGCGCCGCAGCCCGGCCCTGGAGAGTGCCGACGAGCCGAGCGGGAGCACTCCGATTCTCGCGTGGCCCGCGAGGGTGGGGCAATGAGCATTTGAGGCCGCAGACCGGAATTCGCCGGTATGCCGTTCATATCCTTGCCCCATCGCATCGGGGATGACGCATCCCGAGCGTCCTGAGCGCGGGCACCAGCGCAAACACCCGGTCCGCTCCGTACCCGGCGGCGCGGTCGGCGGCCGGGCGTGGGCGGCGCGTCACGCTGGGTGAGTTGGCCGATTGTCCGTGCCATCGGGTTGCATGGGGGCATGACCAACCTGGAGCTCCGTACCGAAGCCGATGCCATCCTCGCCGAGCTCGTCGGCGCCCCGGGCGGGTCGGCGCGGCTGCGGGAGGACCAGTGGCAGGCGGTCGCGGCCCTGGTGGAGGAGCGACGGCGGGCCCTCGTGGTGCAGCGCACCGGCTGGGGGAAGTCCGCCGTGTACTTCGTGGCCACCGCCCTGCTGCGCCGGCGCGGCTCCGGCCCGACGGTGATCATCTCGCCGCTGCTGGCGCTCATGCGCAACCAGGTCGAGGCGGCCGCCCGGGCCGGAATCCAGGCCCGCACGATCAACTCCGCCAACCCGGAGGAGTGGGACACCATCTACGGCGAGGTCGAGCGCGGCGAGACCGACGTCCTGCTCGTCAGCCCGGAACGCCTCAACTCCGTCGACTTCCGCGAACAGGTGCTGCCCAAGCTCGCGGCCACGACCGGCCTCCTCGTCGTCGACGAGGCGCACTGCATCTCCGACTGGGGACACGACTTCCGCCCCGACTACCGCCGGCTGCGCGCGATGCTCGCCGAGCTCGCCCCCGGCGTACCGGTGCTGGCCACCACGGCGACCGCCAACGCGCGGGTCACCGCGGACGTCGCCGAGCAACTGGGCACCGGCGCCGGTGAGGCACTGGTGCTGCGCGGCACGCTGGAGCGGGAGAGCCTGCGCCTGGGCGTGGTCCGGTTGCCGGACGCCGCGCACCGGCTGGGCTGGCTCGCCGAGCACCTCGACGAACTCCAGGGCTCCGGGATCATCTACACCCTCACCGTCGCCGCCGCCGAGGAGGCCACCGCGTTCCTGAGGCAGCGCGGCTTCGACGTGGCCTCCTATACGGGGCGCACGGAGAACGCCGACCGGCTCCAGGCGGAGACCGACCTCCAGGAGAACCGGGTCAAGGCGCTCGTCGCGACGTCGGCGCTGGGCATGGGCTTCGACAAGCCCGACCTGGGTTTCGTGATCCACCTCGGCTCGCCCTCCTCGCCGATCGCCTACTACCAGCAGGTCGGCCGCGCCGGCCGCGGCGTCGAGCACGCCGATGTGCTGCTCCTGCCGGGCAAGGAGGACGAGGCGATCTGGCGCTACTTCGCCGACACGGCCTTTCCGCCCGAAGCGCAGGTCAGGCAGACCCTGACGGCCCTCGCCGAAGCGGGACGACCGCTTTCCGTACCGGCCCTGGAGGCAGCCGTCGACCTCCGCCGCACCCGGCTGGAGACCATGCTCAAGGTCCTGGACGTGGACGGGGCCGTCAAGCGGGTGAAGGGCGGTTGGTCCTCCACGGGCCTGCCGTGGACGTACGACTCCGAGCGGTACGCCTGGGTCGCCCGCCAGCGGGCCACCGAGCAGCAGGCCATGCGGGACTACGTGAGCGCGACCGGATGCCGGATGGAGTTCCTGCGCCGGCAACTGGACGACGAAGGCGCCGTCCCGTGCGGTCGCTGCGACAACTGCGCGGGAACCTGGGCCGATTCCTCCGTGTCGGCGGAGACCCTGACGGGTGCCGCCAGGGAACTGGACCGGCCGGGTGTCGAGGTCGAGCCGCGCCGGATGTGGCCGACGGGCATGCCGGCGCTGGGCGTCAACCTCAAGGGCCGCATCCCGGCGAAGGAGCAGTGCTCGACCGGGCGGGCCCTGGGGCGGCTCTCGGACATCGGCTGGGGCAACCGACTGCGTCCGCTCCTGGCCGACACCGCGCCCGACGGCCCGGTGCCCGATGACGTCCTGCAGGCGGCGGTGGCCGTCATCGCCGACTGGGCGCGGTCCGCGGGCGGCTGGGCGCCGAACGTCCCGGACGCCACGGCCCGGCCCGTCGGGGTGGTCGCCGTACCGTCGATGACGCGCCCGCAGCTGGTCGGCTCCCTCGCCCAGGGCGTCGCGACCATCGGCCGACTCCCGTTCCTCGGCAGCCTGACGTACACCGGGCCGGACGGTGCGCACTCCGCACGCCGCAGCAATTCCGCCCAGCGGCTGCGGGCACTGTCCGGGGCCTTCGCCGTCCCCGACGATTTGGCGGCCGCCCTCGCGGCCGCCCCCGGCCCCGTCCTGCTCATCGACGATTCCACCGAATCCGGCTGGACCCTCGCCGTCGCCGCCCGACTGCTCCGGCAGGCCGGCGCGGACCAGGTCCTGCCGCTGGTCCTCGCCACGTCGGGCTGAGCCGACGGGCGGCGGTCCCGAGGCCGGGCGGTGCTCCCGCCTCAGGCCGCCGCACCCACCTCCTCGGCGACCGCCAGGGCGAAGGCCCGAGCCTGGGCGGAGGGCCGTACGCGGCGACGTACGAGGCCCAGCTCGGAGGCGGGCAACCCCAGCACCGGGACGAACGCCAGCGAGTCGCGGCGTCCCTGCTGGTCGGCCGAGGCCCGGCACAGCAACATGGCACCCCGATCGGCCGCCGTCAGGCTCAGCCCTTCCTGGAGCGTGTTCACGCGGGGACCGGCCGGGACGGTGAGTCCGCCCGGTGTACGTCCGGGGGCCTGGGCGCGCCGCCAGTAGTCGGGGGCGTCGCCGCCCACGCCGATGAGCCGGCAGTCCGCGAGTTCCTCGGCGTGCAGCGACTCACGGGCGGCGAACGGGTGCCGGACGGACACGGCCAGGGTCTGCGGCTGTCGGGAGAAGACCGGTCCGACGACGAGGTCCTCCTCGCTCACAGGCAGCAGGACGACCGCGCAGTCCACCTCCTGTCGGCGCAGCGGCCCGAAGGGGTCGCAGAGCGGTATTTCGACGAGGTCGATCGCGCAGTCCGGGTACCTGTCGCCGAACCGGGCGATCGCCCGACCCAGGTGGTCGTCGACGGTGCCCTGGAAGCCGAGGCGCAGTACCCCGCCGGTGCCGCGCGCGGTGGCCCGGGCATCGTGGACCGCGGCGCGCAGGGCGTCGTACGCGGGGCGCAGGTCGGCGAGGAGGTTCTCGCCGAGCGGGGTCAATCCCACCCGACGACTGGTGCGTTCGACGAGCCGGCCACCGATGCGGCCCTCCAATGACCGCAGGAGCTGGCTGATCCGGCTCTGGGACACGTACAGCCGCTCGCCCGCCCGGCCGAAGTGCAACTCCTCGGCGAGGGCGAGGAACGCCTCCAGCTCGCGCATCTCGACACCGCTCATGCCGTCCCCTCCATGGTGTTCCTCCATGTTTCTCCCGGCAGCGCGCGTCACGACGCGCGGGCCCTTGTCCGGGGCGCGGCGGCGTAGCCGGATCGAGTAGCCCTGCTCATCGAAGGATGAGAGATCGGCCGTTGTTCCCGCAGGTCGGGGCGGGTTGGCTGGTCGGCATGGCACAGATCGAGGAAATCGCAGGCACCGGCGGGGCGCCGGAACGGGCCGTGACCCGCGGCCGGTCGGGCGTCGTGGCGGTCGCGGCCGCGACGTTCACCGTGGTGACGTCGGAGATGCTGCCCGTGGGCCTGCTCACGCCCATCGGGGACGCCCTGGGGGTGTCCGAGGGCACCGCGGGGCTGACCCTCACCATCACCGGTCTGGTGGGCGCGGTGTCCGCGCCGCTCCTGGCCCCTCTGCTGGGGCGGTTCGACCGCCGGACGGTGCTGTGCGCGCTGATGGCCGTCCTCGCGGTGGGGAACTTGCTTGCCGCGTGGACGCCGAACTTCGCCGTGATGGTCGTCGCCCGCGTACTGGTCGGTGTCGGCATGGGTGGTGTCTGGGCGATCGCGGCGGGCCTGGCGGTGCGACTGGTGCCCCCGAGGTCGATCGGCCCCGCGACCTCCCTCATCTTCAGCGGCATCGCGGTGGCATCGGTGCTCGGCGTCCCGGCCGGCGCGTACGTCGGTGAACTCGTCGGCTGGCGGGCGGCGTTCGCGGCCACGGGAGTGCTCGCCCTGATGGTTGTCGTCGCCCTGGCGCGGTTGCTGCCGTCGTTGCCCGCCGAGCCGCAGGCCCGACTCGGTGGTGTCATTCGGCTGTTCGCCGACCCGCGGGTGCGGACCGGACTGGGTGTGGTGGCCCTGCTGGTCACCGGCCACTTCGCCTCCTACACCTATGCGCGCCCGGTCCTGGAGGAGGTCTCCGGGGCGAGCGCCGGGATGATCGGCACGCTGCTGCTGGTGTACGGAATCGCCGGTGTGGCCGGCAACTTCGCGGCCGGTGCGGCCGCCGGTCGGTCGCCCCGCTCCACCCTGTTGGTGATCAGCGCCGTATTGGCGGCCACGGTCGGGCTGATGCCGGTGTTCGGTGGCTCCGTCCTGACCGCGGGCGTACTGCTCGCTGTCTGGGGCCTGTCCTACGGCGGTGTGTCGGTGAGCGCCCAGACCTGGCTGCTGGCCTCGGCGCCCGAGGCGCGTGAGGCCGTGTCCTCCCTGTTCGTAGGGGTGTTCAACGGGGCCATCGCGCTGGGCGCGTTGGTCGGGGGCCTTGCGGCGGACGGCGCCGGGGTCAACGCCGTGATGTGGTTGGGATGCGTGCTCGGGGCGGGCGCCCTCGTGGTGACGGCGCTCGGCAAGGCACCCGACGCCGGGCGGCTCCGAGGCGGGGTCGAGAAGCGGGCGAGGGGCTGTGATCCGTGTTCATGAGTCCATGGAACCCGATGCGGCCGACATCGCGCCCAGGCGGCAATCAACCTGTGGATATTGAAGGTTGGACGAGTTATCCACAGGGGTTTCGCGATCGGGCCGGGCACGGGACCGTCGACGCATGACGACGAACCACGAAACACCCAGCCAGTCCGGCCGCCCCTCCCCGAGCCCGTCCGGAGTCCCGACCACATCCCCGATCACCTTGCGCAGCCCGGCCGAACTGGCCGACGCGCTGCCCTACATGCTCGGCTTCCACCCGACGGACTCCCTCGTCATGGTCGCCGTCCACGGCGAGGCAGGTCGCTTCGGCGGCAGGCTCCGCGTCGGAATCCCCCCGGCGCCCGGGGAATGGGAGGAGACGGCCCGGCAGGTGGCCGAATGCCTGATCCGCGGCAGCGAACGACGCGGCTCCAAGCCCGACGGCATCGTGGTGTTCCTCTGCCAGGACCCGGGCGAGGGGGAGAGCGGCCGTCGTGTCATGGCCCGCCTCCGGCCGCTCGCCCAGCGACTGCGAATCGCCTGCGGGGCGCTCGACGTGCCCGTACTGGAAGCCCTGTGCCTCTCGGGCGGTCGCTACTGGTCCTACACCTGTCACGACGCCGACTGCTGCCCGGTCGAGGGCAAGCCCATGGACCCGCCCGGCACTTCGGTCATGGCGGCGGCCGCGACCTATGCAGGGCTCCAGGTGCGGGGCTCCCTGCAGGACATCGAGGACCGACTCGCTCCCCTGCGCGGGGTGCCCGCCGCCGGCCAGGAGGCCGCACTGGATCGCGCGGCCGTCGCCCTCGTACCGAAGATCCTCGACGGTGCGACCCGTGAGGAGGTCGGCGCCGAGACCCTGTCCATGGCCAGGACCCTGATGCGGCGCCTGGCGCTCGCCCCGCCCGCCGAAGCGGGATCCCGCGCCGACGACCGCGACGACGCCCTGCTCGGCCACGACGAGGCCGCGGCCGTGATCCTCGGCCTCCAGGACCGTGAGATCCGGGACATCGCCGCCGAGTGGATGGAGGACGACGAGGCCGCCCCCGCCCTCAGGCTGTGGCGAGCCCTGGCACGACGCTGTGTCGGGGCGTACGGAGAACACGCGGCGGCCCCGCTCACCCTGGCGGGCTGGGTCTCCTGGTCCTGCGGGGACGAGCCGACCGCACGGATCGCACTCGGGCTGGCGCTGCGGGCCGACTCCGAGTACCGCTTCGCGCAGCTCCTGCATCACGCCTGCAACGAGGGCATCGACCCGGAGGGGCTGCGGCAGTGCCTGAGGGAGGAACGCAGCCGACGCGAACCGCGCCGGAAGCGGGCCGCGGCCACCACCCGCCCGCCCGGTCGGCGGACCGACCGGCGTCCGGAGTCCCGGCGCCCCGGATCCCGCCGCTCGGAGTCCCGTCGTACCGAGGGGAACGGGCAGTGAGCGCCCGACGCGGACCGCACGGCGGCGGCTGCGCCCGGCGGATCCGGGAGACGGCGGTCCCGGCCTTCCGCCCAACCCGCCCCGCGCTCCGGGGCCAGTCACCACCGGGGCCCGTGACCCGGGCGGGGGCCGGGGCGTTCCCCTGGAGGGCGGTGGGGGCCCGGCCGCGCCGCCGCCCCGCCCGACCGGCCGGAGCGCAGACAAGGCGGCACATGGCTCCCCCCGTACCCCTCACCGATCCCACCGGGCCGTCCACGTCCCCGCAGGCCCATTCGCCGGAAGTCCCGGCCCACCGGCCCCCCGGAACGCCGACCAGGCCCGGCCCGGGCCCTGACGCGGGGCTGCCCGGCGCCGCCGCGGCACCTGCCCGCCCTGCGGAACACGCGGCAGCCCCACCGGCACCCGGCCGGCGGACCGGGGGAGTGGACGAGCCCCCGGGCACGGCGGGACCGGAGGGCGACCCGACCGGCACCGGCGGGCGCCCCGGCGCCGTGGAGGAGCCCGGGAACGGTCCGGGCCGCCAGGGCGCCCCGACACCCGGGGCACCCGCCGCACGCCGGGCCGATCTGCCACCCGTACACGGAGCCGTCATCTGCGTCTCCGCACCCTGCTTGGCCATCTCCCCGGAACACGGCCAGCTCACCGGGCGGGGCATCGACGGGATCTACCGCGCCGGGCGCCGGCTGCTGTCCCGCTGCGTGCTCCGCGTCGCGGGCCGCGACCCGGTCGCCGTCCAGGGGCGCAGCCTCGGCGCGGATCGGGCCGCCTTCACAGCCACCGTCCGTACCGGATTCGAGGCCGGGCCCGACCCGGACATCGGCGTGGAGCGCATCCGGCACGCCGACGGCACCGAGCGGATCACCCTGCGCAGCTTCGCCTCCCGCCCGATGCGGCTCACCGTGGAGGTCTTCCTCGGTACCGACCTGGCAGAACTGGCCACGCTGGCCGCGGGTGGACCGGGGCCCGAACTGCCCGCGGCCGTCCACGCCGCCGGACTGCGCTGGAGCGCCGGCGAGGCCCTGGCCGTCACCACCGCCGAACCCGCCCCCGACGACGCCCTCGCCTCCGCCGGACTCCTGCGCTGGCAAATGGAACTGGCGCCGGGACAGTCCCGCGCCATCGGGCTGCGGACCACGCACGACCGCACCGGCAGAGCCCCCGCCGGACAGGTGGCGAACCCGCTCTCCGCAGCCCGCGCCGAAGGTGACGACCCGAGGGCCGACGCCTGGTTCCGCACCAGCCTCGACGACCTCGGCGCCCTGCTCCTCAGGGCCCCCGACTCACCCGGCGACGCCTTCGCGGCGGCAGGAGTGCCGTGGCGGCTCGGACTGGCCCCGGCGGAGTCCCTCTGGGCCGCGCGGATGGCGCTGCCGCTCGGCACCGGACTGGCCGCCGCCACGCTGCGGACCCTGGCCCGGAGTCAAACCGTCGGCAGCGGCCCCGACACGGGGAAGATCCCCGGTCCACTGCGCGCCGCCGGACCGCAGCTGCCACCGGGGTGCACCGGTACGGAGGCCACCCTCGGGTTCCCCGCACTCCTGGCCGAGGCGCGGCGATGGGGGCTTTCCGAGGACGAAGTGGCCCGCCTGCTCCCCGCGGCCGAACGCTGCCTGGACTGGCTGCGCGGAGCCTTCGGGAAGGACGGTTTCGTGGCCGACCCCGAACGGGGACCCCGTCGCGTCGAAACCCAGGCCCACGCACACCGGGCCGCGCTGCTCGGCGCCGACCTGCTCGACGCGTGCGGTCGGTCCGGAGCCCCGGAATGGCGCGAGCGGGCCGCCGAGCTGAGGGCTAGGTTCCGGGCGGGTTTCTGGATCGACGGACCGGACGGGGGCCGACCCGCCGCGGCCCTGCACCCCGACGGGCGGCCGCTGCCCCGGCTCACGGGCGCGGCCGCCCACCTGCTGGACACCGGGCTGCTGGGCGGCGGCCGACTCGCCCCCGGCCTGCTGGATCCGGTTCGTACCGAACACCTGGCCCGCCTCCTCGGAGCCCCCGCCATGGACTCCGGTTGGGGACTGCGGAGCATGGCCACCCGGGAGCCGGGCCACAACCCCTTCGGTCACCGGTCGGGCGCCGTCAGGGCCCACGAGACCGCCGTCGCCGTCGCGGGCCTCGTCCAGGCGGGCTTCGAGAAGGAAGCCGCCGGACTGCTCCGCGGCCTCCTGGACGCGGCGGAAACCTTCGGATACCGCCTCCCGGAGATGTACGCGGCCGAGCAGCGCACCGCCGGCAGCGCCCCGCTTCCCCATCCGGCCGCCTGCAGGCCCGCCGCGGTGGCCGCCGCCGCCGGGATCCACGCGTTGACGGCCCTCGCCGGGATCCGGCCCGACGCCCCGGCCGAGACGGTCGCGGTGGCCCCGCCGGCCGGCGCGCCGCTCGGCGCCCTGCGCCTCTCGGGGCTACGCGTCGTCGGGGAACCGTTCACCGTGCGGATCAGCAGGCTCGGCGTCGGCATGGTGGAGGAGGCCGCCGATGTGCTCCAACTCCGTGGATAGGGCGGACCCGCCCGGTTCCGTCGGGTCGGCGGTGCCCGGTGCACACGGCCAACGCGATCACGGCCACCGCGACGGCGGCCGTCGACGCTCCGGCGGCCGCCGGCCCGGTGCCCCACGCCGGCCCGCACCGGCTCCCGCCGGCCCGGATCACCGTTGGGTCGCAGCCGCGGCGAAGCTCCTGCGACGGTTCGACCGGGGCGACGCGATCGGCAGGATGGCCGCTGGGTTCCAGATCACGGTCTCCAGGATCACCAAAGCCCTGTTTATCGTCAGGCAGACGACTATGATCGCGGCATGTCGCCCTACGACCCGTCGGCCTATCCGCCCTTCGCCGTCACCGTCGACCTGGTCGTGCTCACCGTGCGGCGCCACGCGCTCTGCGCGCTCGTGGTGCGACGCGGGGAGCAGCCGTTCCAGGACCGCTGGGCACTGCCCGGCGGCTTCGTCCGAGGGGACGAGGACCTGGCGGGTGCCGCGGCCCGGGAACTCGCCGAGGAGACCGGGCTGTGCGCCCACGATCCGGCGGCACCCGACGCGGGAAACGGGGCGCACCTCGAACAGCTCGCCACCTACGGCGATCCCCATCGGGACCCCCGGATGCGGGTGGTCAGCGTGGCCCACCTGGTCCTGGCCCCGGACCTGCCCGCTCCCCGCGCGGGAGGCGATGCCAACAGCGCCCGCTGGGCACCGGTGGACGAACTCCTGGAAGTGCCCGCGGAGGCGTCCGCCGGACTCGCCTTCGACCACGCGACGATCCTGGCCGACGGCGTGGAACGAGCCCGCTCGAAGATCGAATACTCCTCCCTGGCGACCGCCTTCTGCCCGCCGGAGTTCACCGTCGGCGAGCTGCGCCGGGTCTACGAGGCGGTGTGGGGCGTGTCCCTCGACCCGCGCAACTTCCACCGCAAGGTCACCGGGACCCCCGGATTCCTGGTGCCCGCCGGGGGGACCACGACCCGTCAGGGAGGTCGGCCCGCCCAACTGTTCCGGGCCGGCGGGGCGACCCTCCTCAACCCCCCGATGCTGCGCCCCGAGGTCTGAGCCACCCGATGCGACACCGGTCCCACCACGGACCGGCTGCGCAGAAAATCGGACATATCGCGTTATCTTGCTTGCGGTACTCACACTGCCGCAAAGCGGTCTCACCCCCCGCGAGAGAAGCGATGCTCCAGGCCATTGGACTCACCAGCACCCCCCGTCGGAAACTCCCGCCCCTCGTGGACGGCCTCAGCTTCGAGGCCCGCCCGGGTTGCGTGACCGCCCTGCTCGGCGATCCGGGCTCGGGCAGGACCACGGCCCTGCGGCTCATGCTCGAACTCGAACCGGGCCGGGGCATCACGTACTTCCGGGGGCGCCCGCTCCATCGGATCCCGCATCCCGGCCGTGAGGTCGGCGTGCTCCTCGGCGACGTGCCCGGCCATCCGGCGCGGACCGTCCGCAACCAACTGCGCATGCTGTGCGCCGCCGCCGGAGTGCCGGCCTCCCGCGCCGAGACGATGATGGAGGTCGTCGGCATCGCGGGCCTGCGCGACGAGCGGCTCGGATCGCTCTCCCTCGGCATGGACCGCCGGGTCGGGCTGGCCGCCGCCCTGCTCGCCGATCCCTGCACCCTCCTCCTCGACGAACCCGGCGCCGGACTCTCCGTCAAGGAACGTGCCTGGCTGCACGGGCTGCTCCGCGGCCACGCCTCCCTCGGCGGTGCGGTGCTGTTCACCACCGACGACGCCAAGGAAGCGGCCGGCCATGCCGACCGGGTCGTCTCCATCGCGTCGGGCCGGCTCGTCGCCGACCAGGATGCCGTGGACTTCGCCCGCACCCGCTTGCGGCCGCGCGTCGCGGTGCGCACCCCGCACGCGGCGAGACTGGCCGACGTGCTGACCCGGGAGGCGCGGGCGGCCCAACGCGCCGTGGAGATCGTCGAGGAGAGCGGCAGCCGCCTGTCGGTGTACGGCAGCGACTGCGCCGAGATCGGCGAAGCCGCCTTCCGGCACGGGGTCCTGGTCCACCAGCTCGCCGACGAGACGGGTCAGACCGGCGACACGGGCGACACCGGCGGCCTGGGCATCGGCGTCGGGATCGTCGGTGACTCCGCGGCGCCGGTACCGCCCGTCCCGCAGGCCCGCACCCGTGCCGGCGCCCAACTCCGTTCCGATCAGCGCCCGGAACTCCGATCAGGGACCGGCCCCTGGACCGGCTCCGACATCCGTTCCGAGACGCGCGCGGAGGCCCGCGCCGACGTCCGACTCGAAGTCGGCGCCCGGATCCGCGCCGGCGGAGGCTTCGAGACGGCGACGGGAGCGACCCGGGCCGACACGCGGCCCGATGTCGATCCCGGCGGCCAAGGCGCTCCCCGTTCGTCGTCCCACGCGGGCCCCCGCCACGACAACGGCCCCGGGGGCGGCGTGGACAGCCGTCCGGAGGGCTTCGCCGGAGCCCATGTGGATGCCGATCCGGCGCGGGAAGCCACCGGCGCCGCGCGTTCCGCGGCCGACCGCCCCGAAACTGCGGGCTCCGAAACAGCGGCTGCCGAAACGGCGGGTTCCGGGGCGACGGGTCCCGACGCCGCACACCCCGAAGTGGCGCGTCGGGATGGTTCACGTGACCCACTGTCGCGTGCCGAAGCCACGCGCTTCGCAGTGCGGCCGTCGGATGACGTACGTCCGGACGTCCCGCGCACCGAGCAGCCGAGTTCCGGAGCGACGCACTTCGGGGCAGCGCGCGCCGATGCGGCGTACCCCGGAGCCGCACGCCCCCGTTGCGCGGACCCGGGGCGGGCCACCTCCGGAGTGCGCCGCGTCGGCGGACCGTTGCGTCCGCTGCGCTACGAACTTCGCCGGATCCTCGGCACCGCCACGCCGCTCCTGACGGCGGCCGCCGTCGTCGTCGCCTCCACGCTCATCTCCCTCGTGCTCGCCCGCGCGGGCCACACCCCGCAGAGCCGCCTCCTCGCCGCCTGGCCCGAGTTGCTCCCGCTGCCCCCCGCGGCACTGGGCGCGGGACTGCTCGGCGCCCTCGCCTTCGGTGAGGAGTACCGGTACCCGGCGCTCGCCGCGGACCGCGGCACGGTGCCGCGCCGCATGGGGCTGCTCACCGCCAAACTCGGGGTCTGCGGCGCCTTCGCGCTGCTGCTCGGCGCCCTGGCGGTCATCGCCGACGCAGCGGTCCTGCGCATCGTCTTCGAGACGTCGCCCCTGCGCCCGCCCGCGGAGTGGATCTCCCCGGCCGCGAGTTGGGCCGGGCTCCTGGTCGGCTGCGCCTGGGCGGGCGTGCTCGCCTCCGGCGTGTTCCGGTCCGCCACGGCGGGCCTGGCCGCGGTGCTCGCCGTACCGGTGATGGTCGTACCGCTGGTCCGCAGGGTCCTGGAGGGGCCGTCCGCCTACCCCGTGGGCGGACTCGGCTCCCGGATCCGGAGCCTGTCCTGGGGACAGTGGCCGCCGGAGGCCGACCGGTTCGTCCTCGGAGCACTGCGGGTGATGGCCCAACCCGTCGGGATCGCACTGGTGTTGTCGCTGATGGTCCTGTTGTGCGCCTATGGGTTCACAGGACTGCGTGCCCGAGTCCGTTGGTGACCGTTCGGGTGCGGGTGACGACGTCCCGAGGACCACGGAAGACCGGATCACTCGAAATCACGTGAAGCGGATCACAACTCCCCGCGAAAGGCCCGGTTCTTTACGATAAGTCGTCAATTGCGTAGGTGGCACCGATCACCCTTTCGTGTGCTTTTCACCAAAGACCTCAAGGGCGAAGGAGGCACGGCCGACAAAGGATTCGTGAGTACCCTTGCGCACACCATGATGACCGCCGCCCGCCATGCCGACACCGGCCTCGCCGGCTCGGGCGAACTCGACCGCTACCCCTACGCGGAGACCTCCGGGTCCGACCGGGTCGGGCCTCCCCATTGGGACGGCGCCGACATCGAGTTGAGCCGTGTCGGCCGCCGCGCCGCCGGTAGCCGTGGCCGCGGCCTGCACGGCCAACTCGTCCAACAGCTCGGCCAGATGATCGTTTCCGGTGACCTCGGCGCCGACCGCCCGCTGGTTCCCGAGGAGATCGGCCAGCGTTTCGAGGTCTCCCGCACCGTCGTCCGGGAGTCCCTGCGGGTCCTGGAGGCCAAGGGCCTCGTCAGCGCCCGCCCGAACGTCGGCACCCGGGTCCGCCCCGTCGCCGACTGGAACCTCCTCGACCCGGACATCATCGAATGGCGCGCCTTCGGACCCCAGCGGGACGACCAGCGCCGCGAGCTGGGCGAGCTCCGCCTGACGATCGAGCCGCTCGCCGCCCGTCTCGCCGCGGGCCACGGTCGCCCCGACGTCCAGCAGCGCCTCGCCGACATGGTCGAGATCATGGGCCACGCCCTCGGCCAGGGGGACGTGATCACCTTCGGTCGCGCCGACCACGAGTTCCACTCCCTGCTGATCCAGGTCGCCGGCAACCGGATGCTCGAACACCTCTCCGGCATCGTCTCCGCCGCCCTCCAGGTTTCCGGTAGCCCCGTCACCGCCTGCGACCGCCCGAGCGAGACCTGCGTGGCCCACCACGCGCGGATGGTGGAGGCCCTCGCCGCCGGTGACGCCATGGGAGCCGAGAACGCCATGCGCCAGCTCCTGACGGTGCATCCGGAGGTCGAGCGCGTGGTTCCCGCCCCGCGCGAGCACTGACGCGCCGACGCGCGGGGGCGCGGGGGTGCAGCACCGGTCGCCGGGCCCGTTTCGGGTCCGGCGACACCGGCGTCCGGGGGTCGTCCGCAGCCCCCGGACGCGCTTGTGTGACCGTACGAACGGTGTCGGACCGGGCCTGGTGTGACCCTGGCCACCAAGATGTCGCGTAACGCTCCGCGACGTCACGCGATGACGTAAGAGGTGATGGCCGACGGAGGGAAGACAGCAGCCCTTGGGGATGCTGTGCAGCTCCCCGGCCCCTGCCCGCGCCCCCGGCCCATCCCCAGTCGGTGGTCGTCGGCTCCGGTCCAGCACCAGGCCGGGGTCGGAAGCCGTTTCCATCGTTCCGAGAGGTTGTTCGTGTCGGCCAGCACATCCCGTACGCTCCCGTCGGAGATCGCCGATTCCGAGTCTGTGATGGCGCTCATCGAGCGGGGCAAGGCCGAGGGGCAGATCGCCGGCGATGACGTGCGTCGGGCCTTCGAGGCTGACCAGATTCCTGCGACCCAGTGGAAGAATGTCCTGCGCAGCCTCAACCAGATCCTTGAGGAAGAGGGTGTGACGCTGATGGTCAGTGCCGCGGAGTCGCCCAAGCGCACCGTCCGCAAGAGCGTCGCGGCCAAGAGCCCCGCGAAGCGGACGGCGACCAAGACCGTCGCGACGACGACGACGGCGGCCCGCACCGCGGCCGACGAGGCCGCACCCGCAGGGGTCGCGGCCACGGACCCCGCCACCGACGAGGTCACCGCCGAGCCCGGAACCGAACCCGCCGCCAAGAAGACCGCGGCACGGAAGACGGCTGCCAAGAAGGCCGCACCCGCGAAGAAGACCGCCGCCAAGAAGACGGCGGCGAAGAAGACCGCGGGCAAGAAGGACTCCGACGACGGCGACGGGGAGACCACCGAGGAGGGGCCCGACGCCGCGAAGGGCGAGGCGGACGAGGAGGAGGAGAGCGGGGAGAACAAGGGCTTCGTCATCTCCGACGACGAGGACGACGCCCCCGCCCAGCAGGTCGTCGTGGCCGGCGCCACCGCGGACCCCGTCAAGGACTACCTCAAGCAGATCGGCAAGGTCCCCCTCCTCAACGCGGAGCAGGAGGTCGAGCTCGCCAAGCGCATCGAGGCCGGCCTCTTCGCCGAGGACAAGCTGGCGAACTCCGACAAGCTCGCACCCAAGCTCAAGCGCGAGCTGGAGATCATCGCCGAGGACGGCCGCCGCGCCAAGAACCACCTGCTGGAGGCCAACCTCCGCCTCGTGGTCTCCCTGGCCAAGCGCTACACCGGCCGCGGCATGCTCTTCCTGGACCTGATCCAGGAGGGCAACCTGGGCCTGATCCGCGCGGTGGAGAAGTTCGACTACACCAAGGGCTACAAGTTCTCCACGTACGCCACGTGGTGGATCCGCCAGGCGATCACGCGCGCCATGGCCGACCAGGCACGCACCATCCGCATCCCGGTGCACATGGTGGAAGTGATCAACAAGCTCGCCCGCGTGCAGCGCCAGATGCTCCAGGACCTGGGCCGCGAGCCCACCCCGGAGGAGCTGGCCAAGGAACTCGACATGACCCCCGAGAAGGTCATCGAGGTCCAGAAGTACGGCCGCGAGCCGATCTCCCTGCACACCCCGCTCGGCGAGGACGGCGACAGCGAGTTCGGCGACCTGATCGAGGACTCCGAGGCGGTCGTCCCGGCCGACGCCGTCAGCTTCACGCTCCTGCAGGAGCAACTGCACTCGGTCCTCGACACGCTCAGCGAGCGCGAGGCCGGCGTGGTCTCGATGCGCTTCGGCCTCACCGACGGCCAGCCGAAGACCCTCGACGAGATCGGCAAGGTCTACGGCGTCACCCGCGAGCGCATCCGGCAGATCGAGTCCAAGACCATGTCGAAGCTCCGGCACCCCTCCCGCTCCCAGGTGCTGCGCGACTACCTGGACTGATCGGTTCGTGGCGGGACCTCGGGACCGGTCCGGGCGTCGGACCGGTCCCGAGGTGCGTACGACGGTGGCCGCGCGGGTGCGCACGGCCACCGGGCACACCACTCTGGGTGGAGTCATACACACTCGGAGTCAGGAGGCCTCATGCGTCGTCCCTTTGCCCGCGCCCTGGCGGGTGCGCTGACGCTGGTGACCGGAGCGGCCGCCGGGCCGCTCACCCAGGCGCCCCGGGCGGTCGCGGACAGCGTGGTCATAGGCGGGAAGCCCGTGACCTCGGGCGACAACCCCTGGGTGGTGGCCCTCGCCAGCCGTGACCGGTTCGGGGGTACCCGCGACGGTCAGTTCTGCGGGGGCGTCGTCGTCGCCCCGACCACGGTGGTGACGGCCGCCCACTGCCTGGGCGGCCAGGTGCTGGGCGGCCCCGTCGAATCCGTGGCCGACTTCCGGGTCATCACCGGGCGCACGGAGCTGCGCGCCGCCGACGGCCGGGAGATCGCGGTGCGCGCGGCCCGGATCAACCCGGGCTACGACCCGGCCAGCAACGCGGGGGACCTGGCCGTCCTGGAACTGGCCGAGGCGGTGCCCGCCGACCACGTGCTGCCCATGGCCGGCGCGGGCGACGCCGCCTACGAGCCCGGGACCGGGGCGACCGTGTACGGCTGGGGCGACACGAGCGGGTACGGCGACTACGCGTACGGGCTGCGGGCCGCGTCGGTCACCGTGCTGGACGACGACACCTGCCGGCGGGCCTACCCCGGGGACCGGGACGGTGAGTACCGGGCCGATTCCATGGTGTGCGCGGGCGATGCCGACGGCGGCAAGGACGCCTGCCAGGGAGACAGCGGCGGGCCGCTGGTGGCCCGTGGACGACTCATCGGCCTGGTGTCCTGGGGGCGCGGCTGCGGGCGGGCGGACAGCCCCGGCGTCTACACCCGGGTGGCTCCGTTGATCGAATTCGTGAGCGGCCGACAGAGGGGCTAGCGGCCCGGCGCGGTGTGAGTACACCCGGGGGTCGTCGGGAGGGGCCACAGGCACCCCTCAAGGCCTCGTGGAGCGGTGCCTGGGGTTCGGGGGACGTCGGGGGTTTGTGGAGGGGCCCCGAGCATGAGGACGGGCGGTATCCCTGGGTCTCAGGGACACCGCCCGTCGACCGGCCTGGGCCGGTCCTTGCTCGTCGGATGCGAGGTGCAGGCCTAAGTGTCAGCGGTCCTCGGTGTCGGCGGCAGCGGCCGCCGGAGCGGACGTAAGCCGCTCGGTCTCATCCTGTATTTCCGCGGCGATCTTCTTGAGTTCCGGCTCGAACTTGCGCCCGTGGTGGGCGCAGAAGAGCAGTTCACCACCGCTCAGGAGGACGACGCGCAGATATGCCTGGGCGCCGCAGCGGTCGCATCGGTCAGCGGCCGTCAGCGGGGTCGCGGGTGTCAGAACAGTAGTCACGTCGCCTCTTCTCTAGCTCGACGAGCTGTCGTACCAGGGTCAACATCCAACCAGGCCGAAAACGTTCCCGCTCGCGGCTTTTCCTCGAAACTTCCTTCCGAAGCTGGCCGGCTGTTGCCGGTTGGCGGCGAAGGAGCCGTATTGCGTTGCTTTACGGTTTCGCGTTGTCAGTCGTTCGCTTGTAGCAGTTCCCGTCCTCCCCGGCACGAGCGCCGGTTGTTCATGAGGACGTGCCCGAACACTAAATGGTTCATGCCTGGAAGGGAACGTGATGTTTGCTTCACCCTCCCGGGGGATCGAACACCCGTACGGATCTGCACTAGGCTGAGGAACGCGAGAGGGTGGCGTTGCATCGGCTCTACCAGGCCTCGGTACCCTCGGACCGGCACCCGTGCCACCCCTGCGCCCGACCGGGCCAGAAAAGAAATTCAGCGAGGAGCGAACTGCGTGACCGCCGACACGTCCGTGCCTTCCAGCGCGCTGCTGTCCGGAGCAGACCGGGACGGTTCCAACTACACCGCGCGGCACCTGCTCGTCCTCGAAGGCCTTGAGGCCGTTCGCAAGCGCCCCGGCATGTATATCGGCTCCACCGACAGTCGAGGCCTGATGCACTGCCTCTGGGAGATCATCGACAATTCCGTCGATGAGGCCCTGGGCGGGTACTGCGACCACATCGAGGTGATCCTCCACGAGGACGCCTCGGTCGAGGTGCGGGACAACGGCCGAGGCATCCCCGTCGACGTGGAGCCCAAGACCGGCCTCTCCGGGGTCGAGGTCGTCATGACCAAGCTGCACGCCGGCGGCAAGTTCGGCGGCGGGTCGTACGCGGCCTCCGGCGGCCTCCACGGCGTCGGCGCCTCCGTCGTCAACGCCCTGTCGGCCCGCCTCGACGTCGAGGTCGACCGGGGCAGCTCGACGCACGCGATCAGCTTCCGTCGCGGCGTCCCCGGCATGTTCACCGAGCAGGGCCCCGACGGCCCCTTCGACCCCGACCACGCCCTGCGCAAGGTCAAGCGGATCGCCAAGGGCAAGACCGGGACCCGGGTCCGCTACTGGGCCGACCGCCAGATCTTCCTCAAGGACGCCCGGCTCAACCTGGAGACGCTCTACCAGCGCGCCCGCCAGACCGCCTTCCTCGTGCCCGGCCTGACCCTCGTCGTCCGCGACGAGCGCGCCCTGGAGGGTGCCGGCAAGACCGAGGAGACCTTCCGCTTCGACGGGGGCATCAGCGAGTTCTGCGAGTACCTGGCGCAGGACAAGGGCGTGTGCGACGTGCTGCGCCTGACCGGCACGGGCACCTTCAAGGAGACCGTCCCTGTCCTCGACGACCGCGGCCACATGACCCCGACCGAGGTCACCCGCGAGCTGGGCGTCGACATCGCCCTGCGCTGGGGCACGGGCTACGAGACCAACGTCAAGTCCTTCGTCAACATCATCGCCACCCCCAAGGGCGGCACGCACGTCTCCGGCTTCGAGCGCTCGGTCGCCAAGACCGTGAACGAGGTCCTGCGCTCGGCGAAGCTGCTGCGCGTCGCCGAGGACGACGTGGTCAAGGACGACGCGATGGAGGGCATGACCGCCGTCGTCACCGTCCGCCTCGCCGAGCCGCAGTTCGAGGGCCAGACCAAGGAGGTGCTCGGCACCTCGGCGGCCACCCGGATCGTCGCCGCCGTCGTCGCCAAGGAGCTCAAGGCCTTCCTGACCTCCACCAAGCGCGACGACAAGCAGCAGGCCCGCTCCGTGATGGAGAAGATCGTCGCGGCCGCCCGGACCAGGATCGCGGCCCGTCAGCACAAGGAGGCGCAGCGTCGGAAGACCGCGCTGGAATCCTCCTCGCTGCCGGCCAAGCTGGCCGACTGCCGCAGTGACGACGTGGACCGCAGCGAGCTCTTCATCGTCGAGGGGGACTCGGCCCTCGGTACGGCCAAGCTCGCCAGGAACTCGGAATTCCAGGCGCTGCTGCCGATCCGGGGCAAGATCCTCAACGTCCAGAAGTCGTCGGTCTCGGACATGCTCAAGAACGCCGAGTGCGGCGCGATCATCCAGGTCATAGGAGCCGGCTCGGGCCGCACCTTCGATCTCGACGCCGCCCGCTACGGCAAGATCGTCCTGCTCGTCGACGCCGATGTGGACGGCGCGCACATCCGCTGCCTGCTGCTCACGCTCTTCCAGCGGTACATGCGGCCGATGGTCGAGGCGGGCCGGGTCTTCGCGGCCGTGCCGCCGCTGCACCGGATCGAACTCGTCCAGCCGAAGCGCGGCCAGGACAAGTACGTCTACACGTACTCGGACAACGAGCTGCGTCAGACGCTCCTGGAGTACCAGCGCAAGAACATCCGGTACAAGGACGCCATCCAGCGCTACAAGGGCCTCGGTGAGATGGACGCCGACCAGCTCGCGGAGACCACCATGGACCCCCGCTTCCGCACCCTGCGGCGGATCAACATCGGTGACCTGGACGGCGCGGAGCAGGTCTTCGACCTGCTCATGGGCAACGAGGTCGCTCCGCGCAAGGAGTTCATCACCAGCTCGGCGGCGACCCTGGACCGTTCGCGCATCGACGCCTGACCGGGCGGACACCTCCGGCGCCACGGCACACCGGTGCTCTTCACTCCATCACCTGAAGGAGTGAAGAGGACCGGGACACCAGTCCGGAAACCGTTCATTCCGCACATCCTTGTGGGCACGCGGCCAATGCGGCAGCGGACAAGGAGAGTTCGGTGGACAAGCACGATGGTCGCGATGCCGGAACGATCCGGCTGGACGACCCCTGGTACGACGCGCTCGCCGTGGGTTGGGGCGAGGTCGAGGAAACGGTCCCTCCACGCCAGGTCCCCGGGGGCCGCCCCGCGCCCGGGGCATCCGACATCTACCTGGAAGTGCAGCGCAGCGCCGCCTTCCAGGAGGTCCGCAGCCGCTACCGGAGGTTCGTCGTCCCGGCGACCGTCGGTTTCTTCCTCTGGTACGTCGCCTACGTGATCGCGGCGACGATGGCGCCCGGCCTGATGGCCCGGCCCGTGGTGGGCGCGGTCAACGTCGCCCTGGTCGCGGGCCTCGGGCAGTTCCTCAGCACCTTCCTGCTGACTTGGGCCTACGCCCGGCACGCCCGACTGCGGCGGGACCGGGCCGCGCTCGACCTGCGCTGGACGGTCTTCGAGCAGGAACGCGACCAGGAGCGGAACCGGGCCCGGGGGGAGCTCCGGTGACCACCGAACACCAGACCCTGGCGCTGATCCTGTTCAGCCTGTTCATCGCCGTCACCCTGGGCATCACCACCTGGGTCAGCCGCAACCGGCACGGTTCCGCGGAGGAGTTCTACGCGGGCGGGCGGCTGTTCTCCCCGCTGGAAAACGGTTTCGCCATCGCCGGTGACTACATGTCGGCCGCGTCGTTCCTGGGCATCTCCGGGCTGATCGCCCTCTTCGGCTACGACGGCCTGCTCTATTCGGTCGGCTTCCTCGTCGCCTGGCTCGTGGTCCTCTTCCTGGTCGCCGAACTGGTCCGCAACTGCGGGCGCTTCACCCTCGCCGACGTGGTCGCCGCGCGGATGGCCGAGCGGCCCGTGCGGATCGCCGCCGGGACCTCCTCGGTGGTGGTCTCGGTGCTGTACCTGATCGCCCAGATGGTCGGCGCGGGCAGTTTGGTGGGCCTGCTGCTCGGGGATTCGGGGCCCGGGGCCCGGACCCTGACCGTGATCGGGGTCGGCGCGCTGATGGTGGTCTACGTGACCTTCGGCGGGATGCGGGCCACCACCTGGATCCAGATCGTGAAGGCCGTGCTGCTGATGGGCGGGGCCGTCACCCTGACCGTCCTCGTCCTGCTGCGCTTCCACGGGAACTTCGACCAGTTGCTGACGACCGCCGCCGACCGCAGCGGGCACGGGAGCCGGTTCCTGAGTCCCGGCCTGAAGTACGGCGGCGACTGGACCTCCCGCTTCGACTTCATGAGCCTGGGGCTCGCGCTGGTCCTCGGGACGGCGGGCCTGCCGCACATCCTGTCGCGCTTCTACACCGTCCCCACCGCGCGGGCCGCGCGCCGCTCGGTGGTGTGGGCGATCGGCCTGATCGGCGGCTTCTACCTGATGACCATCGTGCTCGGCTTCGGCGCGGCCGCGCTCGTGGGGCCCGACGCGGTGCGGGCCTCCAACGCCTCGGGGAACACGGCGGTACCGCTACTGGCCGCCTTCCTCGGCGGGGGCGCCGGGACCACGGGAGGTGCCGTGCTGTTCGCCTTCGTGGCCGCCATCGCCTTCGCGACCATCCTCGCCGTGGTCGCCGGGATCACCCTGGCCTCGTCGGCCTCCGTCGCGCACGACCTCTACGCCTCGCTCAAGCGCCGGCACGCCCGGCAGCGCAGCGAGGTGGCGGTCGCGCGGATGGCGGCGGTCGGCATCGGTGCGGTGGCGATCGCCCTGGGGCTGCTCGCCCAGAACCTGAACGTGGCCTTCCTGGTGGGGCTCGCCTTCGCGGTGGCGGCGTCGGCGAACCTGCCGGTGCTGCTGTACTCGCTCTTCTGGCGCGGGTTCACCACGCGGGGGGCCGTCTGGTCGGTGTACGGGGGGCTGGTTCCCTCGGTGTTGCTGGTGGCGCTGTCGCCGGTGGTTTCCGGAAGCCCCGAGTCCCTCTTCCCCGGGGTGGACTTCCAGTACTTCCCGCTGCAGAACCCGGGGATCGTCTCCATCCCGTTGGGCTTCCTGGCCGGTTGGCTGGGCACGGTGACGTCCGGGGAGGAGCCGGACGAGCGCAAGCACGCGCAGACCGAGGTCCGCTCCCTGACGGGGGCCGGGGCGGTATGAGTCCGGGGGCGGGCCCCCGGTCCCGTCAGGCCCCGCCGGGCGGCCGCCAGGAGTAGCGGTGTTCCGGGCGGCCGGTCTCTCCGTAGCGCAGGGCGAGGGTGACGCGGCCGGCGCGGTCGAGGAGCTTCAGGTAGCGCTGGGCGGTCTGGCGGCTGATCCCGGCCCGGTCGGCGACCTGCTGGGTGGACAGGGGGCCCTCTGCGGCGCGCAGGACCTGGCGGACCAGTTCCGCCGTGGTGGGGGAGTGGCCCTTGGGCAGTTCGTTGGGGGTACCGGCCGCGGCGAGCGCGCCGAAGATCCGGTCCACCTCGGCCTGTTCGGCCTCGCCGCCGCCGGCCAGGGAGCGGTGGAGGGTGGCGTAGGCCTCCAGCTTGCCGCGCAGGCCGGCGAAGGTGAAGGGCTTGACCAGGTACTGGAGGGCGCCGAGGCGCATGGCCATCCGGACGGTCGCCAGGTCACGGGCCGCGGTGACCATGATCACGTCGGTGTGGTGGCCGAGTTGGCGCAGGCGCCGGACCAGGTCGAGCCCGTTCTCGTCCGGCAGGTAGTGGTCGAGGAGGATCAGGTCCACCGGGTGGGCGGTGAGGAACTCCAGTGCCTCGGCGGCGGAATGGACCTGGGCGGCGACCCGGAACCCGGGAACCTTCGCCACGTACGCCGCGTTGATCAGGGCAACACGCACGTCGTCGTCGACGACCAATACGTGCATCGGGGTCTCGTTCACCGCAGGGCCTCCGGGAGTACGACGGAGAACTCCGCCCCTCCGTCCGCTGCTTCACCGGCCCGGGCGCTCCCGCCCTGCCGCTCCGCGAGACGGCGTACGAGGGCGAGGCCCAGGCCGCGCTCGCGGTGGGCCCGGGGCTGCTTCGTCGACCAGCCCTCCGTGAAGACCTCCTCGCGGTGTCCGGCGGGAATGCCCGGACCGCTGTCGCGCACGCGCAGGACGGCGCTGCGGCCGTCCGCGCGGATGTCGACCTCCACCAGGGGCGCGGCCGAGCCCGCCGCCGCGTCCAGGGCGTTGTCGACCAGGTTGCCGAGGATGGTGACGAGACCGCCGGGATCCACCAGCCGGTCGGGGAGCAGGGCCGTCGGGGCGAGCCGGAGCGGGACGCCCCGCTCGGCCGCGACCGTGGCCTTGCCCACCAGCAGGGCTGCCAACAGCGGGTCGTGGATCCGCTCGGTCACCTGCTCGGCCGTGGTGCGGTGCACTCCCACGACCTCGGTCACGAACTCGACGGCTTCGTCGTGCAGGCCCAGTTCGAGCAGGCCCAGCAGCGTGTGCAGGCGGTTGGCGTGTTCGTGGTCCTGGGCGCGCAGGGCGTCGATCAGGCCCTTGGTGGAGTCGAGTTCGCGGCCGAGGTGTTCCAGTTCGGTGCGGTCGCGCAGGGTGGCGACGGCGCCGCCGTCCGAGGTCGGCATCCGGTTGGCGACCAGGACGCGGGGGCCCTGCACGGCGAGGAGGTCGCGGCCGGTGACGCGGCCCGACAGGACGTCCGTGGTGCGACCGGCGCCGAGGACCTCGTCGAGGGGGAGGCCGGAGAGGGTGTGCGCGGTGTCAGGGGTGAGACCGAGCAGTCGGGCGGCCTCGTCGTTCACCAGCCTGATCCGGCCCCTCCCGTCGAGGGCGATGACTCCCTCCCGGATGGAGTGCAGCATCGCCTCGCGCTCCGCGAGGAGGCCGGCGATGTCGGAGAAGGCCAGGTCCCTGGTCTGGCGGTGGATCCTGCGGGACAGCAGGTAGGCGGCGAGCGCGCCGGCCGCGAGGGCGCCGCCCGCGTAGGCGAGGAGGCCGGGGATGGCTCCGACCAGTCGATCGCGGACGTTGTCGTAGGCGATGCCGACCGACACGGCTCCGACGATCTCCCCGTCGGCGGCCACGAGCGGGACCTTGCCCCGTGCAGAGCGTCCCAGGGTGCCCTCGTCGATCTCCATCACCTCGCGGCCGGCGAGCGCGTCGGCGGGGTCGGTGGACACGGGCAGGCCGATCCGGTCGGTGCTCGGATGGGAGCGGCGGATGCCGGTCAGGTCGAGGACGACCACGTACTCGGCCCCGGTCGCCCGGCGGATCCGTTCGGCCGCGGCCTGGACCGGGGTGTCCGCCGCCGGGCCCGACACCAGGAGGTCGGCGGCCAGTGACGGGTCCGCCGCGGCGCTCTGGGCGATGGCCAGGGCGCGGCGCATGGCCTGGTCGTCCAGCTGGGCGCTCAGCGGTGCCAGGAACAGTCCGGTGGCCAGCGCGAGGACCCCGGCCGCGAGGGCCAGCTGGGTCAGCAGGATCTGGGAGACGGCCCGTCTGGGCAGCCCGAGGCGCCGAGCGCTGGTGGGGAGGAACCGCATGACTAGCACCGTAGGTCGGCTTCGGCCTCAGCGGAATTCCCTCGTCCACGCAAATCGCTTGCGTTATTTACGCCCAGCTTGCGCAAGTGATGCAGGCACGGAAGTGCGGTCAGAAGTGTGGACGGTTGAGCAGGGCTCTGCAATTCTCGCACGGCAGCACGCAAATTCCTGTCTCACCCGCTTCCGGAAGTTCATGTCGAGGGACGAGGACCTATGAGAAGGCACACCTGGAGGTGGCGGGCGCTGGCCGCCGTCCTCAGTACGGCCCTGTTGATCATGGGCTGGCCCGCCCTGACCGCCGCGGCCGCGGGCGGTCCGGGCATCGCGGCCGGCCGGCCCGCCACGGCGAGCAGCAGCAACGGCGCCCACAGCGCCGCCCACATCACCGACGGTGACCCCTCGACCTACTGGGAGAGCGCGGGCGGAACCTTTCCGCAGTGGGTGCAGACCGACCTCGGCGCCACCACCCGTGTCGACCAGGTGGTACTGAGGCTGCCGGCGTCGTGGGAGAGCCGCACGCAGACCCTGGCGGTCCAGGGCAGCGACGACGGCACGAGCTTCGCCACCCTGGTCGCGTCGGCCGCGTACGTCTTCGGCCCGGGCAACGGGAACACCGTCACCATCACCTTCCCCGCCACCCGGAGCAGGTACGTACGGATCGCCGTCACCGCGAACACCGGCTGGCAGGCCGCGCAGCTCTCCGAGCTGCAGGTGCGGACCCCGGACGAGTCGTCGCTCGACCTGGCGCGCGGCAAGACCCTCACCGCCAGCAGCAGCACCCAGACCTACCTGCCGGCCAACGCCAACGACGGGAACACCGCCAGCTACTGGGAGAGCGCGAACGGCGCCCTGCCCCAGTGGCTCCAGGTGGACCTCGGCGCCTCCGTACGCGTCGACCGGGTGGTGCTGCGGTTGCCCGCAACCTGGGGCGCCCGCACCCAGACCCTGAAGATCCAGGGCAGCCTCAACGGCGCCGACCACACGGACCTGACCGCCTCGAAGGGCTACCTGTTCAATGCCGCCGGCGGCAACTCCGTGACCATCGCCTTCGACGCGACCACCACCCGCCACCTGCGCGTCCTGATCTCCGCCAACACGGAACAACCCGGCGGCCAGCTCTCCGAACTGGAGGTCTACGGACCGCGCACCGGTGACACCACCGCGCCGACGGCCCCCACCGGGCTCGCGTACACCGAACCGGCGACCGGACGGATCAGGCTCACCTGGACGGCGGCGACCGACGACACCGGCGTCACCGGGTACGACGTCTACGCCGACAACCAGCTGCGCACGAGCGTGGCCGGGGACGTCACCACCTACACCGACACGCAGCCCACCGGGACCGCGATCACCTACCACGTCCGAGCGAGGGACGCGGCCGGCAACCAGTCGCCCAACAGCAACAGCGTGACCCGGGCGGCGGACACCGGCGACACCCAGGCCCCGACGGTCCCCGGCGCCCTCACCCTGACCGAACCGGCCGCCGACCGGATCGCACTGTCCTGGCAGGCCGCCACCGACAACGTCGGGGTGACCGGCTACGAGGTGTACGCGAACAACGTGCTGCGCACGACCGTCGCGGGGAACACCACCTCCTGGACCGACACCCAGCCGGCCACCGCCACGGTGAGCTACGTCGTCCGAGCCAGGGACGCGGCGGGCAACCGCTCGGGCGACAGCAACTCCGTGACCCGCAACGGAACCGGGGGCGGCGGCTCCAACCTGGCCGTCGGCAAGCCGGTCAGCGGCTCATCCGTGATCCACACCTTCGTCGCGGAGAACGCCAACGACAACAACACGGCCACCTACTGGGAGGGCGCCGCGGGGGCGTACCCGAGCACGCTGACGGTCAAGCTGGGCGCCAACGCGGACGTGCAGCGCCTCGTCCTGAAGCTGAACCCGGACAGCGGTTGGGGCGCCCGCGCCCAGAACATCCAGGTCCTCGGACGGGAGCAGGGCGCCTCCGCGACCACCGGTCTGGTCGCCGCGAAGGACTACGCCTTCGACCCGGCGTCCGGCAACACCGTCACCATCCCGCTGACCGCCCGCGTCGCGGACGTCCAGTTGCGCTTCACCTCCAACACCGGCTCCTCCAACGG
Source organism: Streptomyces sp. NPDC057939 (assembly GCF_042887545.1). Lineage (NCBI taxonomy): Bacteria > Bacillati > Actinomycetota > Actinomycetes > Kitasatosporales > Streptomycetaceae > Streptomyces > Streptomyces sp. NPDC057939. Next base: position 118,731 of record NZ_JBHVPG010000004.1, read on the forward strand.
GCAGATCGCCGAGTTCCAGGTGATCGGGGTGCCCGCCCCCAACCCGGACCTGGAGGTCACGGGGCTGAGCGCCGCACCGGCGGCCCCCGTGGAGTCGGACCCGGTCACCCTCTCCGCCACCGTCAGGAACAGTGGCTCGGCGCCCGCCCCCGCCACCGCAGTGACCTTCACGCTCGGTGGTACGAAGGTGGGCACGGCGGCCGTGCCCGCGTTGGCCGCCGGGGCGAGCGCCACCGTCGGCGCCGGGATCGGCGCGCGCGACGCGGGGACGTACCAGCCCACCGCCGTCGTCGACGAGGCGAACACCGTGGTGGAGCAGAACGACAGCAACAACTCCTTCACCGGTTCCCCGCTGGTGGTCCGCGCGGTGGACAGCTCCGACCTGGTCGCCTCCGAGGTGAGCTGGTCGCCGTCCGCCCCGTCCGAGGGGCGACCCGTCGCCTTCGCCGTGACGGTCCGCAACCAGGGCACGGTCGCCTCGGCGCCCGGCCCGCACGCGGTCACGCTCACCCTCCAGGACGCGACCGGTGCCACCGTCCGCACCCTGACGGGATCCTTCGACGGGCCCCTCGCCGCCGGCGCGGCCACCGCACCGATCGCGCTCGGCAGCTGGCCGGCCGCGAACGGCAAGTACACGGTCAAGGTCGTCCTCGCGGACGACGCGGCCGAACTGCCCGTCAAGCGCGGCAACAACACCTCCACCAGGCCGTTCTTCGTGGGCCGGGGCGCGAACATGCCCTTCGACATGTACGAGGCGGAGGAAGCCGTCACCGGGGGAGGGGCGACGGTGGTCGGGCCCAACCGCACCATCGGTGACATCGCGGGCGAAGCCTCGGGCCGCAAGGCCGTCAGCCTCGACGCGACCGGGGAGTACGTCGAGTTCACGACCCGGGCCACCACCAACACCCTGGTCACCCGCTTCTCCATCCCGGACGCCCCGGGCGGCGGAGGCATCGACTCCACCATCAACGTCTATGTCGACGGGGTCTTCAAGAAGGCCCTGCCGCTGACCTCCAAGTACGCCTGGCTGTACGGGGCCGAGGCCTCGCCGGGCAACTCGCCGAGTGCCGGAGCGCCGCGCCACATCTACGACGAGGCGAACGTCCTGCTCGGCGAGACCGTCCCCAAGGGCAGCAGGATCCGACTGCAGAAGGACGCCGCCAACACCTCCACCTACGCCATCGACTTCGTCAGCCTGGAGCAGGCCACCGCCGCCCCGAACCCCGACCCGCAGACCTACGCCGTACCCGCCGGCTTCGGTCACCAGGACGTGCAGAACGCCCTGGACAAGGTCCGGATGGACCCCACCGGGAAGCTCACCGGCGTCTACCTGCCCCCGGGCGACTACCAAACGGCGAGCAAGTTCCAGGTGTACGGCAAGGCCGTGCAGGTGGTCGGGGCCGGACCGTGGTTCACCCGCTTCCACGCCCCGTCGGCGCAGGACAACACCGACGTCGGCTGGCGGGCCGACGGCACCGCGAAGGGCTCGTCCTTCTCGGGCTTCGCCTACTTCGGCAACTACACCTCGCGCATCGACGGTCCGGGCAAGGTCTTCGACTTCGCGGGCGTCTCCGACATCACCATCGACAACATCTGGAACGAGCACATGGTGTGCCTGTACTGGGGCGCCAACACCGACCGGATCACCATCAAGAACTCGCGGATCCGGAACATGTTCGCCGACGGCATCAACATGACGAACGGCAGCACCGACAACCTCGTGACCAACAACGAGGCGCGGGCGACGGGCGACGACAGCTTCGCGCTGTTCTCCGCGATCGACGCGGGCGGCGCGGACATGAAGAACAACGTCTACGAGAACCTGACCACGATCCTGACCTGGCGGGCCGCCGGGGTGGCCGTCTACGGCGGGTTCAACAACACCTTCCGCAACATCCACATCGCCGACACCCTCGTCTATTCGGGAATCACCGTCAGCTCGCTTGACTTCGGATACCCGATGAACGGGTTCGGCACGGAACCGACGACCTTCGAGAACATCTCCGTCGTACGTTCCGGCGGCCACTTCTGGGGCGGGCAGACCTTCCCCGGGATCTGGCTGTTCTCCGCCTCGAAGGTGTTCCAGGGCATCCGGATCAACAACGTCGACATAGTCGACCCGACGTACAGCGGCATCATGTTCCAGACGCAGTACGTCGGCGGCCAACCGGTCAACCCCATCAAGGACACCGTCCTGCGGGACATCACCATCACCGGGGCGAGGAAGAGCGGTGACGCCTTCGACGCGAAGTCCGGGTTCGGGCTCTGGGCGAACGAGATGCCCGAGGCGGGCCAGGGCCCGGCAGTCGGATCGGTCACCATTCACAACCTGAGGACCGAGGGCAACGCCGTGGACATCCGGAACACGACCTCGACGTTCCGGATCGACCGGCTGCCGTAGCCGCGCGGCCGGGTACGAGGGGGCCGGCGCCGCTCGGGAGTTCCCGGGCGGCGTCCGGCCCTTTCCGGGTCCGGTCCGGCGTCATCGAAGCCCCGTCAAACTGGCTGTAATCGAACTGCAAGGAACTTGCATCGCTTGCGCTACTCTTGCGCTCATGACGCGACGACTTGCTCAAGTGGCGAAGAAGGTGGGAGTCAGCGAGGCAACGGTCAGCCGGGTGCTCAACGGCAAGCCGGGCGTCTCGGAGGCGACCCGCCAATCCGTGCTCACCGCCCTCGACGTGCTGGGATACGAGCGCCCCACCCAGCTGCGCGGCGAACGCGCGCGACTGGTCGGCCTCGTGCTGCCGGAACTCCAGAACCCGATCTTCCCGGCCTTCGCCGAGGTCATCGGCGGCGCCCTCGCCCAGCAGGGGCTCACCCCCGTACTGTGCACGCAGACCACGGGCGGGGTCTCCGAGGCCGACTACGTGGAGCTCCTCCTCCAGCAGCAGGTCTCCGGGGTGGTCTTCGCCGGAGGGCTCTTCGCCCAGGCCGACGCCCCGCACGAGCACTACCGACTGCTGTCGGAGCGCAAGGTTCCGGTGGTGTTGATCAACGCCTCCATAGAGGACCTCGGCTTCCCGTGCGTGGCCTGCGACGACGCCGTCGCAGTCGAGCAGGCCTGGCGCCACCTGGCTTCCCTGGGGCACGAGCGGATCGGCCTGGTGCTGGGCCCGCCCGATCACATCCCCTCCCTGCGCAAGCTGGTCGCCGCCCGGGCCGTCGCCGAGGCGGCCGGCTCCGAGCTGCCCGCCGCGCACGTGGAGCGCACCCTGTTCTCCCTGGAGGGCGGCCACGCGGCCACCTCCCGCCTGCTGGACCGCGGTGTCACCGGCATCATCTGCGCGAGCGACCCGCTGGCCCTGGGGGCCGTACGGGCGGCCCGCCGCAGGGGGCTCGACGTCCCGGGCGAGGTCTCCGTGGTGGGCTACGACGACTCCGCGTTCATGAACTGCACCGAACCCCCGTTGACCACCGTCCGGCAGCCCATCGAGGCCATGGGCCGGGCCGCGGTCGAGCTGCTCACGGCGCAGATCCAGGGCGCCGCGGTGCAGCCGGGGGAGTTGCTCTTCGAGCCGGAGCTGGTGGTCCGCGGCTCCACGGCCAAGGCTCCGCGCGGGTAACCCGCAGCGCCCCGCCTCCGCGCCCAGGGCTCCGGGACGTCGATCGACGTCCCGGAGCCCTTTTTGCGTTCCCCGAACGACACCGGTCTGCCAATGTCTTGCGAAGTCTGCGCGAGATATTGCGTTCATCTGTCGGTGGTGGTTGAGTGTGCCGCGCTCGCCCCCACGCCTCCTGCCCGAAGCTCGAAGGGGACCACCGATGAGAACCAACGTCCGCCGCAACGTCGCGGCCGCCCTCGTCTCCGCGCTCGCCGTGACCGCCCTCGCGGCCTGCGGCACGAGCAGCAGCGGCGACGATCCGAAGGAGCAGCCGAGCGGCGGTTCCACCGACGCCTCCGCCCCGCTCGACCCGAAGACCAAGGTCACCCTCTCCATCGACTGCATGCCGCCGGCGGCCAAGGCGGCGGAGTTGAAGGAGTGGAAGGAGGACGTGGCGGAGTTCAACAAGACCTACCCGAACGTCACGATCGACGGCCGCTCCACCCCCGGGCAGTGCCTGGAGCCCCCGCGCTTCACGGCGATGCTCAAGGCCAAGTCCCAGCCGGACGTCTTCTACGCCTACTTCACCGACCTCCAGCAGGTGCTCGACAACGACGGGGCCCAGGACGTCGCGGCATACGTCACCCCCGCCTCGGTTCCCGCGCTCGGCGACATCGACAAGAACGTCCTGGACGTCCTGAAGAAGGACGGCAAGCTGTACGGGCTGCCCACCAGCAACTACACGATGGGCCTGCTGGTCAACCGCAAACTGTTCCGGGACGCGGGCCTCGACCCCGACTCCCCGCCGCGCACCTGGGAGGAGGTCCGGGCCGCCGCGAAGAAGATCGCCGCGCTGGGCAACGGCACCGCGGGCTTCGGCGAGTACAGCGTGGAGAACACGGGCGGCTGGCACTACACGGCCACCATGTACGGCCTGGGCGGCGACATCGTCGGCGCGGACGGCAGGGCCGCCTTCAACAACGCCACCGGCAAGCAGATCGTCGAGAACCTCCGCGCCATGCGCTGGGAGGACGACAGCATGGGCCGGACCCAGCTGCTCAAGTGGGGCGACCTGCAGAAGCAGATGGCCTCGGACAAGCTCGGCATGTTCCTCGCGGCGCCCGACGACATCACGTACATGGTCCAGCAACTGGGCGCGAAGTACGAGAACTTCGGCATGGGCCCGATCCCCGGCGGCGCGTCCACCCTGGCCGGCGGGAACGCCTACATGATCAAGAAGGGCAGCTCGCCCGACAAGGTCAAGGCGGCCGTGGCCTGGCTCAACTTCAAGACCCTCGCCGTCGGCAAGGGCCAGTTCCGCTACGACCGCAGCAAGGCGGACGGCCTGCCCGTCGGCCTTCCGCAGCCCGCCTTCTTCACCGGCGCGAGCAAGGCCGAGGACGACCGGCTGAAGGCGGCGAGCGCCACCATGCCGGTCGCCAACTTCAAGACCTTCCTGGACAACCCGGTGCCCGGCAAGGCCGAGCCGCCGAAGGCCCAGGAGGTCTACAAGGTGCTCGACAAGGTGATGTCCGGCGTCCTCACCAACAAGAACGCCGATCCGGCTCAACTCCTCGGCGAGGCCGAGAAGGCCGTCAACCAGGTACTGGGCAACCAGTAGGGCCCCCGGGCGGGCCCGGCGGCGCGCCTGCCGGCCCCGGTCCCGCCCGCCCCTCCCGCACCCGGAAGCGACGACCAGCAAGGAGCGAGCGGCGATGCCGGTCCCCACCCTCCCCCGAGCCCCCCGCCCGGAGTTCCGCCGGGCACTCAAGCGGAACCTCACGGCCCACGGCTTCCTGATCGGCGCCGTCCTGTGCTTCGCCTTCTTCTCCTGGTACCCGATGGTCCGGGAGTTCCTGCTGGCCTTCCAGAAGACGGAGGGCGGAACCACCCGCTGGGTCGGCTGGGACAACTTCGCGTACGTCTTCGGGGACCCGAGCTTCTGGCAGGCCTGGCGCAACACCCTGCTCTTCACGGGTCTGGCCCTGGTCCTCGGCTTCGCGGTGCCCTTCGTGATCGCGCTCGTGCTCAACGAACTGCGCCACGCCCGCGGGTACCTGCGCCTGCTGGTCTACCTGCCGGTGATGATGCCGCCGGTGGCCTCGATCCTGCTGTTCAAGTACTTCTACGACCCCGGGTACGGCCTGTTCAACCGGGCGCTGGAGTTCCTGCACCTGCCCCCGCAGGACTGGCTGCAGTCCACCGGCACCGCGATGCTGTCCGTGGTCATCGCCTCCACCTGGATGAACATGGGCGGTGCGACCCTGATCTACCTGGCCGCCCTCCAGGGCATCCCCGGCGAGCTGTACGAGGCCGCGGAGCTCGACGGGGCGGGCCTGTTGCGCAAGATCTGGCACGTCACGATCCCGCAGACCAAGCTGATCCTCTCCCTGATGCTGCTGATGCAGGTCATCGCGACGATGCAGGTGTTCGTCGAACCGTTCCTGCTGACCGGCGGAGCCGGTCCAGAGGGCTCGACCACCACCGTCGTCGTCCTCATCTACCAGTACGCCTTCAACTTCAACCAGTACGGCGGCGCCGCGGCCCTGGGCCTGTGCCTGCTCGTCCTCCTCGCGGGCTTCTCCGCCCTCTACGTCCGCCTCAGCCGCGACAACGAGAGCTGATCGCGAGCGCCGACAAGGAGTCCCTCCCATGGCAGAGCGCACCCTGATATCGCCCATCCGGCTCGGTCGCACCCGGGGCAGGATCCTCTACTGGACCGTCCTCGTGCTGGTCGTCACCGGCTTCACCCTCGTCTTCCTCGGCCCCCTCTACTGGATGGCCGCGAACGGCCTCAAGAGCACCGAGGAGTTCGCCCGGGTCCCGCCGACCCTGGTGCCGGACTCCCTGCACACGGCCAACTTCACGGCCGCCTGGAAGGTGATGGACCTCGCGAGGCTGCTGCTCAACACCCTCTACTACGCCTTCGGCGCGCTCGCCTTCCAACTCGTCCTCGACGTGGCCGCCGCCTACTCGCTGTCCAGACTGCGCCCGATCTTCGGCAAGGCCGTCCTCGGCATGATGCTCGCGACCCTGATGATCCCGGCCACCGTCCTGGTCGTGCCGCAGTACCTGACCGTCCTGGACATGCCGCTCATCGAGCGCAACCTCCTCAACACGCCGTGGGTGATCTGGCTGCCGGCCGTCACCAACGCCTTCTCCATCTTCCTGCTGAAGCGGTTCTTCGACTCCATCCCGAAGGAGATCCTCGACGCCGCCGCCATCGACGGCGCGAGTGCGCTGCGCACCCTGCGCTCGGTGGTCCTGCCGATGTCCCGGCCTGTCCTCGGCGTCGTCTCGATCTTCGCGATCGTCGGAGTCTGGAAGGACTTCCTCTGGCCGATGCTCACCCTCCCCGACCCCGCCCTGCAAACGCTCAACGTCGGCATCTACTCGCTGGCCGGCGGCGTTCCCGAGAACCACCTGATCGCCGCGCTCGCGATGGCCTCGGCGCCGACCCTCGTCATCTTCCTGATCTTCCAGCGCAACATCATGAGCGGCCTGACGGCCGGCTCCCTCAAGGGCTGACCGACCGTCCCGGGACCACCTTCGAGCCGCCCGGCCGCCCGCACCCGCCGTGAAAGGACCCTGACGTGGCCGACCTCCCCCTGCCCGACAGCGACGCCGACTGGTGGCGCTCCGCGGCCATCTACCAGGTGTACGTACGCAGCTTCGCCGACGGCGACGGGGACGGCACCGGCGACCTCGCGGGCGTCCGGGCCCGGCTGCCGTACCTCGCCGAACTGGGTGTGGACGCCCTGTGGTTCACCCCCTGGTACCTGTCCCCGCTCGCCGACGGCGGCTACGACGTCGCCGACTACCGCACCATCGACCCCGCCTTCGGGACCCTGGCCGAAGCCGAGAAGCTCATCGCCGAGGCCCGCGAGCTGGGCATCCGTACGATCATCGACATCGTTCCGAACCACGTGTCCGACCGGCACGCCTGGTTCCGTGCCGCCCTCGACGCCGGTCCGGGCAGCCCCGAGCGGGAGCTCTTCCACTTCCGCCCCGGCCGCGGCGAGCACGGCGAACTGCCGCCGGGGGACTGGCCCTCCCAGTTCAACGGCGCCGCCACCTGGACCCGGGTCCCCGACGGGGAGTGGTACCTGCACCTGTTCACCCCGCAGCAGCCCGACCTCAACTGGGACCACCCCGAGGTGCGGCGGGAGCACGAGGAGGTGCTGCGGTTCTGGTTCGAACGGGGCGTCGCCGGCGTACGGATCGACTCCGCCGCCCTGCTGGCGAAGGACCCGGCCCTGCCCGACCTGGCGGGTCGCCCGCCCGGTCCCTGGACCGGCGAGCCCCACCCCTTCATCGACCGCGACGAACTCCACGGGATCTACCGTTCCTGGCGGGCGATAGCCGACGCGTACGGTGCCGTCTTCGTCGGCGAGGTCTGGCTGCCCGACTCCGAGCGCTTCGCCCGCTACCTGCGCCCCGACGAACTGCACACCGCCTTCAACTTCTCCTTCCTCAGCTGCCCGTGGGACGCCGAGCGGCTGCGCACCTCCGTCGAGGAGACCCTCGCCGAGCACGCCCCCGTCGGAGCCCCGGCCACCTGGGTGCTGTGCAACCACGACGTCACCCGGACCGTCACCCGCTACGGCCGCGCCGACACGGGCTTCGACTTCGCCGCGAAGGCGTTCGGGATCCCGTCCGACCGGGCACTCGGCACCCGGCGGGCGCGTGCGGCCGCCCTGCTGACCCTCGCCCTGCCCGGCTCCGTGTACCTCTACCAGGGCGAGGAGCTGGGCCTGCCCGAGGCCGACGTCCCGCTCGAACGGATCCAGGACCCCATGCACTTCCGCTCGGGCGGCACCGACCCCGGCCGGGACGGTTGCCGGGTGCCGCTGCCCTGGACCGCCGAGCCCTGGCACGACCCCTGGCTGCCCCAGCCCGCCGACTGGGCGGCGTACGCGGCCGACCGGCAGGACGGCGACCCGGACTCGATGCTCACCCTCTACCGGACCGCCCTGCGCATGCGTCGCGAGGCGGCCGGGTTCGGTGGCGGCGGCCTGCGCTGGCTGCCCGCCCCGCCCGGGGTGCTGGCCTTCGCCCGCCCCGACGGACTGCTCTGCGTCGTCAACCTCTCCGGCGGACCGGTGTCCCTCCCGGCCGGTACGAGCCTCCTGCTGAGCAGTTCCGCCCTGGATCCGGAGGGGCTGCTCCCGCAGGACACGGGGGTCTGGCTGCGGACCTGACGCCGCGGCCGGACCGCCCCCGGCCGGGGGTCCCGCCCGTCACGGCATCGGCTGCGGCGGGCGGGGTCCCTGGTACTGCCCGCTCGGCCGCATCCGCAGCGGCCGCTCCTGGTACTCCTCCAGCGCGTGCGCGATCCAGCCCGCCGTCCGGGCCACCGCGAACACCGTCTCCCCGGCCTCGGCGCGCATCCCGCAGGACACCGTCAGCACCGCCAGCGCGAGGTCCACGTTGGCGTGCAACCCGTGCCGGGCCATCACGCCCGCCACGTCCCGCGCCGCACCGAGTGCCGGGCCCGCCTGCGGCAGGTCGGCCAACCGCCCGAACAGGGCTCCCGCCCGCGGGTCCTCGCCCCGGTACAGCCGGTGGCCGAGCCCGGGCACCCGGCGTCCCGCCCGCAGGTACTCCGCCACCACCGGCGCCGCGCCGCCCCGCTCCAGCACCTCCACCAGCATCCGGTGGGCGAGCCGCCCGGCCGCGCCGTGCAGCGGCCCCTCCAACGCGCCGAGCCCCGCGGAGACCGCCGCGTACGGGTGGGCCCGGGCCGACGCCGCCACCCGTACGGCCAGGGTGGAGGCGGCCAGATCGTGGTCGGCCAGCAGCGCGAGGGCCAGGTCGAGCACCTTCAGCGCCCGCGGCTCCGGGTCCGCCGCGGTGAGCCGGGACCAGAGCTCCCGGGCGACCGGCGCGCCCGCACCGGCCGCCGCGCCCAGCTCGGGCAGGGCACCGGCCAGCGTCGGGACGAGGGAGCGCGCGGAGCCCAGTACGGCCTCCTCGGACAGGTCGAAGCGCAGCGGGTCCGTCACCGCCGCGGCCGCCACCGCCACCCGCAGCCGGTCTATGGGGCCGGCGTGCTCGGGCAGCGCGGCCACCGCCCGGCGGGCCGCGGCGAGCGCCTCCGGGGGAGCGGTGAAGCGGGCGCCGGGCCGGGATGCGCCCGTCCAGAGCCACTCGGCGACCTCCTCGTACGCATGCCGGGAGGCCAGTTCGACGGCGTCCACGCCACGGAACCAGTACCGGTCGCCCTCGATCAGCGTGAGCGAGGTGCGTACGGACAGCTCCCCGGCCGGGGCCGCCGCCTCGCGCCGACTGCGCCGGGCCAGGGCCTCCACCTCGCCCGCGTCGAAGGTGCTGCCGCGTCCGACGGGGTCGCGCCGGCTGGTGAGCTGGCCCCGGCTGACGTACGCGTACACGGTCGCGGGCTTCACGCCCAGGGCGAGCGCGGCCTCCTGGGTGGTGAGGCGGCGCGTGTCGTCGGCGACCGGCTGATCGTTCATGACGCACAGCCTATATATGTTGATTGGATCAATATTGACAAGGATTGATTCAAGCATGGATGGTCGATCCATGAACACCACCGTCGCAGTTCCCCGTGGCCTCGCCGGAGTCGTCGTCACCGAAACCCGACTGGGAGACGTCCGAGGTCGGGAGGGCTTCTACCACTACCGCGAGTACTCGGCCGTCGAGCTCGCCGCGAGCCGCACCTTCGAGGACGTGTGGCACCTCATGTTCCACGGGGAGCTGCCCGCGGACGCCGCCGAACGGGCCGCCTTCACCGCCCGTATCGCCCCGCTGCGCCACCTGCCCGCCGCCGTCCGCGACGCCCTGCCCGGCCTGGCCCGGGCCACCGCCGCCTCGGGGCCCCTCGCCGGACTGCGCACCGCGCTGTCGCTGCTCGGCGCCTCCGCCGGCCTCCGCCCCGTCTTCGACCTCGACGCGGAACACCGCGCCGCGGACGCCCTCGCCGCCTGCGCCGCCGTACCCACCCTCCTCACCGCCCTGCACCGGCTCGGCCGGGGCCTGGAGCCCGTCGACCCGCGCGACGAGCTCCCGTACGCGGCCAACTACCTCTGGATGCTGACCGGGCGGGAACCGGACCCTGTACGGACCCGCGCCGTCGAGCGGTACCTGATCTCCACCGTCGACCACGGCTTCAACGCCTCCACCTTCACCGCCCGCGTGATCGCCTCCACCGGGGCCGACGTCGCCGCCTGCCTGACCGGCGCCATCGGAGCGCTCTCCGGCCCCCTGCACGGCGGCGCGCCCAGCCGCGCCCTGGACACCCTCGACGCCATCGGCACCGTCGACCGCATCCGGCCGTGGATCCGGGAACGGGTCCTCGCCGGGGAGCGCATCATGGGCTTCGGGCACCCCGTCTACCGCACCGAGGACCCGCGCTCGCGGATGCTGCGCGAGATCGCCCTGGAGTTCGGCGGACCCCTCGTGGACTTCGCCGTCGAGGTCGAACGGCAGGTGGAGGAGATGCTCGCCGAGCTCAAGCCCGGCCGCGAACTGCACACCAACGTGGAGTTCTACGCGGGGGTCGTCATGGAGCTGTGCGGCCTGCCGCGCGAGATGTTCACCCCGACGTTCTGCGCCGCGCGCGTGGTCGGCTGGAGCGCGAACGTCCTCGAACAGGCCGCCGACTCCAAGATCATCCGGCCGGCCGCCCGTTACACCGGCCCCACCCCGCCCCGGCCCGTGCCGCTCCTCGGCTGACCGGTCCTGGTTACCATCGGCCGGGTGAACAGCAGGCAGCCCGAGCGGAGCGTCCCCGTCGTGGTCCTCGCCGGATTCCTCGGATCCGGCAAGACCACCGTCCTCAACCACCTCCTCGGCAACCGGGGAGGAACCCGGATCGGGGTCGTCGTCAACGACTTCGGGTCGATCGAGGTCGACGCGATGTCCGTCGCCGGCCAGGTCGGCGATTCGATGGTCTCCCTCGGTGGCGGATGCCTGTGCTGTGCGGTCGACGGCAGCGAACTGGACGCCTACCTGGAGAAGCTCACCGCACCCGCCCACCGGATCGACGTGATCGTCATCGAGGCCAGCGGACTCGCCGAGCCGCAGGAGATGGTCCGGATGCTGGTGGCCAACGAGAACCCGGCCGTCCGCTACGGCGGCATGGTGCACGTCGTGGACGCGGCGGAGTTCGACGCGACCCGCGAGAAGCATCCGGAGACCGACCGGCACCTCGCCGTCGCCGACCTGATCGTCCTCAACAAGACCGACCGGGTCGACGCCGCCGAACGGACCCGGATCGAAGCGGAACTCGACTCCCGCCGCGCCCCCGGAACCCCGGTGGTCGCCACCGACCACGGCCGGATCGACCCGGAACTGCTCTTCGACCGCCGCCCCTGGACCGAGACCCGCGGCCAACTCTCCTTCGAGGACCTGCTGGCCGAGGCCTCCGGCGCCGGAAGCGGGCACGACGGCCACGGCCACGGCCACGGCCCCTGCGACGACGAGGCCTGCGACCACGACGGTCACGCCCATGCGCACGCGGGCTACGAGAGCGTCGAGTTCACCTCGGACCAGGCGCTCTCACCACGCCGCCTCATCGACTTCCTGGATCGCCGCCCGGCCGGGCTCTACCGGATCAAGGGCTTCGTCCGGTTCGACGTACCGGGCCACGAGGAGCGCTACGGGATCCACGCGGTCGGCCGCTTCCTGAGCTTCGACCCCGGCCCCTGGCCGCGGGGCGAGCCCCGCCGGACGCAGCTCGTCCTGATCGGCTCCGGCATCGACGGGCCGGGCCTGCTGCGCGAACTGGAGGCATGCCGCGAGGAGGCCCCGCAGGACGCCGGTCCGGAAAGCATGTGGGGCGTGCTGCGGTACGTACCCCGCAACGGCGCGGCGGAGCCCGCCGACCCCGGCGATCCCTCCGACCCGGCCGTCCCCGACGAGCCCGCCGGGGACGGCTGACCAGGCCCCAGCCGCTCCTGGGGCCTGTCGTCGAACTCCCGTCCGCCTCGCGGCGTCCGGGCGACAACGGGACTTTGACGACAGGCCCCTAGGCCACGTCGACGCCGTACTCGCGCAGCAGGTCCTCCAGGCCGCCCCGGTAGCCCTTGCCGCCGATGACGAACTTCCAGTCGCCGTTCGCCCGGCGCCGGAAGGAGCCCAGTACCAGGGCCGTTTCACCGGCCCGGCCGTCGGAGACCTCCAGCCGGTCGATCTCCTCGCCGGCCGCGCCGAGCAGCCGGATCCGGGCGTCGGTGAACCCCGCGAGGTCGGCGTCCGGATTGACCTCGGGGTCGATCGCGGCGACCAGGACGAGGCGGTCCGCGCGCTGCGGGAGGTCGTCGAAGCCGACCTCGACCGCGGCCTTGTCGGGTCCGGAGTGCGGGCGTGAGCGGACCGCGCCGTCCGGGGTCCGCGGGTTGTTGAAGAACACGAAGTGGTCCTCGCTCAGCACCCGGCCGCCCTCGCAGACCAGCGCGCACACGTCCAGCGCGACCGACCCCGACCAGGACATGCCCAATACGTTGCGGTCCGGCGCCAGGGCCTCGGGCTCGGCCGTCCGCTGGGCGGGGACGTTCCGTGGGGCCGTCGCGGGCGGGGCGGTGGAGGCCCCGTCACCCAGGCGGCCCCGCAACCCGTACCGGTGCAGCAGGTCCACCAGCTCCACCCCGGGAACCAACTCCAGCGGCTTGCCGTTGGCGAAGGTGTACGACCCCGGTCCGAAGGACGAGGTGGTGACCAGCACCCCCTTGTTCGCCCCCGCGTCCTGCACCGTCCCGTACAGGTCCCGCACGGCCGTCGGCGGGACCGTGTTGCGGTACCGCTTGACCTGCACGACGATCCGTCCGCCCCGGATCGGCGCCGGGTCCAGCGCCTCGACGTCCACGCCGCCGTCTCCGGACCGCTGCGTCGTGACAGCCTCCATGCCCATCGCCCGGAACAGTTCCGCGACCAGGTTCTCGAAGGCGATCGGGTCCATCGAGAACAGGTCGGGCTCCTCCTCGGCGCCGTCCCCGTGGCCGCCGTGCCGGACGACCCCGCTCCCGACCTCGCCCGGCCCGCGGCCCGCCCGTACCGCCGTCAGCTGGTCCGGCCGCGCCGACAACTGCCCCCGCAACCCGTCCACCAGGCAGTCCACCGCGCTGACCTGCTCCAGGCGCAGCCCGGAGAAGGCCGTGCGCGAGGCCAACACGGTGGCCAGTACGATCTGCGCCTCGCGCCCCGTCACCGGATCGTGGTCGTCCACGAACCCGTTCACCACCACCGAGTCGAGCGCGCCGAACTCGTCCGCCGCGTACAGCTCCCGCAGCACCAGCAGCAGGCACTGCGCCAGCAGGTCCCGGTAGACCGCCCGGCGCTGCGTGGCCGGCCGGGCCGTCTCCTTGTCCTGGTCGGTACTCGGCAGGTATCGCACCGACTTCGCCTCCGGCACCACCCCGAAGCCGGGCAGCTCCCAGTCCAGCACCAGCTGCCGGGCAGCCGGATCGTAGGCGGCCGTGACCTGGCGGGGCAGGTCCTCGGGCCAGGCCGTGGAGGCGTACAGGGCCGCCGAGAAGTACTCGACGGCGGCCTCGGCGTCCCCCGCGCGCAGCGACGCGGCCAGCTCGGTGAGCCCGCTGTTGTGGCGGCGCACGTCGGCGAGCTGCCCGGCCGCCCACCGGTCGTACTGCTCGCGGTACGCCGCCAGCTGCCGCAGGCGCTGCTGGTCGGCGGCGTGCGCGGCCTGCCAGGCCTGGGTGTACCGGTCGTGGGCCTCCCGCTCGGCCTGGGCGCGGCGACCCGCGCCGAGCCCCCAACCGCCGCCCTGCTGCTGGAACTGCTGGAGCTGCGGCATGGGCAACGGATGGGCCAGCGTGCCCGGGTCGAAGGGCTCCAACTGCTCGGAACGGACCAGGGCGGCCATCCGGAAGGCGGGCGCCCGGCAGCCCGCGGCCAGCATCCCCTGAAGGGCCGCGACCTCGGCGTCCAGCTCGTCCGTCCGGCGCCGGGCCTCGGCCTCGCGGTGCTGTTTGTAGGCGGCCTGCTGCTCCCGCCGGCCCCGGGCCACGTCCCGTTCGTACGCCCGCTGCCGGCGTTCCGCCTCGCGCTGCTGGATCAGCTGCGTCCTCTGCTGCTGTCGTTGGGCCTCGGCCCACACCCCGATCAACCCGCTGGACCGACGACTCATCAGCTGTGTTCTCCCCCCACCCGCGTGTACGGGGAAAACACTAGTCGGGGCACGGGGTACGGGGTGCGCCCAATGGCACAGCCCGCGAACCCCGCGCCCCGCGGGTGCTACAACACGCCCCCCGCCAGGGCTTCGACGACGGCGGGCAGCGCCGCTCCCGAGCCGTCACGACGCGGGTCCACGGCGGGCAGCGCGGCCGGGGCGCCGTTCGCCGCGGCGGCCCGTACCGGGGCCCCGCCCGCCCAGGCCAGCACCAGGACGTCCTCGCCCTTCAGGAAGCGCTGGCAGCGCACCCCGCCCGTGGCGCGACCCTTGCGCGGGTACTGGTCGAAGGGGGTGAGCTTGCCGGAGCGCACCGAGTCGTCCAGCGTCCCGTGCGATCCCGCGACCGTGAAGACCACGGCGTCCCGGGCCGGGTCCACGGCCGAGAAGTGGATCACCTTGGCGTTGTCGGCGAGCTTGATGCCCGCCATGCCGCCCGCCGGCCGGCCCTGGGGGCGCACCTGGGCCGCCGGGTAGCGCAGCAGCTGGGCGTCGTCGGTGATGAAGACCAGGTCCTCCTCGCCCGTGCGCAGCTCGACAGCGCCGACGATCCGGTCGCCCTCCTTGAGGGTGATGACCTCCAGCTCGTCCTTGTTCGCCGGATAATCCGGCACGACCCGCTTGACCACGCCCTGTTCGGTGCCCAGGGCCAGTCCCTGGGAGGACTCGTCGAGCGAGGTCAGGCAGATCACGGTCTCGTCGGCCTCCAGCCCGGAGAGGAACTCCGAGACGGGCGCGCCGCCGGCCAGGTTCGGCGCGGCGTGCGTGTCCGGCAGCTGCGGCAGGTCGATCACCGACAGGCGCAGCAGTCGCCCGTACGAGGTCACCGCGCCCACGTCGGCCCGTGCGGTCGCCGCCACCTGGGAGACGATCAGGTCGTGCTTGGCCCGGGCGCCGCCCTCCTCCTCGGGGAGCGGGTCGCCGTTGGCCGTGCGGGCGAGCAGGCCGGTGGAGGACAGCAGCACGCGGCACGGGTCGTCCGCGACCTCCAGCGGCACGGCGGCGATGGCCGTGCCCGCCGACTCCAGCAGCACCGTCCGGCGCTCGGTACCGAACTTCTTCGCCACCGAGGCCAGTTCGGAGGAGACCAGCTTGCGCAGTTCGCCGTCCGAATCCAGGATGCCGGTCAGCTCGTCGATCTCACCGGTGAGGCGGTCGCGCTCGGACTCCAGCTCGATCCGGTCGAAGCGGGTCAGGCGGCGCAGCGGGGTGTCGAGGATGTACTGCGTCTGGATCTCGCTGAGCGAGAAGTGCTCGATCAGCCGTTCCTTGGCCTGCGCGGAGTTGTCGCTCTCGCGGATCAGCCGGATGACCTCGTCGATGTCGATCAGGGCCACCAGCAGGCCCTCGACCAGGTGCAGCCGGTCGCGCCGCTTGGTGCGACGGAACTCGCTGCGCCGGCGGACGACCTCGAAGCGGTGGTCCAGGTAGACCTCCAGCAGCTCCTTGAGGCCCAACGTCAGGGGCTGTCCGTCGACCAGGGCGACGTTGTTGATGCCGAAGGACTCCTCCATCGGCGTCAGCTTGTAGAGCTGCTCCAGCACGGCCTCCGGGTGGAAGCCGTTCTTGATCTCGATGACCAGGCGCAGGCCGTGCGAGCGGTCGGTGAGGTCCTTGACGTCGGCGATGCCCTGGAGCTTCTTCGAGCCGACCAGGTCCTTGATCTTCGCGATGACCTTCTCGGGGCCCACCGTGAAGGGCAGTTCGGTGACGACGAGGCCCTTGCGGCGCGGGGTGACGTCCTCGACCGCGACCGTCGCGCGGATCTTGAACGTGCCGCGACCGTTCTCGTAGGCGTCCTTGATCCCGGAGAGCCCGACGATCCGGCCGCCCGTGGGCAGGTCGGGGCCCGGAACGAAGCGCATCAGCGCCTCCAGGTCCGCCTCCGGGTGACGGATCAGGTGGCGGGCGGCCGCGATGACCTCGCCCAGGTTGTGCGGGGCCATGTTGGTGGCCATGCCGACGGCGATCCCGGAGGCGCCGTTGACGAGCAGGTTCGGGTACGCCGCGGGCAGGGCGACCGGTTCGCGTTCCTGGCCGTCGTAGTTGGCGTTGAAGTCGACGGTGTCCTCGTCGATGGACTCCGTCATGAGTGACGTGGCGTCGGCCATCCGGCACTCGGTGTAACGCATCGCGGCCGGCGGGTCGTCGTTGCCGAGGGAGCCGAAGTTGCCGTGGCCGTCGACCAGCGGCAGGCGCATCGAGAAGGGCTGCGCCATGCGCACGAGCGCGTCGTAGATCGACGCGTCGCCGTGCGGGTGCAACTTGCCCATGACCTCGCCCACGACGCGGGCGCACTTGACGTAGCCGCGGTCGGGGCGCAGGCCCATCTCGTTCATCTGGTAGACGATGCGCCGGTGCACCGGCTTCATGCCGTCCCGGGCGTCCGGCAGGGCACGGGAGTAGATCACCGAGTACGCGTACTCGAGGAAGGAGCCCTGCATTTCGTCGACGACGTCGATGTCGAGGATCTTCTCCTCGAAATCCTCCGGCGGCGGGGTCTTCGTGCTGCGGCGGGCCATCGCTGCGCGGCTCCTTAACCAAGAATCGGGTGTACGGGGTGTACGTGGACGTACGGGTTCCGGCCGGGCGGTCCGGCAGGGGCGACGCGGACCATTGTGGCCCGGGGCGCCGACAATGCCGACTCCGACCCCGGGGGTCCCCCGGACGGAGTCCGCGGGCGGCACCCGGGAACTTCTCCGGGGGCCGACGCGCTTGCATACAGTGGCAGGTCTGACAGAAATCTCTGCATCGCGATCGAAGGGACCACATGCCCATGGGTCACACGGCCACAGCTCAGGCCGGCTCCGGCGGCCTGACAGCGACCGAGCACCGGCTGGCCAACGGCCTGCGCGTGGTGCTGTCCGAGGACCACCTCACCCCGGTCGCCGCCGTCTGCCTCTGGTACGACGTCGGCTCGCGCCACGAAGTCAAGGGGCGGACCGGCCTGGCTCACCTTTTCGAGCACCTGATGTTCCAGGGTTCGGCGAGCGTACCGGGCAACGGACACTTCGAGCTCGTTCAGGGCGCCGGAGGCTCCCTGAACGGGACCACCAGCTTCGAGCGCACCAACTACTTCGAGACGATGCCGGCCCACCAGCTGGAACTCGCGCTGTGGCTGGAGGCGGACCGGATGGGCTCGCTGCTGGCCGCCCTGGACGACGAGTCCATGGAGAACCAGCGCGACGTCGTCAAGAACGAGCGCCGCCAGCGCTACGACAACGTCCCCTACGGGACCGCGTTCGAGAAGCTGACGGCCCTGGCGTACCCCGAGGGCCACCCGTACCACCACACCCCGATCGGCTCGATGGCCGACCTGGACGCCGCGTCCCTGGAGGACGCGCGCGAGTTCTTCCGTACCTATTACGCGCCCAACAACGCCGTGCTGTCGGTGGTCGGCGACATCGACCCCGAGCGCACCCTCGCCTGGGTCGAGAAGTACTTCGGCAGCATTCCGTCGCACGACGGCAAGCAGCCGCCGCGTGACGGCTCGTTGCCCGAGGTCATGGGCGGACAGCTCCGCGAGGAGATCGTCGAGGAGGTCCCGGCGCGCGCGCTGATGGCCGCCTACCGGCTCCCGCACGACGGCACCCGCGAGTGCGACGCCGCCGACGTGGCGCTGACCGTGCTGGGCGGCGGGGAGTCCTCCCGCCTGCACAACCGGCTGGTACGCCGCGACCAGAGCGCCGTCGCCGCCGGCTTCGGCCTGCTGCGCCTGGCCGGCGCGCCCTCGCTGGGCTGGCTGGACGTCAAGACCTCCAGCGGTGTCGAGGTGCCCGCCATCGAGGCCGCCGTCGACGAGGAGCTCGCGCGGTTCGCCGCCGAGGGCCCCACGGCAGAGGAGATGGAGCGCGCCCAGGCGCAGCTGGAGCGCGAATGGCTGGACCGGCTGAGCACGGTGGCCGGCCGGGCCGACGAACTGTGCCGGTTCGCGGTGCTGTTCGGTGACCCGCAGCTGGCGCTGACCGCCGTCAAGCGCGTCCTGGACGTCACCGCCGAGGAGGTGCAGGCCGTGGCCGCGGCCCGACTGCGCCCCGACAACCGGGCGGTCCTGGTCTACGAACCGCTGGCCGTGTCCGACGCCGACGACGACGTGACCGACGAGAACGAAGGGGCGGAGCAGTGAGCGACACCGCAGCCGTCACGATGACCTTCCACCCGCAGCCGCAGCCCGGCGCCGCCACCCCGTGGGCCTTCCCGGCCCCCGAGCGCGGCGCGCTGCCCAACGGGCTGACCGTGCTGCGCTGCCACCGCCCCGGCCAGCAGGTGGTCGCGGTCGAGGTCAACCTCGTGGCCCCGCTGGACGCGGAGCCCGAGGGCCTCGACGGGGTGGCCACGATCATGGCCCGCGCCCTGTCGGAGGGCACCGACAAGCATTCCGCGGAGGAGTTCGCCGCCGAGCTGGAGCGCTGCGGCGCCACGCTCGACGCGCACGCCGACCACCCCGGCCTGCGGGTCTCCCTGGAGGTTCCGGCCTCCCGCCTGCAGAAGGCGATGGGCCTGCTCGCCGAGGCGCTGCGCGCGCCCGCCTTCGCCGCGGACGAGATCGACCGGCTGGTGCGCAACCGGCTCGACGAGATCCCGCACGAGCTCGCCAACCCGCAGCGCCGCGCGGCCAAGCAGCTCTCCAAGGAGCTCTTCCCGGCCTCCCTGCGCATGTCCCGGCCGCGCCAGGGCACCGAGGAGACGGTGGCCCGCATCGACTCCGCGGCCGTCCGTGCCTTCTACGAGGCCCACGTGCGCCCCGCCACCGCCACCGCGGTGGTCGTCGGCGACCTGACCGGGATCGACCTGGACGCCGTCCTGGCCGACACCCTGGGCAGTTGGACCGGCAACACGGCCGAGCCCCGCCCGGTGCCCCCGGTGACGGCCGACGACACGGGCCGGGTGGTCATCGTCGACCGGCCCGGCGCGGTCCAGACGCAGTTGCTCATCGGCCGGATCGGCGCGGACCGCCACGACCTCGTGTGGGCCCCGCAGGTGCTCGGTACGTACTGCCTCGGCGGCACGCTCACCTCGCGCCTGGACAAGGTGCTGCGCGAGGAGAAGGGGTACACGTACGGCGTGCGCGCCTTCGGCCAGGTCCTGCGTTCCACCGCCGACGGCAAGGGCGCCTCGATGCTCGCCATCAGCGGCTCGGTGGACACCCCGAACACCGGCCCGGCGTTGGAGGACCTCTGGAAGGTGCTGCGCACCCTCGCGGAGGGCGGACTGACCGACGCCGAGCGGGATGTGGCGGTGCAGAACCTGGTGGGCGTGGCCCCGCTGAAGTTCGAGACGGCGTCCTCCGTGGCGGGCACGCTGGCCGACCAGGTCGAGCAGGAGCTGCCGGACGACTACCAGGCGCGGTTGTACGCGCGGCTGGCGGAAACCGGTACGGCGGAGGCGACTTCGGCGGTCGTGCGCGCCTTCCCGGTGGACCGTCTGGTGACGGTGCTCGTGGGCGACGCGGCTCAGATCGAGGAGCCCGTACGGGCACTGGGAATCGGCGCCGTAACGGTCGTCACCAACTGACCGGTGGTTGACCGGGGATCGAGCGGCGGGAGACCGCCGCTCCACCGGTAACCGACCGTTTCCCGAGGGGCTCTGATGGATTATCCGTCAGAGCCCCTTTTGTCCGTTTAGTGGTTTGGTTGCTCGTATGCGGTGTGGCGTACGCAACAAAAGCGCTCGTGTGTTTGGCGATCCACTGATGATCCGCCTAGCGTCGGCCCTGCTGTTCGTCAGTTGTGCCCGCCGCATCCGCGGCACCGAACAGTGATCGCCGAGTCCCCGTCAGGCGCGAGCCTGGGGAGCCGGGGACCCACAGTCCCTGGGGTGAATCGGACCGCCTCGCAAGAGGAGGTCCGTAGGAGACCTTCCTGCTCCGAACCCGTCAGCTAACCCGGTAGGCGAGAGGGAAGGAAAGGATCACCCCCTTCATGGCGTTTGGCAGTCGTCCCACCGGCTCCGGCAAGCACCGCGGCTCCAGCCGTCTGAGCCGCAAGACCGCCGGCTACGCCGGTATAGCCGCCCTCGCCACCACGGGCGTGGTCGGCACCATCGCGGCCCCGGCCTTCGCGGCGGACAACTCGGGCCCCTCCATGGAGGACACCGGCCAGAACCCGGTCGTCGTCGCCAACGACCTCCAGGGCGACATCGTGGCCCAGGCCGACCTGCAGCAGCGCGCCGCCGACGCCGTCACCGCCCAGGCCCAGGCCGAGGCCGACGCCAAGCAGCGTGCCGCCGAGGCCAAGCGCGTCGCCGAGGCCGCCGAGGCCAAGGCGAAGTCCGAGCGGGAGACCGCCGAGCGCGTCGCCCGCGAGGAGGAGCGCAAGCGCCTCAACACCTACGTCTCGCCCATCGCGGGTTCCTACGTCAGCACCTCCTACGGTGCGGGCGGCGCCATGTGGTCCTCCGGCAGCCACACGGGCATCGACTTCCACGCCTCCCTCGGCACCTCGGTCCGCGCGGTCGGCGCCGGCACGGTCGTCGAGGCCGGCTGGGGCGGCGCGTACGGCAACAACGTGATCATCAAGCACAGCGACGGCACCTACACGCAGTACGGCCACATGGACTCGCTGAGCGTCTCCGCCGGCCAGCAGGTCGCCCCGGGCCAGCAGATCGGCCTCGCCGGCACCACCGGCAACTCCAGCGGCGTGCACCTGCACTTCGAGGCGCGCACCAGTGCCCAGTACGGCTCGGACATCAACCCGCTGGCGTACCTGCGCTCGCACGGTGTGAACCTCTGACCCGAGCGGCACCGCACCACCGGTCTTCACGGACGACCCCGGCTCACCGAGCCGGGGTCGTCCGCGTTTTCGGCGCCCAGGGCCGCGCCCGTGTCCCCGCCCCGCGTTCCCGGCCGGGTTCCCTCCCCGGATCCGTGGAATGTTTCGGATTTCCGGCCGTCCTCGGAAATATTCGCGTGTTGCAATAGAGTCGCGACACGGTCACGATTCCGGCGACGGCGCCGGCAACCGAATTCAAGCGGAGGTCCGGTCTTGCGTATTCCCGCGCACGCGGTGTGCACAGCGATCCGCGACGATATCGTCTCCGGCTTCTTCGGGCCGGGCGGCCGACTCACCGAGGAGGTCCTCGCCCGCCGCTACGGGGTCTCCCGCGTCCCGGTCCGCGAGGCGCTGCGCACCCTGGAGTCCGAGGGGTTCGTCACCACGCGCCGCCACGCGGGCGCCTGCGTGGCCGAGCCCACCGAACAGGAGGCGGCCGACCTCCTGGAGCTACGGATGCTCCTGGAGCCCCTGGCGGCCTCCAGGGCGGCCCACAGGCGCACGGAGGGCCACTTGAAGGTGCTGCGCGGGCTGGTCCGGCTCGGGCAGGAGCGGGCCCGCAGGGGTCAGGGGGAGGACCTGCGCGACCTCGGGGCCTGGTTCCACGAGACGCTGGCCCAGGCGTCCGGTAGTCCGGGCCTGATCGCGCTGCTGACCCAGACCCGGCGCAAGATCGCCTGGATGTACGCGGTGGAGGCCCCCGTACGCCCCGCCGAGTCCTGGGCCGAGCACGGCGGCATCGTGGACGCGGTGGCGCGCGGGGACGCCGATCGGGCCCGGGCGTTGACCGCGCAGCACGCGGCGCGCGCGACCGAGGCGCACCGGCCGCGGGTGAGGACTCCGCAACCTGCCGTAAACATGTCGAGCGCCCGGCATTAACACGCGCCGTATACAAAGGTGGCCGGACATTCGCACGTCGCGAGGGCCGGTCCGGGGTGTCGTCCTTTCATTCCGTGTTTTCCGCGTTCTTCGCGGCGCCCGCTATTTCCGGGCATCGAATTTCCGCCGGAAATTGGGCGTGAGGTCGGGTGTCGCAATTCCGTGGAGCCGCGGTACGGTGCGGCCATCGAACCGCGCAGCCGAAAAACGGAAGAGCCGCAGTCCCCGGGATCGCCGGGGGCTGCGGCTCCGCCGCTCGTGAGGGGTAACCGGACCCGAAGGGTCAGACGGTCTCCGGGAGCTCCTCGAGGCCCTCGGCGACCAGCTTCGCGAGGCGGTCCAGGGCGGCGTCCGCGCCCTCGGCCTCGGAAGCGAGAACGATCTCCTCGCCGCCCTGGGCGCCCAGGCCCAGGACCGCCAGCATGGAAGCGGCGTTGACGGGGTCGCCGCCCGCCTTCGCGATGGTCACCGGGACGCCGGAAGCGGTCGTCGCCCGGACGAAGATCGAGGCGGGACGAGCGTGCAGGCCCTCGGCCCAGCCGACGTTGACGCGGCGCTCTGCCATGGTGATGCCCTTCAGGTTCTTACGGTTGTCTAGACCAGTCTCTCACGGCACCCCGAATGCTCGGACCGACCTTCGGCCCTGATCCACCGCCGTTCGACCCTCCCCAGCTTGCACCGGTTCGCCCCGGACTGCCGCGTTCGGCGCGCGCTCGCGTCCAGGCCGGTCCGCACCGCCCGTCCGCCCCTTAGGGTGACCCCATGACGACCGTGTCGGACCACTCGTACCCGGCCCACTGGGAAGCGGACGTCGTGCTGCGCGACGGCGGCACCGCCCGCATCCGCCCCATCACCACCGAGGACGCGGGACGGCTCACCAGCTTCTACGAACAGGTCTCCGACGAGTCGAAGTACTACCGCTTCTTCGCGCCCTACCCGCGCCTGTCCGCCCGCGACGTGCACCGCTTCACGCACCACGACTACGTGGACCGCGTCGGCCTCGCGGCGACCATCGGCGGGGAGTTCATCGGCACGGTCCGCTTCGACCGGATCGGCCCGGACGGCCGGCCCGCCTCCGCCCCGGCCGACGAGGCCGAGGTCGCCTTCCTCGTCCAGGACGCCCACCAGGGCCGCGGCGTCGCCTCCGCGCTCCTGGAACACATCGGCGCCGTGGCCCGGGAGCGGGGCATCCGCCGGTTCGCCGCCGAAGTGCTGCCCGCCAACAACAAGATGATCAAAGTGTTCACGGACGTCGGCTACCAGCAGAAGCGCAGCTTCGAGGACGGCTCCGTCCACCTCACCCTCGACCTCGAACCCACCGCCGAGTCCCTCGCGGTGCAGCGCGCCCGCGAACAGCGCGCCGAGGCCCGCTCGGTCCAGCGACTGCTCGCCCCCGGCTCCGTCGCCGTCATCGGCGTCAGCCGTTCGGGCTCGGGAGTCGGCGCGGCGGCCCTGCGCAACCTGCGCGACGGCGGCTTCCACGGGCACCTCTACGCCGTCAACGAGGCCCGCGGCCCCGGCATCGAGGGGGACCTGCTGGACGGCGTACGGGCCTACCGCACCGTCGCGGACATCGGCGCCCCCGTGGACCTCGCCGTGATCGCCGTGCCCGCCGACCGGGTCCCCGACGCCGTCGCGGGCTGTGGCGAACACGGGGTGCAGGGCCTGGTCGTGCTCTCCGCAGGCTACGGCGAGAGCGGCCCGGCCGGCCTGGCCCGCCAGCGCGAACTCGTCCGGCAGGTGCGCTCGTACGGGATGCGGCTGATCGGCCCCAACGCCTTCGGGGTGATCAACACCGCCCCCGAGGTCGAACTGAACGCCTCGCTGGCCCCCGGACCCGCCGCCGCCCGCGGCCGCATCGGCCTGTTCACCCAGTCGGGCGCCATCGGCATCGCCCTGCTGTCCGGACTGCTCCGGCGCGGCGGAGGCCTGTCGTCCTTCATCTCCGCCGGGAACCGGGCCGACGTCTCCGGCAACGACATCCTCCAGTACTGGTACGACGACGACGCCACCGACGTGGCCCTGCTCTACCTGGAAACCCTCGGCAACCCGCGCAAGTTCACCCGCCTCGCGCGCCGCACCTCCGCAGTCAAGCCCGTGGTCGTCGCCCGCGGCGGCCGCCACACCCCGGCCGGCCACGTCGTCCCCGGTACGAGGCTCACCGACAGCACCGTCTCCGAGCTGCTGCGGCAGGCCGGCGTCATCCGGGTCGACACCGTCACGGAACTGGTCGACGTCGGCCTCCTGCTCGCCGGGCAACCGGTCCCCGCCGGCCCCCGGGTGGCCATCCTCGGGAACTCCGAGTCCCTCGGCGTCCTCACCTACGACGCCTGCCTGACGGAGGGCCTGCGCCCGCTGCCCCCGCTCGACCTGACCACCGCCGCCACCCCCGCCCACTTCCGCGCCGCCCTCTCCGCCGCCCTGGCCTCGCCCGACCACGACGCGGTCATCGTCACGGCCATCCCCTGGGTCGGCGAGCAGGCCCTGGCCGACGACCTCGCGGCCGCCCTGCGCGAGGCCGCGGCCGAGGCGCCGGGCAAGCCCGTCGCCGTGGTCCACGTGGAACTCGGCGCCCTGGTGGAGGCCCTGTCCGCCGCGCGCGCCACCTCCCCCGGAGCGGCCGCCCCGCGCGGCCCCGCGTGGACCCCGCCGGCCGAGCCCGGCCCGGACGCCGTCGGGGACACGACCCCCGACGCCGCCGCCGCGCCGCCCGCCTGCGGCGGCCCGATCCCGACCTACCCCGCCGCCGAGCGGGCCGTGAAGGCACTCGCCGAAGCCGTCCGCTACGGCCAGTGGCGCCGGGCCGCCGCCGAGGGCGGCCAGGTCCCCGAGTACGAGGACATCGACGAACCCGGCGCCGCCGGCCTGCTCGCCCGCCTGCTCGCGGACGTCGCCCCCGCCTCCGTCGCCACCCTGGACGAGGCGGACGGCCGAGAGCTGCTCGGCCGCTACGGCATCCGCGTCCTGCCCGTCCTGCCCGCCCCCACCCCCGACGCCGCCGCCCGCGCGGCCCGCGTGCTCGGCTACCCCGTCGCCCTCAAGACCACCGCCCCGCACCTGCGCCACCGGGCCGACCTGGGCGGCGTACGCCTCGACCTCACCACCGAGGCCGAGCTGAGGCGCTCGTACGAGGAGCTCACCGACACCCTCGGCAAGCCCGCCGAGCTGCTCCCCGTGGTGCAGGCCATGGTGCCGCGCGGCGTGGACACCGTCGTCCGCTCCGTCATCGACCCCGTCGGAGGAGCCGTCCTCACCTTCGGTCTCGCGGGCGTCGCCTCCGAGCTGCTCGGCGACACCGCCCACCGGCTCGTCCCCGCCACCGACCGGGACGCGGCCGCGCTGATCCGCTCCATCCGCACCGCCCCGCTGCTCTTCGGCTGGCGCGGCAGCGACCCCGTGGACACCCGCGCCCTGGAGGAACTCCTGCTGCGGCTGTCCCGACTCGTCGACGACCACCCCGAGGTCGTCGGGGTCTCCCTGGAGCCGGTGGTCGTCGCCACGGAGGGCCTCTCCGTGCTGAGCGCCACCGTCCGCGTCGCCCACCCGCCCGCCCGCACCGACCTCGGCCCGCGCACCCTGCCCAGCTACTGAGCGACGGGCAGGTAGGGGGACCCCGGAGGGGCCTTAGGATGGACCTCATGGCGAAATCCGGTACGACGACCCAGGGGCTGCGCGCGGCGATCGAGCGCAGCGGCTACTACCCGGCCCTCGTGGCCGAGGCGGTGGAGGCCGCCGTGGGCGGCGAGCCGATCTCGTCGTACCTGGTCCACCAGGAGACCACCTTCGACTCCAACGAGGTCCGCCGGCACGTGACCGTGCTGGTCCTCACCGGCAACCGCTTCATCGTCAGCCACACCGACGAGCAGGCCGCCGACGCCGGGTCCCCCTCCCCGTACGCGACCACCTCCACCGAGTCGGTCAAGCTCAGCAGCATCTCCTCCGTGGTCCTCAGCCGCGTCGTCGCCAACCCGGAGTCGTACACCCCGGGCACCCTGCCCCGCGAGGTCGTGCTGACCATCGGCTGGGGCGCCGTCTCGCGCATCGACCTGGAGCCCGCCGCCTGCGGCGACGCGAACTGTGACGCCGACCACGGCTACACAGGCAACTCCACCGCGGACGACCTCAGCCTGCGGGTCAGCGAGGCCGGCGACGGCCCCGAGACGGTGCGCCAGACCCTGGTCTTCGCCCAGGCGCTCTCCGAGGCGACGGCCGCCACCTCCGGTCCCGCCCGCTGATGTCGTACTCCGCGCCGCCGAACTGGCAGGACGAACCGGAACTGCTCGACCTCGCCGGCGCCCCGGTCCCGCACTACGGGACCGGCTCGCTCGCCGACCTCCTGCCGACCCTCGCGGCCGGTCAGGGGGTGCCCGGCCTCGCCGCCGGGATCGCCGAGCTCACCCCGGCCGACCGGAACTGCGTGTTCCTGGTCGACGGCATGGGCTGGGAGCAGATCAAGGCCCACCCCGACGAGGCCCCGTACCTCACCTCCCTCCTCGCCGGCTCGCGCGGCGGCACCGGCCGCCCGATCACCGCGGGCTTCCCCGCGACCACCGCCACCTCCCTGGCCTCCGTCGGCACCGGCCTGCCGCCGGCCCGCCACGGCCTGCCGGGCTACGCCGTGCGCAACCCCGCCTCCGGCGAGCTGATGAACCAGCTCCGCTGGCAGCCGTGGACCGCGCCCAAGCCCTGGCAGCCCTACCCGACCGTGTTCCAGCTCGCGGACGCCGCGGGGGTGCACACCGCACAGGTGTCCTCGCCCACGTTCCGCACCACGCCGCTCACCAAGGTCGCGCTCAGCGGCGGCACCTTCCACGGCCGGATGACCGGCGAGGAACGCATGGACCTCGCGGCGATCCAGCTCGCGGCCGCCGAGCGCTCGCTCGTGTACACGTACTACAGCGAACTCGACGGGGCCGGACACCGGCACGGAGTGGACTCCGACGCCTGGCGCGGCCAGCTCATGTTCGTCGACCGGCTCGTGCAGCGCCTCGCCGAACAGCTGCCGCCGCGCACCGCGCTGTACGTGACCGCCGACCACGGCATGGTCGACGTCCCCTTCGACGAGGAATCCCGGATCGACTTCGACGACGACTGGGAGCTGGGCGCGGGCGTGGCCCTGCTCGGCGGCGAGGGACGGGCCCGGCACGTGTACGCCGTACCGGGCGCCGAGGCCGACGTACTCACCGTGTGGCGCGAGGTCCTCGGCGACCGCTTCTGGGTCGCGAGCCGCGAAGAAGCCCTCGAACTGGGCTGGTTCGGCGCTCCTGGGGAGTGCGACGAGCGCGTGCTCGGCCGGATCGGCGACGTGATCGCCGCCGCCCAGGCGGACGTGGCGATCACCGCCTCCCGCAACGAGCCCAACGAGTCGGCGCTCGTCGGCATGCACGGCTCCATGACCGCGGCCGAGCAGCTGGTCCCGCTGCTCGAAGTCCGCACCTGATCGACCCCGCCACCCGTCCCCTCCCGTTCGTCGCCCACGACCCGAAAGGTCCCGTCCTGCCATGCCCGAGCTGGTGTTCTTCTCCGGAACGATGGACTGCGGAAAGAGCACCCTGGCGCTCCAGATCGCGCACAACCGTGACGCGCGGGGCCTGCAGGGCGTCATCTTCACGCGGGACGACCGGGCGGGCGAGGGCAAGCTGTCCTCGCGCCTGGGCCTGGTGACGGAGGCGGTCGAGGCGCCCGAGGGCATGGACCTGTACGCGTACCTGGTCGCGCAGCTGTCCAAGGGCGGCAAGGCCGACTACGTGATCGTGGACGAGGCGCAGTTCCTGGCTCCCGAACAGATCGACCAGCTCGCCCGGATCGTGGACGACCTGGGTCTGGACGTCTTCGCCTTCGGCATCACGACGGACTTCCGCACGAAGCTCTTCCCGGGCTCGCAGCGCCTGATCGAACTCGCGGACCGCCTCGAACAGCTCCAGGTCGAGGCACTGTGCTGGTGCGGCGCCCGCGCCACCCACAACGCCCGTACGGTCGGCGGCGAGATGGTGGTCGAGGGCGCCCAGGTCGTCGTCGGCGACGTGAACCGCCCGGCCGGCGAGATCGGCTACGAGGTCCTGTGCCGCCGCCACCACCGCAAGCGGATGACCTCCGCGGCGGCCCGGGCGGGCGCCCTCTCCCCGGACGTCCTCCCCGTCAACCACGCCTGAGCGACGTACGGTTCGCGGTCAGGCGGCGCAGGGCGAGGACGCCGCCGATGCCGGGGACGGCCGACAGGGCGACGGTCCTCCGGTCGGCGTCCGGCTCGCGGGCGGTCGTGAGGACGACGATCAGGTAGGCGCAGCCGTGCAGGGGGCCGACGGCCGAGGCGACGGCCTCCAGGTGCAGGGCGCCGACGTTGGTCAGCAGTACGGCCAGGGTGACGAGTTCCAGAGGGGCGCAGAACCGGAGGAGTCGGTCGGGGCGTCGCACGTCAGGCTCCGGTGGTGGAGCCGGGGCGGACGATCATCAGGACGGTCACCGTCGCCCACAGCAGGTTGAACAGCCCGGTGTACATGCCCAGTTGCCCGGCAGTCCGCCGGACGCTCCCGACCGTGCCCGCGTCGAGGGGGCCGTCGAGGGCGGTCAGCGTCGACGACTGGCGCGGCAGCACCAGGAAACCGAGCACCGCCGCGGCCGCTGCGGTCAGGGCGATGGAGGTCAGGAGCCAGGGGCTGCTCAGCACCCGGAGGCTGTTGGCGGTTGCCAGACCGAACACGGGCACCGCGACCGCGATCACGGCGTAGACCCGGCAGATGCGGTGCAGCGTACGGGCCTCGGCGAGGTGGGCAGCGTTGCCGGGCTCGGTCGCCGCGCGGCGGGCCGTCGGGGGGAACCGGCCGGCGGCGACGGTGACCGGGCCGATGGTGATGATCGCCGCCAGGACGTGGACGGCGAGGAGGAACTTCGTCACGTGGGTGATCCAGGAGGTCAGGGGGACAAGGGGCCGGGCGGCAAGAGGTCGGCCGGCAGGGGGTCCGGGGAGGGGGCGGCCGGCTTCAGAAGGCCGCCGGGACCGGCCCGGTGGCGCGCCACACGGTGCCGCGGCGCTCGTGGGCGAAGAGCCGCTCCACGGCGTGGGCGATGCGCGGGCCGAGCTCGCGTTCCAGCAGGTGGAGGCCCAGGTCCAGGCCGGAGGTGACGCCGGCCCCGGTCACCAGGTCGCCGTCGTCCACGACGCGGGCGTCGACGGCGACCGCTCCGGTGGCGCCGAGCAGGTCCAGGCCCAGGTGGTGGGTGGTCGCGTGCCGGCCCTCGATCAGTCCGGCCATGGCGAGCACCAGGGAGCCGCCGCACACGGTGGCGACGGTCGACCCCGGCCGGCCGAGGGCCTCCTCCAGCAGTGCGGGCAGGCCCGTTTCCAGGGCGCGGCCGAGGACGGCGGGGATGGAGTCGGCGTCCGGCGGGGCGTCCGGGCCGGCGAGGGGGCCGGGGGGGCCCGCGGCGCCCGGTACGACGACCAGGTCCGCGCGCTGCGGATCCAGCCGGGTCGAGGCCCGCAGCGAGATCGCTCCCGCGCCGCCGGGTACGTCGCGCGGGCCCTCCGCCGAGACCAGTTCCACCCGCAGCGCCCCCGGCGCCGCCATGGCGCCGGCGTGGAGAACCTCGTACGGGGCGATGACGTCCAGGGGGTCGAAGCCGTCGAAGAGCACGATCTGGCACAGCATCGGACGGGTGTCCTTGTCTCTCGGGGGACGCGCCCCGGTGGGGCGCCGACACCGACGCTAGTCACGGCCCGCCGCCGGGAGAACGGGCTGGAATGCCACCTACCAACGGATTGTGGCCAACCGGTGATCCGTGCGTCTCGACTGTCCCTGACCACCTGATATCCCTCCACCGTGCACGGGGTTCCGGCCGGCGCCGGTGCCGCGTAGGGCTAGGGTCGGGCCATGCATACCGTGGCCGTGCTCGCCCTGGACGGCGTGATCCCGTTCGACCTGTCCACGCCGATCGAGGTGTTCGCGCGTACCCGGCTGCCCGACGGTCGTCCGGCCTACCGGGTCCGGGTCTGCGCGCCCGCCGAGGAGGTCGACGCCGGGGCGTTCGTCCTGCGCGCTCCGTGGCCGCTGGCGGCCCTGGCCGAGGCGGACACGATCATCGTGCCGGGCGTGGCCGATCCCGCGGCGCCGGTACCCGAGGAGGTGCTGGACGCGCTGCGGCAGGCCGCCGCCCGGGGGACCAGGCTCGCCTCCATCTGCGTGGGCGCCTTCGTGCTGGCGGCCACCGGACTCCTCGACGGCCTGCGCGCCACGACGCACTGGTCGGCCGCCGGACTGCTGGCCGCACGCCACCCCGCCGTGGAGGTGGACCCGGGGGTGCTCTACGTGGACAACGGCCGGCTGCTCACCTCGGCCGGCGCCGCGGCCGGGCTGGACCTGTGTCTGCACATGATCCGGCGGGACCTCGGTTCGGCGGTGGCCGCCGACGCCGCCCGGCTGGCCGTCATGCCGTTGGAGCGGGACGGCGGTCAGGCCCAGTTCATCGTCCACGACCAGCCGCCCACCCCGCGCGGATCGGTGTTGGAGCCGCTCCTGCGCTGGATGGAGGACAATGCCCGGCGCGACCTCACCCTCGACGACGTCGCCGCGCAGGGCGGGATGAGCGTGCGGACCCTCAACCGGCGCTTCCGGGAGCAGACGGGCACCTCCCCGCTCCAGTGGTTGCACCGGGCCCGGATCCGGCAGGCGCAGTACCTGTTGGAGACCACCGCGCACCCCGTCGAGCGGATCGCCGAGCAGGTCGGCTTCGGTTCGCCCACCGCCTTCCGCGAGCGCTTCAAACGCCTCACCGGCACCAGTCCGCACGCCTACCGGCGCACCTTCCGGGTGCCGGAACGAGGCTGACGGGCCTCGGCTTCCTTCCGGCAGCCGCAAGGAAGCCGACGGGCCTTCGTCTCCTTCCGGCTGCCGAACGGGACCGGCGGGCCTCAGCCGCTCAGGAGCTCAGCCGCTCAGAAGCTCAGGAGCTCAGGAGCTCAGGATCCGGGCCTTCTCCGCCGCGAACTCCGCTTCGGTGAGCACGCCCTGCGCCTTCAGTTCGGCCAGTTGGGTCAGTTGACCGACCCGGTCCACCGCGGGCGGCGCGGGGGCGGTGACCGGTACCTGGGCGGCCGTTCGGTCCACCAGTTCCTGTTCCCGGGCGTCGGCGGCCGTCTGCTGGTCGGCGCTCCGGTCGGCGGCCGCGCGTTGCATCCGGCCCGACACCGCGGTGGCCGTGCCGGCCACGACCGCGGTCCGGGCCATCGTGCCGAGCAGGCCCGGCCGTCCCATCCGTCGACGCATCACCATGTCGTCAGCCCTCCTCGTCCAGGGCGGTGATCGCCCGTACGACCTCGGTGCGGGGGATCCGCTCCATGAGGACCACCTGCCCGTCGGATTCCCGCAGGGCCGCGGCGAGCCGGGACGCCCAGGTGTTCTCCCAGACGAGGACGACCGCCGAAGAGTTGTCCGGCAGTTGATCGGCCACCCGGGTGAGGTCGTCGTCGCTGAGCAGGTCGAAACCCTCCCCGGTCACCCGTCGGAACGCTTCGTCCACCGCGGCGTCGTCCAGTTCCACCACGGCGACCGATCCGTCCGGTCCCTTGTTCACGAACGTCAGGTCGAGGATCCGGACCACCCCGCTCTCCTGCAGTTCGCGTAGGGCCGGGGCGACGTCGCCGTTGAACCGGTTGCCGTCGAAGGCGACCACGGCGACGTCCACCGGGCCTACCGTGTCGACCGTGAGGCCAGTGGGCATGGGAGTACCACCTTCGCATCAGTGCTCAAAGCAGTACGAATCATCATATGGAGAATGCGGAAGGCCGGCAGGGCGGGCCGCCCCGCCGGCCTTCCCGGCACCACCGGCCGCACGAGGCCGATCAGCCCCCGCGTCCTGCCCCCGACCCCGCCCCGTCCCGCCGTCCCGCCGTCCCGCCGCCCCGGGCCCCGCGGACGGCCCTTATGATGCGGTGTTCATGATCGTCAGGGGGGCGACGCCATGCGCACGTACGCGCGAAGTACCAGGAGACCTCGGAGCGACGGCCGTTCGGGGTGCGTCGGCTTCCTCATGCTGCCGCTCGTGCTCGCCGCCCGGGTGCAACGCCCCGCGCGACCCGGGCGGCTGATCGATCCGCAGATCGAGGCCGCCAAGGTCGCCCGTACCGCCATCGGCGGCGTGGCCACCGGATGGCTGCTCTACTCCTATCCGCTGAGCCGGTCCGCGGGCTCGGTGCTCCAGGAGAAGTTCGTCGAGTTCTTCCTCAGCGCGGGCGTGTTGCTGGTCCTCGTGCCGATCGCGCTGGCCACCTTCGTGCTGTGCGCCCGGCGACCCGGCCCCGCCTTCTACCGGGCCCGACTGCGCGGCCCGCTGTCCGCCCTCGGGGCGCTCTTCGGGACCATCCTGCTCCTCCTGCTGGCCGGGCCCGCGGGCAGCCTGATGATGGCGGACTTCATGGGCGCCGCCGGCTTCCTCCTCAACATCGTCTTCGCCGCCGTCTACACCTTCGCGCTGCCCTTCGGTCTGGCCTCGGTGATGTACGGCGTCCACCACACCTTCCGCACCGCCGACGTCCACGAAGTGCTCCCGCCGCTGATATCGCCGGCCCTCGTCTGGGCGATGTGCGCGGTCCAGGTCTTCGACGCGCCGCCCGTCCACGCCCCGCTCCCCGTCCGACTCCTCTTCCTGATCGGACCACCGCTGTCGGTGACCGCGCTTTCGGTGTGGGAACTGCGCCGCCTGCGCGTCCGGTACGGGCTCACCCTGCGCTCCGCGCTCGGCCGATAGGGGGAACGGCCCCGGCGGGCGTTGCCGGGGCCCGCGCCCCCGGGCAGGGATCGGGCACCGGCCCGATCGAGGGGGAGCGCGCATGGACTGGCTGCGGCAGCACGTCTTCGAGCCGTACCCCGAGCTCCTCGTCTTCCTCACAGTCGCCGTCGGGTTCCAGATCGGCCGGATCCGCTACAAGACCTTCGCCGTCGGCGCCGTCACCGGCTGCCTCGTCGCAGGACTGATCATCGGGTCACAGACCCACGTGGAGATCACCGGGCCGATCAAGTCCCTGTTCTTCCTGATGTTCCTCTTCGCCCTCGGCTACGACGTCGGCCCCAAGTTCTTCCGGTCGCTGCGCAAGGACGCCGTCCCCCAGCTCCTGCTCACCCTGGTCGTCTGCATCGGCGGCCTCGCCACCTGCTGGCTGCTCGCCTCCCTGCTCGGCTACGGCCCCGGCCTCGCGGCGGGCCTCCTCGGCGGGGCCCTCACCCAGTCCTCCGTGATCGGCGTCGCCGCCGACACGATCGTCCACCTCCCGGGCCTGAGCCCCGCCGACGCCCAGGACCAGGCCCACCTCGTCGCCATCGCCTACGCCGTCACCTACCCGCTCGGCACCGTCCTGCCCGCGATCCTGCTGCCCACGGTCCTGCCCCGACTGCTGCGCCGCGACCTCGCCGCCGACAGCGCCGTCCTCGCCGCCGATCTCGACAGCGCGGTGCCGGACCCCGATCCCGACGCGGGCCAGGGCTACTACCAGCACGTCCTGCGCGCCTACGACGTGGACGTCGAGGGGTTCGCCGGGCGCGGCATCGGGGAGTTCGAGGCGGAGCAGCGCGAGCTGGACCGCCGGATCTACATCACCCGGGTCCGCCGGGACGGGCGGATCATCGAGCACGACACCGACACCCGGCTG
Source organism: Streptomyces sp. NPDC057939 (assembly GCF_042887545.1). Taxonomy (NCBI): domain Bacteria; kingdom Bacillati; phylum Actinomycetota; class Actinomycetes; order Kitasatosporales; family Streptomycetaceae; genus Streptomyces; species Streptomyces sp. NPDC057939. The sequence continues at coordinate 152,718 of NZ_JBHVPG010000004.1, forward strand.
CGCCTCGGCGACACCGTCGCCGTCAGCGCCGTCCGCGGGGACCTCGTCGCCTTCGACGCGCGCACCCACATCGGGATGGAGTCCGACGACTTCGAACTGCTCGGCTACCGGACCGAGACCCTGCACATCGTGCTGACCGGCCACCGCACCGACGGCGCGACCGTCGGGACCCTGCGGCACGAGGACTTCATGACCGGCGTGTTCATCGTCAGCCAGCTGCGGTCCGGAGCCGAGCTCCCGATGGGCCGCGCCAACTCCCTCCAGCGCGGCGACACCCTGGTCCTCACCGGCCCCCGCCGGCTGGTGGACGCGGCCGCCGGGGAACTGGGCAAGGCGGTGCCGACCACCTTCGCCACCGACATGGTGTGGATCGCGAGCGGCCTCTTCATCGGCGGCTGCATCGGCATCCCGGCCCTGCACGCCGCGGGCGCCCCGCTGTCCCTGTCCACCTCGACCGGGGCCCTGCTGATGGGACTGGTCTTCGGCCACGTCCGCAGCAAGCACCCGACCTACGGCAACCTGCCCTCCGCCGCCCAATGGCTGCTGGGCACCCTCGGGCTCTGCATGTTCGTCACCATCGTCGGCCTGAACGCCGGTCCCAGCTTCGCCGGTGGCCTCGCCCAGGCGGGCTGGCCGCTGCTCGTCGGCGGGGCCGTGGCCACCACGCTGCCCCTGGTCGTCGGATTCCTGTTCGGGCACTTCGTGCTGCGGATCCCGCTCCCCACCCTGCTGGGCGCGCTGGCCGGGGCCCAGACCACCACCGCCGCGATCGGCGCCCTCAACGAGCGCGCCCGCAGCCAGATCCCGGGTCTGGGCTGCACCGTCCCGTACGCCCTCGGCAACGTCCTGCTCACCGTGTGGGGATCGGCGATCGTGCTCCTGGTCCGCTGACGGAACCCGCGCGGCGCACCCCGGGGACGGCCCCCCCCCGGCGGTGCGGCCGCGGTCGGGTCACCTCACGCGGGGCCGCCCTCGCCGTAGGACCGGATCAGGGAGAACACCGCCCCCTCCGGGTCCGCCACGGTGGCCAGCCGCCCGCGGATCCGGTCCCGGGCCGGGCTGACGATCCGTCCGCCCAGGTCCACCACCCGCTCGGCGGCCCCGTCCGGGTCGGCGACCTCGAAGTACGTCATCCAGTGCGGCCCCCGGTCGCGGGGCAGCGCCCGGCCGACCCCGTGCACGGCCGCGACCGGGCGGCCCGCCAGCAGCAGCGTCAGGTAGTCCAGGCCGCCGGGACCGTCCGCGTACAGCTCGGCGTCCGGGCCCTTGTACTCCTCCGCCTCGTGGCCGAAGACGTACGAGTAGAACGTGCCGACCGCCACGCTCTCCTGGGTGAGCAGCTCGTTCCACACGGGCGAGCCGGGCATCCCGAACGGCCGTGCTCCGGGATGGTCCCCGGCCTGCCAGATCCCGAAGATCGCACCCAGCGGGTCGGAGCAGATCGCCATCCGCTCCACCGGCCCGGCGTCCAGCGGGCCCACCGCGACCGTGCCGCCGCAGGACCGGATCGCCTCGGCGGTCGCGTCGGCGTCGTCGGTGGCGAAGTACGTGGTCCAGGCGACCGGAAGGTCCCGGTCGGGCGGCAGCTGGCCGATGCCCGCCACCTCGTCACCGTCGAGGAACGCCCGGACGTACGGGCCGAGGTGCTGCGGCCCCGGCTCGTACTCCCAGCCGAAGAGGTCGGCGTAGAAGGCCTCGGTGCTCCCGAGACCGTGCGCCATGAGGCTCACCCAGCAGGGTGTGCCGGGCGGGCGCCGCGAAGCCCGCGCTGCCTCGGTCATGTCAGCAGTCTCCTCCGTCTCGTCCCCGTACCCGCCCGATGCTTGCACCCCGGGACACGCGGCGCGCCCCGACCGGGCCGGGTCGTCCGGGCCGGGAAGAGAGATGACCGAATCCCTGCGGCCCGCGGGTGTCGGGACCGTTACACGGACCCCGCGGCGGGGGCAGGATGGGCCCATGACTGCGATTCTCTCGGCCTCCGAACTGACGGACGAGCTGGCCGGACCCCGGCCGCCGGTGCTCCTGGACGTCCGCTGGCAACTGGGCGGTCCCGACCAGCGCCCCGCCTACGAGGCGGGCCACCTGCCCGGCGCCGTGTACGTCGACCTCGACCGTGAACTGGCAGGTCCGCCCGGGTCGGGTGGACGCCACCCGCTGCCGGATCCGGAGGCCTTCGCGGCGGCCATGCGCCGCGCCGGCGTGGGCTCCGACACCCCCGTGGTCGTGTACGACGGCGGCCAGGGCTGGGCCGCGGCCCGTGCCTGGTGGCTGTTGCGCTGGACGGGTCACCCGGCGGTGCGCGTCCTGGACGGTGGCCTGGCCGCCTGGACTGCGGCGGGTGGAGAGGTGACCTCCGACACGCCGAACCCCACGGAAGGCGATTTCAAGCCAAACCCGGGTGTCCTGGGTCTGCTGGACGCCGACGGGGCGGCCGCCCTGGCCCGCGCCGGACTCCTCCTGGACGCCCGGGCGGGGGAGCGCTACCGCGGCGAGGTCGAGCCGATCGACCGGATCGGCGGTCACATCCCGGGCGCGGTCTCGGCCCCGACCACGGAGAACGTGACGCAGGACGGTCGCTTCCTGCCGGCCGGAGCGCTGCGCGCGCGGTTCGAGGCGCTGGGCGCCGACGGGGACACCCCGGTGGGCGTGTACTGCGGGTCGGGGGTTTCCGGGGCCCACGAGGTGCTGGCCCTGGAGGTGGCCGGAATCCCGGCGGCCCTGTACGCGGGCAGCTGGTCGCAGTGGTCCTCCGACCCGGAGCGGCCCGTGGCGACGGGACCGGACCCGCAGTAGGCGGGCGCCGGCCGGTGGGAGACGGTCCGTGGCGGTGGGGCGCCCCGGGGGGGGGCCCGCCCCCCCCCGCGCCAGCCGCGCGTTAGGGGGGGGGGCGCAAAAAAAAAAGTGCCCCCGCG